>CAZSBU010000081.1:0-4312 GCA_964605055.1 uncultured Caulobacterales bacterium | reverse complement strand
TCATCCGCTTCCGGATTATGCAGGCAAGCCGCGATGAATGCCGTCGCGGTCGACCGGCTGATCCCCGCCCAGCAGTGAACGAGCAGCGGCGCGTCCGGCCGCCATAGGCTGAGAAAATCAATCAATCTGCTGACATGGTCCGCATTCGGCGCAACGAGCTGCGGATCGTCGTCGCGAATATCGTGCAGTTCGACGCGCAAGTGCGACTCCGGCGCTGTCACAGGAAGGACGGGAAAGTCCGAACCGGGCGACAAAAGGCTCACAGCGCTCGACGGACGCGCCGCGGCGAAAACGTCATGCACGGCGGCCAGCGACGAAACCCAGATTCTCATGCTGTTTCATCCTTTCCCGGCGGCGGTTGTCTGAAGCCCGTTGCGACGACATACATTTCAGCCGAGTCGACGCGGCTGGCGCGCGGCTTTGCATGTTTGACCGATACGAAGTACCGCTTTAGCCGCGTCAGCAATTCGCCTTCGGCCCCGCCCTGAAATACCTTGCAGACAAACGCCCCGCCGGGCGCCAGCACGTCGATTGCAAAATCAAGCGCTGCGTCGGCAAGCGCAATGATGCGCAGGTGGTCCGTCGCCCGGTGCCCCGTTGTCGGCGCCGCCATGTCGGACAAGACAACGTCGGCCGCGCCGCCGAGCGCGGCCTTCAGACGGTCTGGCGCCGCATCGTCGAGGAAGTCGAGTTCCAGCACGGTCGCGCCAGGCACCGCCGGCATAGCGAGATAGTCGATGCCAACGACATGTTCCGCGCCGGCCTTGACCGCAATCTGCAGCCAGCCGCCCGGCGCGCAGCCGAGATCGACAACGCGCGAGCCATGCGCAATGAGCCCAAACTTGTCGTTGATCTCCTGCAGTTTGTAGGCTGCGCGGCTGCGATAGCCTTCGGCCTTGGCGCGGGCGACGAACGGATCGTTCAACTGACGATGCAACCAAAGCGTTGACGAGTGCGTGCGCTGCCGGGCCGTCTTCACATTGACGCCGAGATCGCGTTGCCCTGCGCCCGAGGCGACGCCGGTGTCGCGCGCGGCGCTCGCCGCAGTCTTTGATTTTTTGGAGAGCCCGCCCTCGGCGCTCGTTTTTTTCAGACCGCGCTTTGGCGGCGTTGCGCCAAGCGCCGTCGTCGCCAGATCGGTCTTTCGCCGCGCTTTCGATTTCGGCTTTTTGCCTGGGCCGCCGCCGCTCGCAGATCGTTTCCGCTCCATGCGGTCGTATAGCGATCAGACCGAAACGGGGAAAGCCCCCGTTCGCCATTACCGCAGATGTTACGCCGGATCGCCAGCCGTTGCGGCGGGCGCGGACTGGCTGGCCGGCCAACGCCGGCGGGGCGCTCGCTTCGCGGCAAGCCCGTGCAGAATACCCTCGCGCAGACCGCGATCGGCGACCCGCACGCGCGCGGCGGGCCATTCGCACACCAGCGCTTCGAGGATGGCGCATCCGCCGATGACCAGATCGGCGCGATCGGGTCCGATACACGGCTCGCGCGCGCGCTCGTCAAACGGCATCGACCGCAGGCGTTCCGGCACCGATCGCGCTTCGTCGATGGTGAGCCAAACCCCGTCGACCGCCTCGCGGCGATAGCGCGGGAGGGAAAGGTGCACGCCCGCTATCGAGGTAACTGTTCCCGATGTGCCGAGCAAATGTCCCTCGCCCGCCTCGAACGCCGGGCGCAAGCCCGCAGGATCGCCAAAGGCTGCGATCTCGGCGCGCATCGCCGAAACGATCGCATCGTAAGTGGCGCGCGAGACATCCCGCCCGCCCCACGCCTCGCAGATGTTGACGACGCCATAGGGCATCGAGAACCACCCGGCGATTTCAGGCGCGCGCGCGTTGGCGCCGGACGACCCCGGTCTGACGAACGATACTTCGGTAGAGCCCCCGCCGATGTCGAAGATCAGCCCAGCCGACGCTGTATGGTCGATCAGATCGGCGCACCCCGCGACCGCCAGCCGCGCCTCTTCGGCGGTGGAGATGATTTCAAACTCAAGGCCGGTCTCGACCTTGATGCGATGCAGGAACTCCGGACCGTTCGCGGCCGCCCGGCAGGCCTGCGTCGCGATGCAGCGCGATCGCGTGACGCCGCGCCGGGCGATCTTGTCGGCGCACACTTTCAGGGCGTCGATGGTCCGCTCCATCGCCGCTTCGGAAAGGCGACCCGTTTGCGAAAGCCCCTCGCCGAGCCGGACAATACGCGAAAAGGCATCAACGATGCGGAGCTTGCGACCGCGCGGCGAGGCGATGAGCAATCGACAATTATTCGTACCAAGATCAAGCGCCGCAAGGCGCTCGACCTCCGGCGCGGGCGGGCGCGCCGATTGGCTCGCGGCGGATTTCACCGCGACGGCCGCATGACGATCGCCCGGCGGCGACGTCTCGGCGACGATTGGCTGACTGGATTTTGCGGCGGGGCCCGGTCGGGAAGGCGGTGTCGCCCTCGCAGCGGCGGGGCCGGCCCGGCGGCGCCGTCGGGGCCCTTTTTTCACGATGTTGCGTCCTCGCTGGAGGCCGGGGGACCCCGGACCATCCAACTGATCGTAGACGATCGGTCGATCTACCGGCAACCGCGAGATCGCCCGAATGGCGCGGCTTTCCATATTGGAGGCTAAACCGACCCAAGAACGCTCCCGAGATCGTGGTCTAACCCGTTGTATTTAATAAGATTTAAAAGATGAGCACGAAACGAGCGTTTGTCTTGTCAGTCGGCGATCCGTCAGCCGCTATGCCAACGGGGGCGTCGCCAGAGCCCGCGCCCTGCGCAAGGCATGCGACATCGCCGGCGCAGAGAAGAACCCCTGTCGCGAGGATCGCGAGGACGGCGCACGCCGCCAGAAGGCTGGTCTGAAGCGCCTTCGGGCGGCGCGTTTTTGCGATATGTGAAACCATCGGCATCATCGCTTCTCCCATCTCCGGCGGCGCGCTTTCGCGGATCCATGTCCCCGACTGGGCGCAAAGCCGCTCCCTCGTCCGCCGGAAAGCTTCCGCCGGACCGTTCATCCCCGGGCCACAAGGCCCATGTCGCCAAGTTTGCGCTGCCGGTAGTCGCGTTGGCGGCGTCGGTCAGATTCCGCGTTCGAGGTCGCGGAACTGTTTGCGCAGGCCGTATTCGTTCGACGTCACGGTCTGCTCCATGTTCGCCACGCGCGCCTCGATGGCGCGGAAGCGGTGCTTGAGTTCGGCGAACGTCGCTTTCGGCCTCACCGAATAGGTCCGCCAGAACCGTTCTTCCTCGGGCGAGGCTTGCGGCAGGACCGACCTTTCGCCCGGCTTCATCAAGACCGCCGCGATCACATAGACGACGATCGGCATGGGGAAGAAAAACACCGTCGCGAGAACGAGCCCGATACGGAGGTATTTCACCCGCCAGCCGAAATAGTCGGCGAGCCCGGCGCACACTCCCGCCACTTTGCCCGTGCGCATATTGCGGCGCAGGCGGTTGAGATTAGGCCCCGGCCCCGGCTCGCCCGCGCGATAGGCGTAGTCGCCGCGATCGCCGTAATGGTGATGATGGTGATGGTAGTGGCGTTCGTCAGGCATGAGGGCGATCCCTGTATTCGTCGCGCCAGCGCGGCGCTTCCTTGTCGAGAATGGTCTCGAGCGCCTCGACGCGGCGCTCGAGACGTTGAGCGGACTTCCACAGGTCGTCCACGAGGCGCTCGTCGTCGGCGGAAAGCGTCTTCGTTTTCCGCCACTCGGTTATGTAGTGCATGATCGTCGCCGGCAGCGCGATAAAAAGTATCGCGATGATTGCGACTATGAACGGCCAGGGTTCCACCATTTCAACGCCCCTTATCTTTATCGTTTATCGACCAGCTGGCCGCTTATTCAGTTACGATGGGCCCGCTCGGCTACCCGCTTTTTCAGCGCCTCAAATTCGGCGTTAACGTCGTCTTCGGCTGCGAGTTCCTTGAACTCTTCCTCCAGCGACTTCGGCCGTCCGAGTACGTAGCTTTCAGCCTCAGCTTCCATCTCGTCAATGCGCCGCTCGTAACGCTCATAGCGGGCCATCGCTTCATCGATCCGGCCATCATACACCTGCCGGTTGATCCGCACGCTGTCGGACGCGACGCCGCGCCGGATTTCCAGCGAGCGCTGCTTGGCTTTCGCTTCTTTCAGCTTGTGCTGAAGCTTCGAGAGGTCGTCATTGGCCTTGTCGAGGCTGGCGTCGATCGCCTGGCGCTCCTTGGCGAAGAGATCGATCATCTCCTGCGCCTTGCGCTTGGCGGCGATCGCGCCGCGCGCGAGGTCGTCCCGGCCCTTGGCGATGGCGAGTTCCGCTTTCGATTCCCATTCGTTCGAGCGGGCGGTGA
>CAZSBU010000080.1:6511-10214 GCA_964605055.1 uncultured Caulobacterales bacterium | reverse complement strand
GGCGGCGATCGCGCCGCGCGCGAGGTCGTCCCGGCCCTTGGCGATGGCGAGTTCGGCTTTCGATTCCCATTCGTTCGAGCGGGCGGTGAATTCGGCGATGCGCCGTTCCACTTCCTTTTTGTCGGCGATGGCGCGCGCCGCGCGGGCCCGCACCTCGACCAGCGTGTCTTCCATCTCCTGGATGATCAGACGCACGATTTTTTCCGGGTCCTCCGCCTTGTCCAGCATGGCGTTGAGGTTGGAATTGACGATATCGCTCAGTCTTGAAAATACGCCCATGAATTCCTCCTTCAGAAAATAATGGCGCCGAGAACGAAACCAACGAAAAAGGCGCCCCAGGCGAAGCCTTCACGCCCGCGCAGCGATCGCGCGAAACGGCGCTCCCAATCGCGGTCGCGTTCTGCATCGTCGTACCTGGAATAGCTCATCTGTCTTTTCTGCATTGCGCCTTTGGCGCGGTGCGTTTTGGCCTCGGATCTCCATCCGATTAACCCTTGTATTGCGAGGGTCGTGCCAACTTGGCGTCCGCCTATAACTAGTTGTTTTGCCTCATAAAATATTTTTAAGCGGCGACGGCGGAAGTTGTATGAGGCGCGAAAAACCAATTCACAGGTTTATTTTCCCTCATAAAAATGGCATATTTGACCTATGGAACAGCCCGCCAGCCCGGACCTCATCGGCCAGTCGCCCGTCTTCCTCGATGCGCTCGCACACGCCTCGGCGGCGGCGGCGTTCGACCGCCCGCTTCTCGTCGTTGGCGAACGCGGGTCAGGCAAGGAACTGATCGCCGCGCGGATTCATTTCCTGTCGCCGCGCTGGGGCGGACCGTTCGTCAAGGTCAATTGCGCGGCCCTGTCGGAAGACCTTCTCGAAAGCGAATTGTTCGGCCACGAGGCGGGCGCGTTCACCGGGGCCGCCAAGCGCCGGACGGGGCGCTTTGAACGCGCCGACAAGGGCTCGCTCTTCCTCGACGAGATTTCCTCCGCTTCGCTGCGCGTTCAGGAAAAGCTGCTGCGCGTCATCGAATACGGCGAATACGAAAGGGTCGGAGGGGAGCGGACGCTATCGGCCGATGTGCGCATTATCGCTGCTGCAAACCTTGATCTCGCCGCGCTCGCCGAGGCCGGCAGGTTTCGCGCCGATCTTCTGGACCGGCTGGCGTTCGACGTCATCGCCGCGCCGCCATTGCGCGCGCGGCGCGAAGACATTCCGCTTCTCGCCGCTCATTTTGCGCAACGCATGGCGCAGGAGACCGGCATGAAGTTCGCCGGCTTCACGCCCGCCGCCACTGAAGCCTTTGTTGCTCATTCATGGCCCGGCAATGTCCGTGAACTGAAAAACGCAGCCGAGCGCACGTTCTACCGCTGGGTCGCCGACGGTAATGAGGGGCCAATCGACGCCGCGGTGATCGATCCGTTCGAGGGGCCATTCCGGCCGCCGCCCTCGCTCGCGGGGCAGCCAACCACTTCCAGTGCGCCGAAGCATTTGGAAACGGCCGCACAGGCGCCAATTCCCATTCCATCCGCGCCGGCCGCAAGCTTCGACCTGCGCAAGCGGCTCGGCGTCGTCGAGCGCGAGTGGGTGGAAGCGGCCCTCTCCGCATGCGGATGGAGCCAGCGCCGCACGGCCGACTACCTCCGTCTTTCCTACGACCAGATGCGCGGGCTTGTGCGCAAGCATAAGCTGCAACCGCCGGCGACGTCCAAGAAATAAGTGATGTTATATCTCTCTATTGTGCCGTCTTGAGGCATATTTCACGCATTTGTGATGATGCGGCGCAATAATATTGCGTTTTCGCGAAAATATTTCCCCCAGATGGCGAGTTTCCTCCTTGCTGAATAGTTGCGATCGGTATCCATTTTCAACCGCCGCCGCGGGTGATCCTTTCGGTTCCGCAGTGGCCGCGAAGGGACCCGCGAAACAGACCGGAAGGGCTTCAAGGAGAGAGAATGGTCAGAGGGCAAACGAAATCGCTGATCGGGCTGGTCAGCATCGCGGCGCTGTGCGTCGCGTCCGGCGGCGCCTGGGCGCAATCGCTCAACGGTGTCGAAAATCGCGAAGCGCAGATCAGCAACGACGCCGACCAGTTACGCGCCGCCAAACGCGCCAACATCCGCGCAACGGTTGGCGCCGCAATCGAGCTTCGCGGCGGGGATCGCGCTACGGCGGATTCCATAGTCGAACTGCGCTCCGGCAAGGATAATCAGGGCCGCACCGTTGCGCGCTTCGAATAGCGGATTGGCGGCCTGAGGGTGCACGGGGCCTACGCCAAGGCCGTTTTCGAAGCGGACGGCACGCCAATCCATGTAATTGACCGCGTCGCTCCGGTTCGGGGCCGCGTTGCTCGAAGCCTCACGACCGACATTGAGGCGCTCCGGGTCGCGATTGACTCAAATTTCGGCGCAGCCGCCAGCCCGCCGACGCTTGCTGGCCGTTCAGGGGCGATAGCGACGTTCGCGAAGACTGATTTCTTCTATCAGGCGCCCACGGTCGAGCGCATTGTCATCGAAACCAATGGTGAGCTGAGCGAAGGCTTCCTCGTTGAGACATGGAGCCAAGCCGACAACCAGCTCTATCATACCGTCGTCGACGGCCTTGGCCGCATTGCCTCGAATGAGCTCCGGACTGCCGAAGACAGCTACGCCATCTTCGCCGACCATCCGGGCGTGTCGCCGCAAACCATCGTCAACGGACCCGGCGCAGGCAACGCCCAATCGCCGCAAGGATGGCTCTCCGGCACCCAAAGCACGATCCTGATCCAGGGCAACAATGCGCGCGCCTATCTTGATCGCGATAACAACAACTCGCCAGACGCCGGCGGCGTCGCCGTCACGGACGGCAACTTCACCACTGCCGCGAACCTGACGCAGACACCGACGACAGTGCAGAATCAGGCTGTCGCCGTCCAAAACCTCTTTTATTTCAACAACGTCATTCACGACCGTCTCTATCGCCACGGGTTCAACGAGGCGGCCGGCAACTTCCAGCAAAACAATTTCAGCCTCGGTGGGCTGGGCAACGACCGCGTGAACGCAGAGGCGCAAGACGGCGGCAGCTTCAACAACGCAAACTTTGCAACGCCTACGGATGGTTCTTCGCCGCGCATGCAGATGTATCTGTGGAACCTGACGACGCCAAACCGCGACGGCGATCTCGACAGCGATATCGTCTGGCACGAATACGGCCACGGGCTAACCTGGCGGATGATCGGATCAATGAGCGGATCCGTGCCCGGCGCACTTGGCGAAGGTCTTGCCGACGTGCTCGCGATCATCATCAACGATAACGACGTGGTCGGAGAATACTCCTTCAACAATCCGAACGGCATCCGTTCGTCGCGATATTCCGTCCACCCGGACACGATCGGAAACTTCAACTCGACGCGCGGCGTGCATCGCAATGGCGAGATCATCGCCGCAACCATTTGGGATGTGTGGCAGCGCTATCAGGCGGCCGGGTTCACCGCTGACAATATACTCGACGACCTCGTGGGCGGGTTCAACTTCACGCCCGCAGCGCCTACCTACTTCCAGATCCGCGATGGCATGCTGGCGCAGGCGCCGTCAGCGGCAGGGCTTCGTGCGGGTCGAGGTGCAGGTCCGCAAGGAGGACGCCGCCCTCCTGCGCGACGTCGCCACAGTCACCCTGGGCCCGGCGCCGAACGAGACGTTGCGCAACTCGAGCGCGGCCGGATCGTCGCCCT
>CAZSBU010000080.1:4001-6501 GCA_964605055.1 uncultured Caulobacterales bacterium | reverse complement strand
GCAGGCGCCGTCAAGCCGCGACTGCCTCATCTGGGCGGCGTTCGCCCAGCGCGGCATGGGTCAGGGCGGGACGATGAACTCCACCGGCTCGTCGATAACCGAGTCGTTCGCACTGCCGTCGATATGCGGCGGAACCGCGCCAGCCGGACCGCGGCTCACCGACCTGACCGGGTTTGGCGAGAACACGTCATCGCAACGCTGGCGCGCGACGATGACGGCGACGGTCGATAATGGCGCCGGCGCGGCGCAGTCCGGAGTCGTCGTCAATATATCGACGAGCACCGGGGCCACGGGAAGCTGCACCACAGGAACAAGCGGCACGTGCTCGGCATCGTTGAGCAATCTCCGGCGCTCAACCGTTTCCAGCGTTACCTTCAATGTCACGGGCCTCAATGGCAACACAGCGGCCGCAGGCGTTCCGCGTTCTGTTGTCGTCAATCGTCCGTAAGCGGTAATTTACCGATACAAGAAGGCCGCCCGCTCCGGACGGGCGGCCTTTTTTATGGTTCCTCCCCTGTGAATGGAAACGCGCCGCCAGGCGCGGACTCAGGCGCCGCCCACTGACCCCTGCGAGATCACGCGGTCGCCAGGAAGCAACGTTGCTGGATCAACAGGCGCTGCGCCTTTCAAGCGGGCGTAGATCGGGGCGAAATCGACTGCCGTCGCGGCGATCAGTTCGTCGAAGCTATCGATGGCGAAATATGTTTTCTGAAAATCGTCGACCATATAGCTTGTCGACAGAACCCGTTCGAGATCGAAGGCGACGCGATGTGGCGCGGGGCTTTCAACCGAATAGATCGTCTCGTCCTTCGACGACAACATACCGGCGCCAAAAGCGCGCAGTCCCTCGGCCATTCTGATGAGCCCGAACTCCATCATGTACCAATAGAGCCGGGCCAGCATCTTCTCGCCGCCAAGTTGAAGCGCGCGCAGACCGCCCTTGCCATATTCCTGCATGTAGTCCGCAAACGTCTGGTTTGATAACAGCGGCACATGCCCGAAGAAGTCGTGGAAAATGTCAGGCTCGACAAGATAATCCAACTCATCGGCGCAGCGGATCCACCAGCTCACCGGAAAACGCCGGTTGGCAAGGTGATCAAAAAACACATCGTCAGGAATGAGGCCCGGCACCGCGACGAGACGCCAGCCTGTTGCGGCGTCCAACACCTCGCTCGCCGCTTCGAGGCGCGGGATAGCGCCGCCGGCGCGGAGGTCTTTCAGGCCATCGATAAACTCCTGCGCCGCATATCCCGGCAGCAACTTCGACTGACGATCATACAGATAACGCCAACGCTCGTGCTCTTCGTCTGTGTACGCCTCATAAGGCTGCGCAACAGTATAATCTGCGGCGATGTGAGCGTAGTCGCCACGCAGCGCATGCGTTGTGTTGGCGGCGAATGGATTGGCCTTCGGGGCGCTCACGGCGTCGCGGGCATTGTTAGTTGAGTTTTCCATGTGCAGAGTTTAGCGCATATGGCGCGGAATTTTCTTGATTATGTGGGTCAAAATACAACAGAATCTGAAAACCCTTGCGCCGCGGGTTCTTTATCGCAATATTCTCCCGTGCTCGATGAATTTGACAGAAAACTTCTCGAGGCCCTGCAAAACGATGGGCGGTTGACCAACGCCGAACTTGCGGACCTCGCGGGGCTGTCGCCTTCCGCCTGTCACCGGCGGGTGCGCCGCCTCGAGGAAGTAGGCGTCATTGCAGGCTATGGCGCCTTCCTAGACCGTCGCCAGCTAGGCGTCGCGGTTCTTGCTTATGTCTTTGTCAAGATGGAATCCCATTCCGAAGACTTGCTCAACGCCTTTGTAAAGGGCGTCGCCTCTATCGAGGAAATCATCGCCTGTCACGCCATCTCGGGGGGCGGGGATTATCTGCTTATCGTCGCAGCGGCGGACATGGATTCCTATGCCGAGGTCGCGCTGAAGAAACTGGCGCGGCTGCCGGGCGTGAAAGATTCAATGTCAAACTTTGTGCTCTCGACGGTTAAGGAACGTCGCGGCTGGCCGTTCTAACGAACAGCTGCGCCGTACGCCCTTAACCCACCGCACTGCGTCAAAATTTACGGCTCATCTCGCACAGCCGATACACAATTCCGCAAGCGGATCGATCTCGAGGCGCTTGCCACCTATCGGCTCG
The DNA here is from genome assembly GCA_964605055.1 of uncultured Caulobacterales bacterium. Classification (GTDB taxonomy): domain Bacteria; phylum Pseudomonadota; class Alphaproteobacteria; order Caulobacterales; family Parvularculaceae; genus Amphiplicatus. The sequence continues at coordinate 4,358 of CAZSBU010000080.1, read as the reverse complement.
CCGCAATCACCGCAGAATCCATACTCGCCCGCATCGAGACGTTGCAAGGCGCGCTCGATGCGCCGCAGTTCGCCTGCGCGACGCGCATCCTGAGCCTTCGCCATCGCTTGCTGCTGCAACGCGTCCTGGCGCGACAGCCGGCCGACCGATTGCTGGTCGAGTTCAACAGCGCCTCGAGACTCCGACGCCATGTCCGAGAGCATTCTCAGTTCGCGGCGACGGTCTTCCAGTCGGGCTCGGACGGCGGCGGAATCGCTCATGCCTGCTTTTCCCAACGGCCAGTGGGCGACTGACGCCAGTAAGTCGCATCAAGGCCGGCGGACTTTACCGATTTCCAGAGGGCGCGCGCCTCGGCAA
>CAZSBU010000080.1:0-3991 GCA_964605055.1 uncultured Caulobacterales bacterium | reverse complement strand
TCGCCGCCATCGAAAATGACAACGCAGCGCGTGTGCGCGCGCATGGCGTCAACGGAAGCCGCCGCGCCGTCAACCAGGAACAGAACGTCCGCCTCCAGACCTTGTTGCGCCGAATCTGCCAGCAGGACTGGCTGCCGGGCATCGTCAGCGACGCCAGCCATCGCATGCGGCAGAAATGAATCGTCGCGATAGGTCCAGAGGAGCTCGTCGAGCCTTTCGGCCTCAGCGCGAGCCCCGCACTGCACAACCGCGCGCCAGCCGCGCTCGAGGGTTTTATCGAGCAATCCCGGCAGCACGTCGTCGAGCCGCGCCCGTTCAAGGTGATAGAAAAGAGCTTCCGCCATAGGGGGCTTCTAACACATTGCCGACGCTCGGTCGTTAGGCTGTTTCAATGAACGCGCGAAGGCAGTCATTGAACATCTCTGGCTGCTCAATCATCACCGCGTGCCCAGCGCGTGGCGCGGAAAGAAATTGCGAGCCCTTTATGCCGTTGTGTACGGCGCGGGACTTTGCCGGGGAAATTGGCCGGTCCTCCTCACCGGATACAATTAGCGTCGGCGCGGCGATAAGCGCCAGTTCGTCGACTATCGACCGGCGATTGGCAGACGCGCGCGCGGCGCGGAAGATCGAACGGGGCAGCCGGCTTAGCGCGCGCTTCCAACGCTTTATTGCGAGACTATTTTCTCTTGCACTGAGCCAGGTTGGACCAAACAGGATCTTCAGCATAACGCCAACCATCAATTGTGGCCCGATAAAAACCGCGACGGCCAGAAGCTTATTGTAGCGCGCAAGGTGGTCCGGTTCTTCTGCGTCCGCGCTCGGACCAATCAGGGTTAGCGTCCGCACAAGGTCTGGCCGCCGCGCGGCAACCCGCATGGCGATAAACGCACCCATCGAGAACCCGACGATATGAGCGGGACTGCACTGGAGAGCCTCGATCAGCGCGCCAGTATCTTCAGCGAGCGTTTCCAGATCGAGCCCGTCCTGCGGCTTAGCAGACCGTCCCTGTCCGCGAAGATCAAACGTGACGACCCGGTAGTCGTGGCGAAAGGCGGCGACTTGCGCTTCGAAAGACTCGCTTGCCAGCATCAGTCCGTGGACGAATAACAAGGTCTCGCGATCTGATTGACCAGAGTCGCAGTAATGAAGCTTGACGCCGTTGATTATAATTTCAGACATGGGGATTACGCTCTTTCTTAGGTGACATGTGTTGCCTGCGTTGTATTGGCATGCCAGCCTCATCCGGCGGCGCATGCCTGCAGCGGCGCCATTCGATCGCGCTCGAAATCGCGCCGCCATTTGGCGTTGACGCCAGGCGCGAGGCGTACTGTGATCTGCGTGCCAACGGGGTCAGCGCCGGGAAAAAAATCGATTTCCTCGAAAGTGTATCCGAAGCCGCGCAAGCGATAGGACACGACGCCAGTCGCCGGGTCCGTTCGGAAAACGCTCATCGGCAAAAGCGCGGCGGTGTCTTCAAAGCAGGCCGCCAGCTTGTCCGGCGGGATGAGGCTTGAAATCTCCGTTATTTCTGCAATTTCGCGAAAGCGAACCGGGTCGCGGACGCCGCTTTCGCGCGTTGCGCAACCGGCGATCGATGAGGCAAGGCCCAAGGCGAAAAATATTTGATGAATGGACATGATTTTCTTTCTTTGCTGAAGCGGTATGAACTGATTTTTTTTTTAAGGTCGAATGCGTTGGTTAAATGCGACGTCATCATGCAGAGTGAACAGGCTGCCGATGCAAAGAACGGCGGCGAGAACGATGATCGACATCAAAACCAGCACGAGAAATCCGGTCATGACCGCGCCCTCCGCGGGGTTCCATCACGCAGCAGGTTCACGCCGGCGCCCAGAAGCCAGAGGCTGAGGCCCAGATATCCAGCGATAGTTGCGAGACTGAATATCTCGCCATTTACGCCGAGGGAAAGTGCAAGGCCCTCCCCTGTCCCGACGCCGATCGCGATTGCGGCCGCCGCTCCCGTTAATGCGGTGATCAACCGGCCCGCCGACGCTTGGGCGCTTGCCAAGGTTGCGATAAAGGCCGCCGTCAACAATTGTCCGACATGCTCGCCAATCGCAACGCCGGCAAACTGGTTCAGCATCGTGAACGTTTCGAGCGCGGCAGTGCGCGTTGCTTGCGTTATCTGCGGGTCGGCGACCTGCGCCGCCAGGGCGGGGATGACAAAAGTCCAGCGGAAAAGTCCGATCGCCTGCGCAACGCCGGCAAGCGCTCCCAGAACGCCCGCTCCGATTGCCCGGCCAGGAGCGTGTGTGAGATTTTCGGGCGTCAGCGATAGCGCAAGGCTCAATGGGGCAAGCGCCAGTGCGCTCAAGCCGAACGCATACCAGGTAAGAATTAGCTCCGGCCCGCCTTCGGCGAACCGGGCCAGCACCACATCCGCAGGCTGACGAAGGATGTTGGGATAGTCAAAAATTGAAACGAGTATCGCATAGGGAACGTTGAACCCGATCGCGAGTGCGATGGTCGAGGCGCCCACATATTTTAAAGATTTGCTCATTTCGAGGCCCGCGCCATTTCTGGCGCGCGCCGCAGAGGAGAATTGTGAAGTTCGATTCGGTCGCCAGTCGTCCGCGTGGCGAGTTGCCATGCTTTTGGGTCAAAGTTTCTTATCGTCATCGTGAAAATTCCTTATATCACCGATTGGTGACTCAATTATCACCGATGAGTGACATGCGCAATAGGGTTCTTCAAAAAATTCCCCGATGCCGCATCCATATTATTGCTTTCTTTGAAATTTTTAGTGATGAATTATCCACCCTCAGCGCCAATTCGTTGATAAAGTCACTATTTGGTGATAATGGATCTCGATGTCGAATGGAGGCCTCAGGAACAAATGGCGGAAGCGCGCAATCGGGATCGAGCCGCGACCGAGCGGGCCATCATCGACGCCGCCAAGGAAATACTGGCGCGGGATGGTTTTCAGAATTTTGGCGTGAACGCGCTGGCGCGTCAGGCGAAGTGCGACAAGCAATTGATCTATCGCTATTTCGAAGGGCTCGACGGCGTTATCGACGCGATAGGCGGTGACCTCGCGAACTGGTCGCGCGATCGCCTGCGCCCCCTGCTGGCGCTTGGCAGGCCGGCGGACTACGCCGAGCTGATCGAGCGTCTGGCGCTCGGTCTTTTGCAGGCGTTTCGCGACGACCCGCTCGTACAACGCATCAAGGCCTGGGAGTTTAGCGCGCCAAGCCCGCAACTGGCGCGACTTGCCGCTGCTCGCTCTCGGGGCCTTGTTGAATGGGTAAATGAAGCGCGGGGCGATCTGGTAATGCCGGCAGACGTCGACGTGCCGGCGATCAACGCCGCCATTATCGGCTCCATCGAGGCTATCGTTTTGTCAGCTGCAGGGGCGGGCCACGCCTATGGCGTACCGTTGCAAAACGAGGCCGATTGGGAGCGGATACGCCGTGCGCTGAAGGCGCTTATCCGCGCGGCGTATGCATAAGCGGCTGTCGGCAAAAGATATGGCGCCGTCCCCTACCCCTCGTAATTTGCGCGCACGAACTCGTTGAGCAGGCAGACGCCAAAGCCCGAGGCGCCTTTTGGCGTCGTCGGCTTTTCCTTCGACGCCCAGGCCATGCCCGCGATGTCGAGATGGGCCCACGCCTGTCCGTCCTTGACGAAGTTGCCAATGAACGCCGCCGCAGTCGACGAGCCGCCCTCTTTGCCGCCGACGTTTTTCATGTCGGCGACGTCGGACTTGATCTGTTCGTGATGGGCTTTCGTCAGCGGCATGCGCCAGAGTTCCTCGCCTGTCGCCTCGCCTGCTTGCAAAAGCTGGCTCGCGAGCGCGTCGTCGCGGCTGAAAAGCCCGGCGAATTCATGGCCGAGCGAAATGATGATCGCGCCGGTCAGGGTCGCAAGGTCAACAACAGACGCAGGCTTGTATTTCTCCTGCGTCCACCAGATGGCGTCGGCGAGAACGAGCCGGCCCTCGGCGTCGGTGTTCAGAATTTCGATCGTTTGGCCC
>CAZSBU010000079.1:0-10344 GCA_964605055.1 uncultured Caulobacterales bacterium | reverse complement strand
TCCTGGTCACCGGCGCCGTCGTCAACGCGCCACAGTCCAGCATCGCGCGCGAGGCAGGCGTTATCTTTCCGATGGCGGCAGGGCCGGAAATCGGCGTCGCCTCAACGAAAGCCTTTACCTGCCAGCTTGCGGCGCTTGCCTGCATCGCCATTGCGGCGGGGCGCCAGCGCGGCGTTATCTCCGCATCGGAGGAACGCGACCTCGTCGCGTCGCTGTTGCAGACTCCGCGCCTAGTCGGGGAGGCGCTCGCTGGCGCGCCTCAGATCGAGGACATCGCCCGCGAAATTGCTCAGGCCCGAGATGTTCTTTATGTTGGACGCGGCGTGTCCTTTCCACTTGCGATGGAAGGCGCCCTGAAGCTGAAAGAAATCTCTTACATTCACGCCGAAGGCTATGCGGCTGGCGAGTTGAAGCACGGACCGATTGCGCTCATCGACGGCGATATCCCCGTTATCGTGATCGCGCCAAGCGACCGGCATTTCGAGAAGACCATCTCGAACATGCACGAGGTCTGCGCCCGCGATGGCCGCGCCATCCTTATCTCTGACGCAGAGGGCATCGCGCGCGCCGGCGATGGCGTCGCCTTCGCAATCGAAGCGCCGGCGACCCATCCCCTTCTGTCACCCATTGTTTATGCGGCGCCAATCCAGTTGTTGGCCTATTTCACGGCGACAACAAAAGGAACAGACGTCGACCAGCCCCGCAATCTCGCTAAATCCGTAACCGTAGAATAGGCAATGCCATCGCGCGTTCCGGCTGGGTTGGATGATCAGATGACGCTCTCCTTCGACGCAAATGAGTTATCAATGGCCCGGCGACCCCGCGCCGACTGGCGGTTTTGCGTCGCGCCGATGATGGACTGGACCGATCGTCATTGCCGGTATTTTCACCGCACCATGACGAAGCGCGCCCGTCTTTATACGGAGATGGTGACGGCGGATGCGTTGCTGCGCGGCGACGCGGCGCGCCTTCTGGCGTACAGCGACATTGAACGCCCTTTGGCGTTGCAGCTCGGCGGCTCGGAACCCGAAAAGCTGGCGGAGGCCGCCCGAATTGGCGAAGCGCACGGCTATGACGAGATCAATCTCAATGTTGGCTGTCCGTCGGACCGGGTGCAGTCAGGCGCGTTCGGCGCCTGCCTGATGAAGACGCCTGCGATCGTGGCGGAGTCCGTCGCGGCGATGATTGCGGCGACATCTCTGCCGGTTACGGTGAAGTGTCGTCTCGGCGTTGATGATCAGGACCCGGTGGAAAGCCTTTTCACCCTTGTCGAGACGGTCGCGAGCGCCGGCTGTGAGACTTTTATCGTCCATGCGCGCAAAGCCTGGCTCAATGGCCTTAGCCCTAAGGAAAACCGCGAGGTTCCCCCGCTCGATTATGATCTGGTCAGAAAACTGAAGCGCGCGCGCCCTGATTTGACGATCGTGTTGAATGGCGGCATCGCCGATCTCGATCAGGCGGCGGATTTGCTCAATGATTTCGACGGCGTCATGCTGGGCCGGGCGGCGTACCATGATCCGTTCCTGCTGGCGGGCGTCGATGCGCGAATTTTCGGCGAGGGGGCAGTTTGCGCCGACCCCGCCGACACCGCGTTGGCAATGGTTGAATATGTCGAACGGATGGCCGCCGATGGCGCGCCCTCCCACCGGATAACGCGGCACATGCTAGGCCTGTTTCAGGGGCGGCCCGGCGCGCGGCAATGGCGGCGAACATTGTCCGGGAGCGGCGCAAGCGCCGACGTCGGGACGCTCGCCAAAGCCTTGGCTGCCATGGGCGATGCGGCGCGAACGCCCGAATTGGCCTGATCGCGCAAAATGCATCCACCAATCATGCTCCCCGCAGCAAGGATGTCGGATGGCTGAGTTCCCCTATCTGCTGGCGCTCGGTGTTCTGGCCGCAGGCGCTGGCGCCGGGTTTCTCGGCGGCCTGTTCGGCATTGGCGGCGGCATCGTCACCGTGCCCGCCCTGTACGTCGTCTTTCGCGCTGCCGGATACGGCGGCGACGCTAGTCTGAAAACCGCCATCGGCACATCGCTCGCTGTTATCGTCGTCACGTCGATCCGTTCTCTGATGACGCACCAACAGTCTGGCAAGGTCGACTGGCGCCTGCTGCGCGCATGGCTGCCGTGGATCGCCATTGGCGCAGCAGGCGGCGGCATCGCCTCGCGCTATGTTTCAGGCGATGCGCTTGCGTTGATATTCGCGTTGGTCGCTGGCGCCTTCGGCCTGCGCCGGCTGCAGCGGCCGCCGCTGCAAGCGGAAACGCCAACGCTGCCGCGCCGCGATTTGACCAGAGGCCTCGCCGTTGCGCCAATCGGGATCGGGACAGGCCTGTTCTCCAGCATCATGGGGCTTGGCGGCGGCGCTGTCGGCGTGATGCTGATGACAAATTCAGGCCGCAGCGTGCATGAGGCGGTTGCGACCGCGTCGGGCTTTGGCGTTGCGGTGGCCGCGCCCGGGGCCGCGGCGTTCGTCATAGCTGGACTTGGCGCGGCAGGCTTGCCGCCGTTCAGTTTAGGCTTCGTCAACGGCGCAGCTTTTGCGCTCATGTCGATGACCGGCGCGCTGCTGGCGCCCATTGGGGCCCGCCTTGCGCATCGAACGCGCGGCGCGCTGTTATCGCGGTTGTTCGGGGCCTACATTGCGGTGATGGCGATCCTGATGATCGTCGACGTCGTGCGTTGACGCGGCAACTGCGCCGCCGTCAGGCAAGTCCGACGCGGCCAATAGCGAGGAATTTTGCCCGCCGGTCTGCCTTGATCTCCGCTGGCGTCAGGCCGCTCAGCTCCTGGATAGCCGTCTCGATGGCGTCGCCCAGGCGCTCGATAGCGAGCGTCGGGTCGCGATGCGCGCCGCCAATGGGTTCGGGAACGATGGCGTCGATGACCGCAAGATTTTTCAGATCGTCGGCGGATATCTTCATTGCTTCAGCCGCATCCGGCGCCTTGCTCTCGCCCTTGCCGGCGGCGTCCTTCCAAAGGATCGACGCGCACCCTTCCGGCGAAATAACCGAATAAACCGAATGCTCAAACATCAAGACGCGGTTCGCCGACGCAAGCGCTACGGCGCCGCCAGAGCCGCCCTCGCCCACGATCGCTGCAATGAGCGGCACGCCGAGACCCAGGCACTTCTCCGTGCACGACGCGATTGCTTCCGCCTGACCGCGCTCCTCCGCACCGCGACCAGGGTAAGCGCCCGGCGTGTCGACGAGGGTGACAACCGGCATATCGAAACGCTCGGCCATCTCCATCAGTCGTTCCGCCTTGCGGTAGCCTTCCGGCGAGGCCATGCCGAAATTATGGCGAACGCGGCTCGCCGTGTCGGCGCCTTTCTCATGTCCGATCAGCATGATCGACCGGCCCCGAAGCCGCGCCGGACCGCCGAGAATGGCGGCGTCCTCGCCAAAATTGCGGTCGCCAGCGAGCGGCGTGAAATCTTCAACCAACTGTTTGATGTAGTCGGAGAAATGCGGCCGACCGGCGTGTCGCGCCACCTGCGTCTTCTGCCAGCGCGTCAATTTGGAATAGGTCTCACGGATCAATTGCTCGGCCTTAACCTGGAGACGCTCGATTTCCTCGTTGACGTCCATGTGGTCGCTGGCGCCGACCTGGCGAAGGTCCTGGATCCGCCCCTCGAGTTCGGCGATGGTCTTTTCGAAGTCGAGATAGGTCCGCATGTCGTGTCCGATACTGTTCGTTTCTGTACGTGACTAGTCGTTTCTGCAGGTTATTGGCTGCTGCGCGCAGCCGGAAAGGTAAGCCCGACGCCGCACATTCTATTCTGAAGGCTCTTTAATCAATCCTAACCGGGCCTTGGCGAGCGGGTGTTTGGTGCGTACGAGCCTGTCTAATCGGTCCTGCGCCACATGGGTATAGATCTCTGTGGTGACGATATCTGCGTGGCCCAATAGGGTCTGGACGGTTCGAAGATCGGCGCCGCCTTCGAGAAGATGGGTCGCGAAAGCATGGCGCAGAACATGGGGCGAGACCCGCTCAGGCGAGATGCCCGCCGCGATGGCCGCCTCTTTGAGCATCTGGGCAAAGCGGGCTGCGGTGACATAGCCCGTCTTTCCACGCGATGGCCAAAGATACGGCGAGACCGCGCCCCGCGCAAAAGCGTCGCGATGGGGCAAATAAGCGTCGATGGCGCGGACCGCCGCGCCGCCGAGCGGAGCGATGCGCTCCTTACCGCCCTTGCCTCGGATGACAACGCCGCGCCGTGGATCGCGGATTGCGGCGAGCGTGAGGCTAACGAGTTCAGAAACCCGCAAACCCGCTCCGTAAAGCGTCTCTATCATGGCGCGTAACCTGAGAGTGCGCGGGTCATCCGGCGCGCCCGCCGCATCGATCAGCCGGCTGACTTCATCCACAGCCAGCGTTCGCGGCAGCGGACGGTGGAGGCGCGGGCGCGCAAGTCGCGCGGCAGGATTGAGATCGCGATGTCCCTCCGTGTAAAGAAACTCGTAGAATTGGCGCAATGCCGACGTTTTCAAAGCGGCGGTGGAAGCGGATAGCCCTTGTCCTTCGAGCGCCGCTAGCCAAGCCGACATGTCGTCGGTCCCTGCTGTCGACAGGTCCTCGCCGCGTGGGCGAACGAAATGCGCGAAAAGCGCCAGGTCGCGGCCGTAGTTCTTGAGCGTGCTGGAGGCGGCCCCGCGATCGACTGTCAGCATATCGAGAAAAAGATCGATCAGGCCTCTATCCGCCTCGCTCAAAGCGGGCTGAGGCGCCGCTGGCGCGTTCACCGCCCGGGAGGGGGCTTTAACCGCGGCGTCCGACTCCGCTCGCGCGGTTGGCGCGCCGGTTGCGCCACAGGCTGAGGCGCACTCTCTGCGCTCGAGACGCTCGCCGCCCTGGGCGCCTCGGGCGTCAAGCGGCTCAAGAGGACGCGCTCAAGCCGGACGCGCCGCGCCAGATCGCCGAGACCTGCGCCTTCAAGCGCGCGGAAAAGGACAATTGATGCAACGGGATCATCAACGCCCGTCATATCGGAAGCGGCGATGCCCGCGAGAGCTGAAAGTCCAGCGCTGCCGCCAGCTGCGCCGGCAAACGCGGCATTCAGAATGCGCGCCAGTTTCGCAGGGTCGCTGGTCTGCGCCTGACCCGCGCCGGTTGGCTCAATCTTTTCGATTTTGATGCCGCCTGCTTCCGCGACCGATCCGGCAACAACCGGGTCGAGGATATCGAGCAGCGAAACCAGATCTGAAAAGCGTTGCGCTTCCGGCGCCGCCAATCCTTGCGCCGTGCCGCCGCCTAACATTGAAAGCAGCCATTGGGCGGCGCCGTTGGCGTCGCCGACGATCAGGCGCGCGCGCGCGAAATTGGCCGCTTCGCTCGCTGGAACGAGCGCGCCCTGGAGGGCCTTCAGGTCCACTTCATAAAGCCGCGCCGCCGCAACGGCCCGCGGGAAGCTTGTCGCCAGATCGAGCGCCAGGGAAATACGTCCGGCCTTGTCGCGCAGAAACTCCGGGGCCTGCATCAGCCGGATCGACCGGTGCAGCAATACGTCCGTCATCGGATCGTCGGGTCGCGCCGCCGCGAGGGAGGCCGCGTTCGCAACCTCCGCGTCGACAATCGTCAGGCTCTGAAATACGGCGTCAAGATCAGCAGCCGACATAATGCCGGCGGCGGCGCCGTTGAGGGCCGCGATTACCCGCGTCGCGGGATCTATGTTGGAGTCCGTCGCAATCGCCCGCAGAACGCCGCCTTCAGCCGGCGCACGGGCCGTCAATGTGATCGGAGATTTCAGGCGCCTCAGGATCGCCAGATGCAGCGCTGTTTCCGGCGGAGGGGGCGACGTCAGCGCGCCACCGAAGGCAAGCGGCGTAAGGAAGGCCTCGTCGGTTGACCCCAGCTCCCCTTGTTCGCGCAACAGGTCGAGGGTCAGCCCGGCGGCGTCCGTCTCTCCGGCGGCGGCATAACAAAGTACGCGCAACTTTAACCAGAACGGCGTATCGCGCCCGTCCGCGAGGCGTTGCCCTCGCCCGCAGGCCGCTGCGGTTGCGTCCGACAACAGGTCGGCCGTCGCGAGCGCTTCGGCCGTGAACGGCTCGGACTGCGGCGCATTCGAAAGGCTCGCGATCGTCCGCGCCTCTTCGGCAGATCCCGACCGCGCAAAGGCTCTGAGTTTCAGACCCCCGAGGGCAGGCGTCGATCCGGTAGGCGCAGTCCCGGGCGACAGCAGCGTGCGGCGCAGCGCCTCGCCGACGCCCGGGGTCGACGGCGCCGCGGGAGCGTCATGCAGCAGCGCTGCGATCTCCGGCACCGCCGCGCCGCGCCACAGATCGCTTGGGAGTGTCCCAATGACCTTGGATGGGGCGCCGGCGGAAAACGCGTCGGTTGCGAGTGTGCCCCGCTCCACCGGCGCGGGCAGCGACACCTGCGCTCCGGCCCCGGATATCATGGTCAATAATAGCGCCGCCGCGGGCGACAGACGCGCTGCCTGTACGAAACGATTAACTTTCTTCAAAACCGACGACCTCCTGTTCGATAGTCCGGATGTCGGGGCTCAGAGTATACCCATAGATCGTCAGGCCGACGATGATGGCTAGGATAGCGAGAATGACCATGATCACGAAACGCAAGATTCCGATCCTCCCGAAACGCGACAGCACGCGTCGCCGCGATCGCTGTGAGCCTTTTCTTCGCCCTTTTCGCGCGCAGCGACAAGCGTCCGGTCTGCATTTGCGGCGCCTGATCGCGATCAGCGTACGGGGCGCTATAGGCTTGGAAACTGCTGTACTTTAAATTCTGGGCGCCCGTCGCTCTGGCGTCCCACCTCGCAGATAACTAAATCTCAGGCATGTCCGAAACGCTTCCCACCCGGCTCCAAACGCTTCTTGATCGGCCAATCGCCCTCGTCGGGATGATGGGTGTAGGCAAGACGACGGTCGGTCGCCGACTGGCCCCGCGGCTGGGCCTGCCTTTCCGGGACGCAGATCACGAGATTGAGAAAGCAGCCGGCATGACCGTCGCGGAACTCTTTGAACGCCATGGAGAGGAAAGTTTCCGGCGCGGCGAAGCGCAGGTCATCGAACGGTTGATTTCCGGACCGCCCATCGTGCTGGCGACGGGCGGCGGCGCCCTGACCCATGCCGGGACGCGAACCGTGCTGGCCGAACGGGCGCTGACGGTCTGGATTAAAGCCGATATCGACGTGATCGTGCGCCGGGCGGTCCGTCGGGGAAATCGCCCCCTCCTGAAGGTTGGCGATCCTAAAGAAACTATCGCGCGACTTCTGGCGGCAAGAGCACCCTATTACGAACAGGCTGATATTCACGTTGACAGCGCGCCCGGGCCGCACGCGCGAACGGTTGACGCGATCTTCGCAGCCATCGCCTCGCGCGTCGACCAACAGGCGATGGCCTGAATGAACGCCTTTGATCCAGAACAGATCGTTCGCGTCGGCTTGCGCGACCGCGCCTACGATATCCACATCGGCGAGGGGCTGCTCGAGCGCGCCGGCGCCTTGCTGGAGCCCCATCTAAAAATGCCGCGCGTCGCCATCGTTGCCGATGCAAACGCTGCCCAAGCGCACCGAGGCCGGTTCGAACGGGGCCTCGCGGCGACTGGCGTTCACCATGACTGGATCATCGTGCCCGGAGGGGAACGCACGAAATCTTTTTCAGATCTCGAGCAGATCGTCGGATCTCTTTTGGATCTGAAGGTGGAACGCAACGATTTGGTCATCGCCTTCGGCGGCGGCGTCATCGGCGATGTGGTCGGCTTTGCCGCCGGCATCCTTCGACGCGGCGTGCGCTTTGCGCAAATTCCCACGACGTTGCTCGCGCAGGTTGATAGCTCCGTAGGCGGCAAGACGGGCATCAACGTTATGCAAGGCAAGAACTTGGTGGGATTGTTCCACCAGCCAACGATCGTCATCGCCGATATCGGCGCGTTAAGTTCGCTGCCGGTTCGCGAAGTGCGCGCCGGGCTTGCTGAAGTCGTCAAATACGCGGCCATCGACGATGCGACGATGTTCGACTGGCTGGAAAGCAATGCTGACGCGTTGTTGTCGGGCGATCCGAGCGCTCGCGCAGAGGCGGTAGCCCGATGCTGCGCTAAAAAGGCCGCCATCGTGGCTGAAGATGAATTCGAAACGGGTCGCCGGGCGCTTCTGAACTTAGGGCACACATTTGGTCACGCGCTGGAGGCGGCCGCTGGCTATGACGGCGCGTTACTGCACGGCGAAGCGGTCGCCGCCGGTATGGGGATGGCGTTTGATTACTCGGTGTCGCGGGGATTGTGCTCGCTTGAAGAGGCAAGCCGACTGAAGGCGCTCCTGCGCAAATTCGGCCTTCCCGATGGATATTTTAGTGCGCCGGGTATCACGCGGACAGGACCCGACGCTGCAACCGCGGAGAGCCTCTTCTCCGCTATGCTTCAAGATAAGAAGGTCGTCGCCGGAGAACTCACGCTCATCCTCGTGCGTGCGATTGGCGAAGCGTTTATCGACCGGACAACGAAACGAGACGACTTGATCCGTTTCCTGAAAGCCTGTGGCGCTCCCTAAAACACGCTTAGGCGCGCTGGCGCATATGCGAGTCAATCAATCCCTTCCCTGACTGGAGAACACTGTGGAATTGTCTGTGACCGAGATTGCAACGATGGCCTGCGTCGCGGGTCTGATCGTCTTCTCAGCCTTCTTTTCCGGCTCGGAAACGGCGCTTACCGCGACCTCGCGGGCCCGTATGCACAAACTGGAAGGCGACGGCAACCGGCGCGCCATGCGGGTTAACGACCTCATCAAGGACCGCGAACGTCTGATCGGCGCCATTCTCCTTGGCAATAACGTCGTCAATATTCTTGCGTCTGCGCTTGCGACTTCGCTCTTCATCGGCCTGTTCGGCGAAAGCGGCGTCGCCTTGGCGACGATCACAATGACGCTCCTCGTGCTTATTTTCGGTGAGGTCGCGCCCAAGACGGTGGCCATTTCCCGTCCCGACGCGACGGCCATGTTCGTTGCGCCATTGATGCGTTGGGTCGTCATCGTTTTCGCACCCGTGACGATGGTAGTCGGGGGCTTTGTGCGGATGGCGCTGCAATCGATCGGCCTTGATGTGCGCAACGTTTCAGGACTTCTTTCCCCTACGGACGAATTGCGCGGCGTCGTCGATCTGCACCATGTCGAAGGCGGACTGGAAAAGGAAGTGCGGGACATTTTCCGCGGAGCGCTAGATCTTGATGAAATCCGCCTTGAAGAGATCATGCTGCATCGCAAATCGATCCAGATGCTCGATCTCGACCGCCCCCCGGAGGAACTTATTCCCCTTGCCGTGCGGTCTCCGCACACGCGCTTGCCGCTATTCAAAGGCACGAGCGACAACATTGTCGGAGTCTTGCACGCCAAGGACCTCTTGCGCGCGCTTTGGGATGCGGAAAGCGATATCGATAAGATCGATCTCGCGTCGATTGCCCGTTCGCCCTATTTCGTGCCGGAAACGACAACGCTTCAGGAGCAACTCGACGCCTTCAAGCTCAAGAAGGAGCACTTTGCCCTGGTCGTCGATGAATACGGTTCGATTATGGGCCTTGTGACGCTTGAGGACATTCTCGAAGAAATTGTCGGCGAAATCGAGGATGAGCACGACAGTCCTGTTCGCGGCGTGCAGCACCTGCCAGAAGGGTCTATCAATGTCGACGGCGATGTGACCATTCGGGACCTCAACCGCGCTCTCGACTGGCGCCTGCCCGATGAGGAAGCCGTGACGATCGCGGGCCTCATTATTCATGAGGCGCAGTCGATACCCGATGTGGGCCAGACGTTCTCCTTTCACGGATTCCGCTTCCGCATCCTGCGCCGGCGCCGCAACCAGATCACCGCGATCAAGATCACCCCGATCGAACCGCCACGCGCGGCAGGCGACTACAAGGACATCTGACGAACATGGACCGCCCCTCGCACGCTGGCGCCCTGATCATCGTTTTCATCACGGTACTGATCAACATGATTGGCTTTGGCGTCAGTCAGCCCGTCATGCCTCAATTACTGATGGAGGTGACAGGCGAGGATCTCGCGCATGCAGCTCGCTGGGGCGGCGTTCTATCGCTTGTCTATGCGTTGATGCAGTTTTTCATGTCGCTTGTCATGGGCGCGCTTTCCGATCGGTTCGGCCGCCGCCCGGTGCTGCTCGGATCTCTGGCGGCCTATTCAGCGGACTTTCTGCTCGCCGCGCTGGCGCCGACCATTGGGCTCCTCGTGGCGGCGCGCCTACTTGCCGGCGCGTTTGCGGCGACGATTGCAACCGCGAACGCCTACATAGCGGACATCTCGCCGCCGGAACGGCGGGCGGCAAATTTCGGCCTGATCGGCGCCTCCTTCGGACTGGGGTTCATCATCGGACCG
>CAZSBU010000078.1:0-10382 GCA_964605055.1 uncultured Caulobacterales bacterium | reverse complement strand
GTCGGCATCGGTCTGAAGGCGGCTATGTTCCCGATGCATTTGTGGATGCCGAACGCCTACGCCTATGCGCCGTCCGCCGTTACCGCTTTTATTGCGGCAGCCTCTACCAAGGTTGCGGTCTACGTCATCATACGCTTCGTGTACTCCGTAATCGGATCGGAATTCGCTTTTGTGCAGGCAGCGTTGACCTATATCTTGATGCCGCTCGGCATCGCGGGAATGTTTTTTGCGTCGCTTGTCGCTTTCTTCCAGGCGGACGTTAAGCGCATGCTGGCTTATTCGTCGATCGGCCAGATTGGTTACATGCTGCTAGGCATTGGGTTGGCGACGAAAGCAGGTCTCGCAGCAAGCTTGGTGCACCTATTTAACCATGGACTGATGAAGGGTGCGCTCTTCATGGCCGTTGCCTGCGTCGCGCTCAAAGTCGGCGGCCGATCGGTTGATGCTTTCCGCGGTCTCGCGCGAAGGATGCCCTTTACTGCGTCCGCCTTCATATTCGCGGGGCTTTCTCTAGTTGGGGTGCCGCTCACGGTTGGTTTTATCTCGAAGTGGACGCTCGTGACGGCTTCATTCGACGCTGGCAAGCCGTGGGCGGCGTTTCTAATTGTCGCGAGTTCGCTTATCGCAGTTGCCTACGTTGGGCGACTGATTGAAATAATCCTCTTGCGGGAGGCGCCGACAACGGGACCTTTCGCCGGACCGGCGCGCGAGGCGCCTTTGTCTATGCTGATACCACTTTGGACGCTTGTCGCAGCCAATGTGTATTTCGGCCTCGACACGGATCTGACGGTTGCTCTCGCAACGCGCGCGGCTGAAGCGCTGGTCGGCGTCAGCGGATTACCACGATGATTTCGCCCGGTCTCGCCATCGCTTTGTCAATTGCCGCGCCCTTGGCTGGCTTTTTCGCTGTTTGGGCGCTCCGCAAATCCCCAAATCTGCGAGAGGCGGCGACGCTGGCTGCAGGTTTTGTCTTGCTCGCGTTTACGCTCACGGTTTTTGCCGCCGTCGGGGCCGGAGAGCGCCCCGGTTACCGGTTCTTCGAAGTAATCGATGGGCTGACGATATCCTTCCGCGCTGAGCCGCTGGGGGCAATGTTTGCAGTCGTGGCGTCTGCCCTATGGATCGTCAATTCGGTCTATTCTATTGGTTATATGCGCGGCCATCAAGAAAAGCATCAAACGCGCTTTTATCTGTGCTTTACGATCGCCATCGCTTCTGCAATGGGCGTGGCGTATGCGGAAAATCTGTTCACGCTCTTTGTCTTTTATGAAGTTCTGACGCTTTCAACGTTTCCGCTCGTCATCCATAAGGGAGATACGGCCGCGCGCAATGGCGGCCGGGTTTATCTCGGCATTCTGATGGGAACGTCGATTGGCCTGTTACTGCCGGCGATTATCTGGACAGCGTCCCTTACGGGAACAACTGACTTTGTCGAAGGCGGCATCCTTTCCCGCGCCTCGGATGCAACGGGGCCCATAGCCGGGTTCCTAATGGCGCTTTTCGCCTTTGGGGTCGGGAAGGCGGCGTTGATGCCGGCGCACGGCTGGTTGCCAAACGCGATGGTCGCGCCAACGCCGGTCTCAGCGTTCTTGCATGCGGTCGCGGTCGTTAAGGCAGGCGTATTCGCGCTCCTGAAAATCGCCATCTACATCTTCGGTCTCGATTTCATGCGCGAGACGGGCGCGGGCACGCCGATTATCTGGATTGCGGGAGGGTCGATCCTGCTTGCGTCAGCGATTGCAATGAACAAGGATAATTTGAAGGCCCGCCTTGCCTATTCGACGGTTAGCCAACTTGCCTATGTAACTCTGGGGGCAATGCTAGCGACGTCGATGGGTGTCATGGGCGGCGCAATGCAGATCGCAATGCACGCCGCTGGCAAGATGACGCTTTTCATGTGCGCCGGCGCTATATATGTCGCCACGCACAAGACACTCGTTTCGGAAATGAACGGGCTCGGCCGCGCTATGCCATATACTTTCGGCGCGTTCGCGGTTGGAGCGGCGTCGATCGTCGGCCTGCCGCCGATGGGCGGCTCCTGGCCGAAATTCTTTCTGATGCTCGGCGCGGCGGATGCAGGTCAGCTTGCGATGATTGTTGTGCTGATCGTCTCGTCGCTGCTCAACGTCGTTTATCTGATGTCGATCCCCATCAGAGCTTTTTACGGCGGCGCGCGAGGGAGTGGCCCGACGCCCATCAACGAGGCGCCTCTGCTTTGCGTGGCGCCGCCGATGGTTACGGCCGCCGCCGCCTTTGCCCTCTTCTTTTTCGCGGGCCCGCTCTACGACTACCTCGCCCCAATCGTCGGAGGATAGCGATGGATGACCGAGAAGAAAATTCCGCTCGCGATAAGTCGTCGGGCTGGGCTGACCGACCGCGCTTTGTGAAGGGTTTCGTCGGCGCGCTCGTCATCGCTGGTTTGATGTCCGTGGTTGCAAGCCTCCTCCCTGCGTTCCGCAATCCGCATCCGTACTTCGGCGCGGCGGAGTTCCCGGGATTTTTCGCCGTGTGGGGCTTCGTCGCCTTCATGTTTATCGTCCTTGTTGGTCAGCATCTGCGAAAATTAGTAGGGCGAAAAGAGACGTACTATGACGATCGAGAGTAGCCTCTTCGGGGCGCTGGCCGCCAACCCGGCGGTGATCCTGATGGTCGGCGCCGCCATTTCGGCAGCGCTGCCGGCAAGGATGCGTCGCCCGGCCATGCTTGCGTTCGTCGCCGCCAGCGCCTTTCAGCTGGCCGGTCTAGGCCTTGGCAATTACGGCGCCCTGTCGATTTTCGAAGAGCCCGTCGTAATGATGCGCATCGATGAAACAGCGCGATTATTCGCTATTGTCTTCCACATCGCCGCTGCGCTCAACGTCGTTTATGCTTGGCGAACGCATGACCGTGCGGAGGTGTTTGCAGGGCTTGCCTATCCTGCCGCCGCCGTTGGAGGCGTCCTCGCGGGTGATTTACTCACATTGTTTGTCTGGTGGGAGATTGCTGCAGTCGCAAGCGCCCTCCTTGTTTTCGCGCCGGCGACGCGGGCGACGTATCTCGCGGGTATGCGCTATCTCGTGATCCAGATTCTGTCGGGCGTGCTGCTTCTCGCCGGCGTCGCGCTGGTTTACCGCGAAACCGGCTCGCTGGCGTTCGGCGAAATAGGGCTGCGCGATGAGTCGGGAGCGATCAAGGCCTCTGGCCTCGTCATGTTGTTGGCGTTTGGCGTCAAGAGCGCCTTCCCGCTGTTGCACAACTGGGTGCAGGACGCGTATCCGAAGTCGACGATATCAGGCACAATCCTCCTCTCGGTATTCACCACGAAACTTGCTGTCGCTTCGTTGGCCCGCGCCTTTCCGGGAACGGAGGAACTCATCGTCATCGGCGCGGTGATGACGATCTTCCCGATCTTTTTCGCGCTGATTGAAAACGACCTGCGCAATGTGCTTTGCTATTCGATCAACAACCAGGTTGGATTCATGGTCGTTGGTATAGGCATCGGCACAGCCAGCGCCATCAACGGTGCGGTGGGCTATGCGTTCTGCAACATTATTTTCGAGAGCCTGCTATTCATGGCGGTCGGTGCAGCGATGCACCGGACTGGAACCTCAAAAGCCAGCGAATTGGGCGGGCTATATCGTACGATGCCGCTCACCATGATTTTCTGTGTTATCGGCGCGCTGTCGATTTCTGCCTTTCCCGGATTTGCTGGCTTCGTCACCAAAGGGTTGATCATTGATGGGGCTGGTGAGGCCAATCTCTTTTGGCTCTGGCTCGTGTTGCTGTTTGCGTCTGCAGGCGTCCTTGAACATGCGGGCATCAAGATTCCATTTTTTACTTTCTTTGCGCATGACAGCGGCAAGCGCCCGCAAGAAAGCCCACCCGAGATGCTGATCGCCATGGGGATTTCGGCGTTCTTGTGCATCGCCATCGGCGTCTATCCGCAGCCGCTCTATGCGTTGCTTCCCCACCAGGCGGAAATTGCAGGCTATAAGCCCTATGCGCTCTATCATATCGTTGAACAGCTGCAGTTGTTGATCTTCGCTGTGCTGGCGTTCGCAGTGCTCAAGCTGACGAAGCTGTATCCGCCTGAAGTTCCCTCAACCAATCTTGATACGGACTGGTTTTATCGCATCCCGGGGCGAAATCTTTTACATTGGGGTGCCGCCGCCACCAGCGGCGTATGGGGAATGAGCTGGGGATTTGCTTCACGCCGATTTGAAGAGGCGCTCGGAAGAGTCCTCGCAGAGCATGGACCAGAGGGCAGGCTCGCGCGGTCATGGCCAACTGGTTTCATGGCGTTGACGGCCGCGGGCGTCCTCGGCCTTGTTCTCGTGCTGGCTTTCTCCGTCGGACGGTGACTCCGCGCGCGGCGTCATTTAACGGCCAGCAATTCATCGCGACCTGATTGGCGAGACGCAGTAACCTTACTTGGTTACGCCCTCGTTACCTCAACGCCTAGATTTATCCGCCACTTTTTCCCGCGCCGCTATCGTTCAGGCCTCTGGGGGCAATCTCCGGCTGTGATGCCGGGCGCGATAGCGGGTGGGCGGATGATCGCGAATGATATCGCATTCTCGGCGTTTTACCGAAGGCGGGTGTCGCAGGAGGCTCTGAAAATTTCATCCGAGGCTTGCGGCGTTTCAGTGGCGCAAATAACATCCGTAGGCGGACGGCAGGCTCACGTCGCGTTTGCGCGCCAGATCGCGATCTATTTATGCCATGTCGTCGGCCAGATGTCGCTGCGTGAGGTAGCCCGCGAATTCAAACGCGACCGCATGACGGTGGGACATGCTTGTCACGCCATAGAAGACATGCGCGACAACCTGACGTTCGACAAGCAGGTCGATTTTCTTGAGCGCGAATTGCGCAAGCGGCTTGTCGTCTTTTCTCACGACCCGAAGGCGGCTTTCTTCAACCTTGAGCGCAAAGGTTTTCGCTTATTTGGATAAGCGGCCGCTTCCCGTCAGGAGCGCGAATGTTCGGTCTCGGCGATCGAGCGGATGCGCGTGGCCATCGCGGCAAGACCGTTCGAGCGTTGCGGCGTCAGATGGTTGTCGAGATCGAGCGGCGCGAGACAGGAGCGAAGGTCAAGCGCAAGGATTTCTTTGGGCGTCCGCCCGGAATAGAGTGCCAGCAATAAAGCAACGAGGCCTTTGACGATGTGGGCGTCAGAATCGCCATTGAATTGGAGGACGGGTTCAGGCCCGGATTGGTCCAGATCGTGGGTAAGCCAGACCTGGCTGGCGCAACCCTTCACCTTGTGGTGTTCGTCGCGTTTGTCTGCCGGATAGTCCGCTAGTTTTCGGCCGATATCGATGAGGTATTTATAGCGCTCATCCCAGTCGTCGAGAAACGCGAAGTCGGCGGCGATGTCGCTGAATTGGTTCATCCATCTGGAAATAAGCGGCCGGCGCAGCGATCGCAAGCGCGGCGGGGTCGCGGCTTCAGTGGCAGTGGCCAAGAATAAAGGCCGCGCATGAGCGCGGCCTTATTTAAGAATGGCGTCAAGGAAGCGGGAGGCGAAGCTTAGCTCGCGTTCACCCCAGCGACCCAGCCCACGCATTCGGCAACGTAGTTGAGCGCATGCTCGCCGAGGCAGAACGCCTCTTCATACGGCGCGCGGGTTGCCGCGATGCACTGGCGCAGCGTCAATGCCGCCATCGACATGCAACGGTCGGCGCGGTCGTTTTTGGCGTAAACGGACACGATTTTCTCGTTCAAGCCCCCCACGGCGTAGCGCGCGGCGAGGTTCAGGACGCGGTCCATGACGACATCCGCATTTGGCTCGCCGGATACTTTACGCGCGGCGGCAGCGCCCCAATCGGGGCTCCAAGACGCATCGACGCTTGCGAGCGACGGCGACACGACGCCGCCGGATTGGGCGCCCGTCATGGCCGGCGCTTGCGGGGATGGGCGGCTGCGGCCAAAGCCGTCTGCATCTTTCAGTCGTTGTTCACTCGATGCGATTTTCGCCTTGCCCCAGTTGGTGCGCTGCATCGCGTAGGCTTGTTCCTTGAAAGCTTCGCCGAGCGTGATGAAGCGTCCAGTGTCTTGCGCCGTCACGGCAAGGACCCGGGCGCGCGCCTTGTCCGAACCCTTGAGCGACCGAAGATAGCCTGGATCTTCCGCGAGTTTCGCAAAGAAGGCGTCACGCCCTGCAAGATCGCCTTTTTTAGATTTGCGCTTTCCGCCCGCGCCGACCTCGTCCTTCAACGCCTCCGCGAACTCCGGCGTATCGGCGGCGACTAGGGCGGCATATGCAACCCATCCCGCCGACAGAGATGCGGATTGATGCGCGCTCAGCCGGCGATGGGCGTCGCGCGTGGTTTCGGGACTCGAAAACGGCGTTTGTTCAAGCTGCGCTACGTCCTCGCGGAAGCGCACATAACTTGCCGCCTGTCGCTCAAGCGCTGTGTCGCGAGGCTGCGCCAGTGATTCCGCCGAACCCGCAGTCATCATGGCGAAAAGGGAGGCGAACGCGACCGGGGCTATCGCCACACGCCGGGTCCGCACTGCAATTTCAACTGCTTTTGAAGCGCTCCGCCGCATACTCGTTCCTACTCCGTACAATAAACCCGATCCACACCAATCATGCGGATCGCACAAGGCGTCCTGAGCTTTCTCGGCCGAATTTCTGGATTTACCGATGCGCCCCGCCTGCCGCCTAAATTGCGCCTCACATTTTAACATCGGTTTTGGCCGTCTGGCAGAATTCTAGACAAATTCGAACGGTCTCCGCCGGTGATCTTCGCCCTTCAGCATTTGTTAACGATGTCGGAGCGAAGGTCGAGTGAATGTTCCATAGCGGGACGTTTAAATCGAAGTACGGCGCTGATTTGGCGGGCGCCCTCCCAGACGCTGCACGGGCGGAAGCGGTCATGACGATATCCCTAACTGGACGAATCGCTACCGCGTTGCGTCGGTTCTCGTCGTTGACGTCTGGTCCGTCCGCGGGTTTTGCGGGCGGCTCTGGATGCGCTGTCGCCCATATCGATAAAGACGGACTAATCGTATCCGACGCGCCGTCGTTCCGCCGCCTTTTTTTGCGCGGGGATGAGGCTCGTTCCCTATTGGACGCCTTCCTTCCCGAGGAGCGGTCGCGGATCGACGAGGCTCTGAAATCGAACCGCGTCGACACGATTGAGGTGAGGGCCCGGCGCCGGGCCGATGGCGATATCGGGGTGTTTGAACTGACGTTCGATCGCCGCGCCTACGGCCGCATTTGCGTGCTGATGGTCGATCGGACCCGGCATGTCGAGGAATTGGCCCAGTTGCGCCGCGAGGCAGAGCGGGCGCGGGGCGAAGCCCGCGAGGGCGTGCGGGCCCTTGGCGACCTCAGCCATGAAATGCGTACGCCCCTCAATGCGGTAATCGGCTTTGCCGACGCCATGACCCAGGAGACGTTCGGCCCCTTGGGGCACGAAAAATACGAAGAGTACGCGGAGCATATTCGCGCCTCAGGCCGTCACCTCCTCGATCTGGTGTCAGCGATCCTCGATCTTGCGCGCATCGAGGCGGACCGGTTCACGCTCTCGCGCGCCATGGTCGAGCCTGGGAAGATTGCGCTCTCCTGCGCCGATATGCTTCGGTTATCCGCCGAAAAAGCGGGGCTTCGACTGACAACGCACATCGAACCGAACCTGCCGGCGTGCTGGATGGATGCGCGAGCGCTGCGTCAGATACTGATCAATCTCCTCAGCAACGCCATCAAGTTCACAAGCGATGGCGAGATTACGCTTACTGTCGGGCGCGATGAAGACGCGATCGTCTTTGCCGTGAGCGACAATGGGATCGGCATGAGCGAGGCTGAACTCGAACGAATTGGAGCGCGATTTACATCGGCGCAAATTAATGGCGTGCGCGGGGCTGGCGGTGCGGGCCTCGGCCTGTCGCTGGCGCAAGCCTTGGCGGAATTGCATGGGGGCGCACTTTCGCTGCAGTCAGCACCGGGCGAAGGACTACGAGCGGAAGTACGTCTGCCAATATCGGCCGAGGCTGCGCCCGCCAGAGAGAGCCGGCGGGCGCCGGCGATCGGGACAAGGTCAGCGACGCCAGAAGATTTAGAGGGAGCGGAATTGGCGAAGGGTAACGCCAATTCGTCAGGCGATGTGCTTACACAGCTTGAACGCGTGGAAGCCTATCGCCGTGACGCCGCGGCGCGGCGCAAGGATCGGCGGGCCAGCGCAGCTTGATTGAACCGCAATAGCGGGGCATCGATTGCCGGGGGCGCACCAACAGACCCCGGAACCTCGATCATGGATACGCCGCCGCGCCTTAAAACACATATTCGCATCGCCGCTCATTTACGCCGCGCTTCGGCCAGTGGCGCGTTCGCGACGATCGCGCGCCGCGGCGATGCCGACGCGGGAGTCATTTTCGTCAGAGTGCTGACGGGCGAGCGAGCCGCGCGGCTCTATTATGAGAGCAGAGATGACGAGGGCGCGTCGATCTGGCGGGAAGCCTTTGACGGCCTGCGTCCGGAACGCGAGGCCGAGGATTATCTCACGCGAGAAGTCCGTCGCGACCCGGATCTCTGGGTGATCGACATAGAAGACAGGGAAGGCCGCGCTTTCCTCGATTGACCTGAAGTAGTCGGTCAATCAGAAACCAGCCGACACCCCGGCGTTGTTCCGCTATTTGCGAAGGTTTGCAATTTTGTTCATCGCGGCGCCCTCAGATACAATAAGCGTTTTCGCCAACTCGCCTGTAGTTTCGAACTTTGCCTGATGCAGTCCGGGTACGGATTGAATGATTTGCGCCGGCGCTCCGACGCCTTCAGCCGATTTCGCATTGAGCGCGCGGGCGGAGAAGTCATCAGCATAACCGTCGGCGCTCACCGTCACGGTTCCGGTTTTTAATTCCTCGCTGAAACGCTCGGCGAGGTAAACGAACGACTGCAGGCTCGACGCCAGATTGCCGCGCGGAATGCCGTAATCGGCGATGTCGTAACGGCTTACATACGTTCCTGCGTCGCCTGGCAAAATGCCGGCTGAAATGAAGACATAGCGTTGACTGAAAGCGGATACCGTCTGCGGATTGGCGCGACCGCCGGTGTAAAGCGCAAGCGTGTTGACGCCAACGCAATTGGAGTTATTCGGGCCAAGGCATGCCGTTGGGACAAGATTGAAGCTGATCGAGCCGCCCGCATTCGCAGCGATATAAGTCTGCCCATCCGGCGTTTGCCGCTGTTGCCAGACGATCCCCAGTTCGGTGAGGACCGGGCCGATTGTCGCCACGTCGAAATTCGCCAGCATGCCGCGCGGATTGACGATGGGCGCAGATTGCTGCTGAGCCATAGCCGACGTTGCTAGCGCCGCGCCTCCGGCAATCAACGCAATGATAGATTTTGCAGCATCGCCCCAAACTTTAACGGAAGCCATTATATCACCCTAACCCCTGATGCGGCCCCGCCGCTATGCCCCAGCAAACCCGATCGCGCGCAGTCTTAAAAGAATGCGCTCCGGAACGAGCTTATCGAAGTTTCGCTGTCTCGCAAAACCGATTCCTCGTCAGCCGCGATCGCCGGATTGGCAAATGGGTCGGCGTGGTAATTCCGCCGCGCTGCGTTTCCCGCGGAGATTGTGCGCCAACCATTCCCGGCCGGATGGCGGGGTATGCGAAATCTTTTCGCTGGATCTTTCGCTCGATAGAAATAGGCCCTAGAGCGCGCCCCATGGTCAGACCTCCCTCCAAGACGCCCGGTTCCTCGAGAAACGCCGATAGCCCTCGGCCGGCTCGGCGCGATGACGGGCGCCCGCGCGCGCCATCGCGAGGAGAAAACCGTCCGCCTCCGAAAGACGGCAAGCCGAGAGCGGCTGGCGGCAAACGCGAGCGTCCTGCGCCTCCGCCCCCGCCGCCGCCGCCGGGTCTAGAGTCGCGCCGGGCCGCGCTCGACATCCTTGGCCTCGTGGCTAATGAGCGAACGCTCGACGAGGCGCTTGGCGAGTGCCGGACGTTCGAGGCGCTGGAAGGTCCTGACCGGGGCCTTGCGCGGCTCATCGCAACGACGGTTCTGCGGCGGCGCGGTTCGCTCGACCACGTCATCGGCGCTTATCTCGAAAAGCCGATCGAGGCGCGCGCCGCCCGCGCAATGGATATCCTGCGGTGCGCAGCGGCGCAGATGATCTTCCTCGGCACCCCTGATCACGCCGCCGTATCGCTCGCTGTCGCTGCTGCGCAGGAGCGGCAGGAAACTGCAGCATATGCGGGGCTCATAAACGCCGTTTCCCGCAAGATCGCCGAGCATGGCGAGGGTGCGGGTGAATCGCCCGTTGGCGGGCAGCGTGAAGGGCAGCCCGCCGGTGGTGGCGCCGAGCCGGGCTTCGGATTTCACCGTGCCATCGGGATTCAGCAGGGTGAAGGTCGGGAAGTCGGGATCGCTGAAGTCGTAACGCATCGGC
>CAZSBU010000077.1:0-10496 GCA_964605055.1 uncultured Caulobacterales bacterium | reverse complement strand
CGACGGCGAAGCCGAAGTCAAACTCGTCGGCCGCCATCGTCTTCATGCGGTTTTCCATCTGCCAGGACTGCGCCGCCCCGCCTGAAATCGCCTCGAAGACGCGCTCGACGTCCAATCCGGCGCGGGTGGCGAAGTGAACGCCCTCGGCAAGCCCCTGCAACAGGCCGGCGATGCAAATCTGGTTGACCGCCTTCGTCAGCTGGCCGTGGCCGGGCGGTCCGACATGGATGACGCGCGCGGCATAGGCCGCCATCGCCGGTTGAGCTCGGGCGACATCAGCGCCAGCGCCGCCGCACATAACCGAGAGGCGCGCATTTTTAGCGCCCGCTTCGCCGCCGCTCACCGGCGCATCGACGAAACCGACGCCAAGCTCGGCCAGTTCGCTGTGCAAGCGCCGGGCGAGCGCGGGCGACGCGGTCGTATGATCGACGACGAGTGCGCCACGCGCAAGGCCGGGCGCGGCGGCGGCGATGGTTTCGCTGACATCCGGGTCGTCGCCGAGGCAGACGAAGACGATCTCTGCGTCCTCAACGGCGTCGGCGGGGGAAGCGCCCGCGCGCCCTGCATAGGCGCCGGTCCAATCGGCGGCCTTCGCAGCGGTGCGGTTCCATACAGCCACGTCGTGACCGGCGCGGGCGAGGTGCCCAGCCATCGGGTGGCCCATGACGCCAAGGCCGAGAAAACTGACTTTCATACTGACGCTCCAAGCGCGGGGCGATCAGCGCTCGCCCGCCGCAATCCGGTTCTCTAGCGCGATTCAGCGCCCCGAAGCGACGTCTAGGAAGATGTTTGCGGCGATGTCGGCGCCGAGTGAGGTCCCTCGGCGTATCTGCTTGCATAATAAAGCAGGGGCGCGCCGTCGCGCGAGTCGAACTTCAACACCTCGCCGACAAGGATCACGTGATCGCCCGACCGGTGGCGGTCAACGACGCGGCAGTCGAAGCCCGCGAGCCGGTTGCGGATCAGCGGCGCGCCGGTAACGAGAGTCTCGATCTCATCTGCGGCGAGCGGCTTTGGCAGATGGCGCGCAAAACGGTCGGCAAGATCGCGTTGTCCAGCCTCCAGTACGCTCACCGTATAATGCGGAGCCCGCGCGAAATCGGCGAAAGTCGAGGCGCGGTTCTCGATGCACCAGAGAATGAGCGGCGGATGGAGCGACACGGAAACGAACGAATTGATTGTAATTGCAACGAAGTCGCCTGCGCCGTCGGGCGCCTCCGATGCGTCTCGCGAGCAAGCAGCGATTGCAACGCCTGTGGCGAAACGACCAAATGCGTTCTTCAGGGGCCGAAACGGGTCTTCCATCACGCCGGTTTTACTTTCCTCTGGCGGCGCAAAGCCGACCGTATTTCTCACAAATGCGCGCCAACGGCCCGCTGAAAGGGCGCCGGGGTAGCCGCGCTAGCACCGATCCGCCCGGGTGAAAAGAGCGGCATGCCGCCCGCCCTCGCCAGACGGACGCGCACAGCGTGCGATGTGATGGTGACGATTGAGCACTTGACCCGAGGCCCCCACTGCCCGCGTAATTGTGCGCTAAGGTTCGCGTGGTAGGTATAACGAATGCGCAACGAAGACATCGCGCGCCGCCTCGGTCTCGAGGGCGGCGAGTTTTATATCACCGCTCCCGCGCCGTGCCCGTATCTCCCGGGCCGGAACGAGCGGAAAGTGTTTTCGTACCTCAGCCAGCCATCGGCGGCGGCGGTCAATTCGCTGCTGTCGCGGCGCGGTTTCCGGCGCTCGCAAAACATCATCTACACGCCTGCCTGCGAAGGCTGTCAGGCCTGCGCGCCGGTGCGCATCGTCACGGCGGATTTCGAGGTCACTCCCTCGCGCCGGCGTACGCTTACCCGTAACGCGGACGTGATCCGCCGCTTGCGGCCGCCACAGGCGACGGGCGCCCAGTTTTCCGTGTTACGCGGATATCTTGACGCACGGCACGCCGAGGGCGGGATGGCCGAGATGACGGTGCTCGATTATGCCTCAATGGTCGAGGAAACGACCGTCGACACGATGATGATCGAATATTCGCTCGCAGACCCCGTCACCGGCGAAGAACAGCTTGTCGCCTGCGCCCTCACCGACCGACTGACGGACGGGCTATCGATGGTCTACAGCTTTTTCGAGCCGGAAGAATCTCGGCGCAGCCTCGGCCATTTCATGATCCTCGATCATGTCTCGCTCGCCCGCGAGATGGGGCTCCCTTACGTCTATCTCGGCTATTGGGTCGATGGGTCGCCGAAAATGGACTACAAAAAAGCCTTCCAGCCGCTTGAACGTCTGACCGCTGCAGGTTGGGTGCGCATGGATCGCGCGACCCCCGAGCCCGTACGGACGCCTGTCGGCGTCTCGCGCCTGCGCACGGTCTGAAACGCCGTCTGAATGGACGTCCCCGCTTTGACTTAATCGCGGTGCGCGCCATCATACGCGCCAAGAAGAACAACAGCTTCGGGGCGGGACGCCGTGTTTGATCGACGAAAATTGCTCACCGCCGGCGCGCTCGGCGCGGCGGGCCTCGCTGCAGGATGCGATTGCGCGCCGCAATCAGGTCTTGTCGTCGGCGATGGAGGCGGAAGCGGGCGGGCGCCGCGCGAACTGAAAATGGTCACCACCTGGCCGAAGGATTTTCCGGGCCTTGGCACGATGGCCGAGCGCACGGCCCGCTTCATCACCGAAATGAGCGGCGGGGCGTTGCGCGTCCGCGTCTTGTCGGCGGGCGAACTTGTCAGCGCCTTTGAAAGCTTCGATGCGGTCGCGAGCGGCGCAGCGGATCTTTATCACGGCGCGGAATATTACTGGACCGGCAAATCGAACGCCTATCCGTTCTTTACCGCCATTCCCTTCGGCATGACCGCCAGCGAGATCATGGCGTGGACGGAATTCGGCGGGGGTCAGCAACTCTGGGACGAGCTTGCCGCGCCGTTCAACATCAAGCCCTTCGCAGCCGGCAACACCGGGCATCAACTCGCGGGCTGGTACAAGCGTCCCATTAACTCGCTTGAAGACATCCGGGGCATGAAGATCCGCATGCCCGGCATCGGCGGCGAAGTGTTGCGCCGCATTGGCGCCTCGGCGGTCGCGCTTTCGGGCGGCGAAATTTATCAGGCGCTCCAGTCTGGAGCCATCGACGGCACAGAATGGGTAGGTCCGTGGAACGACCTCGCCTTCGGATTTTATCGCGAGGCAAAGTACTATTACTGGCCTGGCATCCACGAACCGGGCGCGCAGCTCGGGGTTGGCGTCAACCTGAAACTGTGGAACGAGTTCACCCCACAAGAGCAAGCAATCGTGCGCGGCGCCTGCCACCAGGCAAACCACCTCTCAATTGCCGAATACGGACATTTCAACGCCGTCGCGCTCGAACAACTCGTGCGCGACCACGGGGTTGAATTGCGCGAAATGCCGGACGACGTGATGCGCGCGCTGGCGGCGGCCACCCGCGACGTACTTGGAGAGATTGCGCGGTCGGACGATATTTCGCGGCGCATTTTCGAAAGCTACCGCGCATCGCTGACGCGCTCGCAAGCCTGGGGGCGCATTTCGGACGAGGCGTTCATGGCCGTGCGCCGTGCGGTCTTCTCCCTGTGAAGGCAATTGGCGCAATTCAGTTTTCGGGCGAGCGAGCATGCTGAACTTTGTGGGCGATGCGCTGAACTGGGCGGCGGCCGCGATCGTCTTTCCCCTGATGATGCTGCCGCTCGCACGCCTTGCCAGCCGGGATCTCGGCCCGGCTGGGGGGAGCGCCCTCTGGGCCTTCGCGACCCTCCTCGTCGCTGGCGCGGCGGCGCTTTTCGCAAACCTCGCCCCGCGTCTATGGGACTTCGCTTTCGCGACTTGGCAAGTTGGCCTTGCCGCGGGAATCATTGTGCTGGCCGGTCTATGCGCCGTAATGGGCGGTCCGGCGCGGGCGACTGCGAAACTCGCGCCGTTTTTCGCCGTCATCGCGCGGAAAACCGGTCGGCTCGCCCTCTGGGGCGTCATCGCGATGGCGCTTGTCCAGTTCTCGGCCGTCATCCTGCGCCATGTGTTCGGCGTTAATTTTATCCTCGTGCAGGAAAGCGTCACCTATCTGCATGGCGCGGTCTTTCTCATCGCGGCGGGATATGCACTGTTGACGGACGATCACGTGCGCGTCGATATCTTCTACCGCGACGCCAGCCCGCGCCGACGAGCGATTGTCGACCTCGCGGGAAGTTATGCGTTCCTGTTTCCGTTCTGCCTTCTCGTCCTGTGGACGAGTTCGCCCTACGTCGCCGCTTCCTGGTCGGTATTCGAAGGCTCGCCCGAACAGTCGGGCATCCAGGGCGTCTTCATCCTGAAATCGCTGATCCCGATCTTTGCAACGCTGCTGGCGATGGCTGGCTTCGCGCGCGCGGCGGAGGCAGCCGACCTTCTCAGCCGGCGCGGAGACTAGGGAATGGAGGCCGGGATCGAGGGCTTCTGTCTTTGCGCCGCCGCCGGCTGGCTCGACATCGCCATGATCGTCGCGCTTTGCGCGCTGATCCTTGCTGGCTTTCCCGTCGCCTTCTCGCTCGCCGGCGTCGGTATCCTCTTCGCCGTGATCGGACTTTCGTTTGGCGTCTTCGATCTCAGCTACGTCAAACCGCTGCCGCAGCGCATCTATGGGGCCGTCGCGAATACGACGCTCATCGCCGTGCCAATGTTCATCTTCATGGGCGTCATTCTTGAAAAGGCAAAGATTGCGGAGGAATTGCTCGACGAGATGGGCAAGCTCTTCTGCGCGATGCGCGGCGGGCTCGGCATCTCAGTGACGATCGTCGGCGCGTTGCTCGCGGCGTCGACGGGCATCGTTGGCGCGACGGTCGTCACCATGGGGCTCCTCAGCCTGCCGACGATGCTCCGGCGCGGCTACAATCCAGCGTTTGCAGCGGGGTCGATTGCTGCGGCGGGAACGCTCGGCCAGATCATTCCGCCCTCGATCGTCCTCATTCTCCTAGGGGACGTCATCTCGAACGCCTATCAGCGGGCGCAACTCGAACAAGGCGTTTTCGCGCCGAAGGCCATTTCCGTCGGAGACCTCTTCGCCGGCGCGCTCATTCCCGGCCTCGCGCTTGTCGGGCTCTATCTCGCCTATCAGGTCGGCGTCGCGATCTTCCGCGGCAAGGACAGCCCCGCCATTCCGGCCGATGAGATAGCCAAAGGGCCGGGCGTTCTTCTCGGCGCTCTGAAGACGCTGGCGGCCCCTTTGTTTCTAATCGTCGCCGTGCTGGGATCGGTCCTCGGCGGCATCGCCACCCCGACTGAGGCCGCCTCTGTTGGCGCGGTCGGCGCGCTCTTGATCGCAGGCGTGCGCCTCGGCGACACGCCGGGCGACCGGCGCGCGCCATTGGCCGCCGCCGCCGCGCTCGCCTTCCTCCTTGCGCTGACGTCTTTCATGGATCTGCGCCTTGGGCGCGCTGCGCCGAGCCCGACCGAGATTGCAGGCGTCGCCATGGCGGGGCTGCTTTGCCTCGTCGTCGCCTGGGGCGTACTGGCGAGCCTCTTTCGCTTGTCAAAGAAGAATGTCCTTGCGCCCGCCGCAGATCAGACGGCGCGCGTGACGACCATGGTGTTCACCATCCTCATTGGCGCGGCGCTCTTCTCGCTCGTCTTCCGGGGCCTTGGAGGCGACGACACGGTGCACGCCTTCGTTGACGCCCTGCCCGGCGGCGCGGTCGGCGCAATCATCGGCGTCATGATCATCATGTTCGTGCTCGGATTTTTCCTCGATTTCATCGA
This sequence comes from uncultured Caulobacterales bacterium, assembly GCA_964605055.1. Taxonomy (GTDB): domain Bacteria; phylum Pseudomonadota; class Alphaproteobacteria; order Caulobacterales; family Parvularculaceae; genus Amphiplicatus. The sequence continues at coordinate 4,760 of CAZSBU010000077.1, read as the reverse complement.
GATCACGCTGGTCGTCGTCCCCCTCGTCGCGCCAGCGCTGTTGAAGCTCGGCGTCGATCCCATCTGGCTCGGGGTCATGATGGCGGTGAACCTTCAGACCTCGTTCCTGACGCCGCCTTTCGGATTTGCGCTGTTCTATTTGCGCGGGGTCGCGCCGCCTGAAGTGCGCACTGGGGACATCTATCGCGGCGCGATTCCGTTCATCCTCATTCAGCTCGCGATGCTCGCGATGCTCGCCGCCTTTCCGGCGATGGCGACCTGGCTGCCCGGCGTTTTGTATCAATAAATAACCAGGATCGATTAGCGTGAGGCGGTCGCCCCGCCGCATGGCCTGAGGGATGCCTGCCTGTTACCGTTGACCAGTGCGTTCAGAATGACGCGCGGCGTTATGGAGTTACTGCCCGGCATGGACAAGATCCTCACTTTTGCGGCGTTTTTCGCCATGTGTTTTGGCGCGGCGTCGAGCGGGGCGTATTTTCGCCCCGGCGCTTGGTACGCGGCGCTGAAAAAGCCGAGCTGGACGCCGCCCAACTGGGCCTTTCCGGTGGTCTGGACGACGCTGTTCCTGATGATGTCGGTCGCGGGCTTCCTCATCTTCCAGACTGCGGGATGGTCGGCCTGGCCGGCGCTGGCGTTATTCGCCGCGCATCTCGTCGTCAACGCAGTATGGTCTTGGATTTTCTTCGGTCTCAAGCGGCTCGACTGGGCGATGGCGGAGGTGCTGCTGCTGTGGGCCGTCATTGCGGCGCTGATCGCCATGTTCGCGCCGATCAACACGATCGCGGCGCTGCTACTTGCACCCTATCTTCTGTGGGTCACCATTGCCGCGTTTCTGAATTTAAAGCTGCTGCAAATGAACGGTCCGCGCGGACCGCAGACAGTTTGAAGCCAGTTCAGCGCCCGCCCGCATAGCGGCGCAGGGCCTCGACGCGCCGCTCGATCGACGGGTGCGTGGCAAAGATGCCGGCGAAGGGAGCAGGGTTGTCGACCATCATCTGCATGATGTCGGCGGGGGCATTAAGGCGCGACCGGCCAGAGATTTTCTCGAGCGCGCCGATCATCGCGTCGGGATTGCGCGTCAGGTCGACGGCGCCGGCGTCCGCCAGGAACTCCCGCTTCTGCGACAGCAAGAACCGGATGACGATGGCGAGCAGATACGCGAGCGCAATGGCGGCAAGCGCAACGATGATCAGAATTCCTCCGCCGCGGCTGTCGCCCTTGCGCGATTGCGAGTGCCCGCCGATGCGCACCCCGCCCCGCATGAACGTCCGGAACACGATTTCTCCGAGGAAGGAGAAAATACCCACAAAGATCACCGCGACAATCAACAGGCGCACGTCGCGGTTCATGATGTGGGTCAATTCATGCGCTAGCACCGCTTCGAGTTCGTTCGGCCCAAGCGTCTCAACAAGCCCCCGCGTCAGGGTGATCGTATAACTGCGGTTGTCGACGCCGCTAGCGAAGGCGTTGAGCGCGGGCGTCTCAATGATGTTGAGGCGCGGCATGGTTTGGCCGCGGGAAATGCTGAGATTTTCCAGAAGGTTGTAGATTTCCGGCGCGTCTTTGCGCTCCAGCCGGCGCGCGCCGACCGAAGCCGCAATCATGCGCGTGTTGAAAATCCACGCGATGGCGAACCAGACGGCCGCGCCGATTAGCGCAAACGGCCATGAGCGCGCCATCTGGTCGAGAGCAAGACGAAATCCCTCCGCCGGATCGTAGAATTCCGCCACCGCTCCTACATAGAGCAGGTTCAGCGCAAACAACAGCAGCAGGAGCAATACGGGAAATCCCGCCAGCAACAGAACCGAGCGGAAATTATTGCTCCAGATGTGCGATTGGAGCCCGTAGGCGCCCACTGTCCGCTTCCTTTACAGCCGCGTCACACGATAATCCGTCAGAATTTGACCGACGGCGCAGCTTCCAGCGTGGGGCGCGAGGCCTCGGGGATTTCAAAGAACTCCCGCTTCTCGAACTTGCCGAGCGGGGCGATGAAATTTCCCGGGATCTGCTGGATGATCGTGTTAAACTCCTGCACCGCGTTGTTGAAGAAGCGGCGGGCGGCCGCGATCTTGTTTTCGACGTCAGCGAGTTCGCGCTGAAGTTCTAGGAAGTTCGTGTTCGCCTTCAGGTCAGGATAAGCTTCGGCCAAGGCGAAAAGTTTCCCGAGCGCCGAGCCGAGAACGCCCTCTGCCGCGCCTTGCGCCGCCGGCCCATGCGCGCTTACCGCCGCGTTGCGGGCGTTAATGACGGCGTCGAACGTCTCACGCTCATGGCTTGCATAGCCCTTCACTGTCTCAACGAGGTTTGGAATGAGGTCATGCCGCTGTTTCAACTGAACATCGACGTCGGCAAAAGCCTGATCGGCCCGCTGATTGAGCGCAACGATCTGGTTGTAGATGACGATTGCGATGACAACGACGAGCGCAATGACGCCGAGGAAAATCAGAAAGCCGGACATGTTCGTGTCTCCCCTTCGCTCCGGCGCAAGGAACTTTCCTTTACGCGGACTGTCGATATAGGCGGGCGTACGCGTCGTCGCAATTGGCGCGAGGGCCAGCCGGTCGCATTATGACGCTGAATTCTGCTGAAATGCATTCGCTTGGTCCGTCTCCCGCCTATTTCGGCATTGAACGCAGCCGCTGCGCGTCCCATTTCAAGAAAGGTCGCTGTACAGCGCCATGTTTAGCGCTGATCCGGCCCTTATCCTTGGGAGAGATCGATGATCGACGCGCGACGGATTCTCGCCGACCTGCAAAAACAGGCCGAGGCGACCTTCAGGGAATTGAAAGTCGACGAACGACTCGCCGACGCGCGGGTTACGGTCGACACGGTGGGCGAACGATTGCGGGACGATCCAAACGCCCGCGTTCTGACGGCGGGCGCTGGCGGGGTCCTGCTTGCGGGACTTCTCGGCTCTCGCGGCGGCCGGCGCATTGTCGGCGACATCGCCAGGACCGGGGCGGTAGCGGCGATTGGCGCGCTCGCCTATCGCGCCTGGATCGAACGCCAGGGCGGCTTCACAAAGGTTCATGAGGCGGACGAGTTGATCGAGGCGCAGGCGGCGGGCTTCCCGATCGACCCGGCGTCCGATCCGGAATTCGCCGTCGCTGTTGTACGCGTCATGGCCGCCGCCGCGCACGCCGACGGGACCGTCTCGAAGGCGGAGTGCGACCTCCTCCTGAACGCGGCGAAAAAATCAGCGCTCGACCCGGAAGAACGTGACTTCCTCGCTAGTCCGACGCCGGAAACGGAAACTTTCCGCCTTGCGAAAGCCGCTGCAAAATCGCCGAACCACGCGGCCGAACTTTACGCCGCGGCCGTGGTCATGACGGCCGAACCAAGCGAGCGGGAATCGTCATTCCTCGCGCGCCTTGCCGATGCGCTTGGGGTGGAGCCCGGACAAGCCGGAGCCATCCGTCGCGCAAGCCTAGAATAGGCGTCAGGCAAACCTTCGCTCGATGGTTCGCTGAGACGCGATCTCGACAATGCGCCTCGCGCCCTTTACCGTCAGTGTGCGTCTGCTTTCAGCGACGCTACTGCATAGACGCTACAACATTGGGGGGCGAACGTGCACAACTTTACTCGCCGGCAGACGATGACGGCGCTGGCCAGCGCAGTCGCCTCGACCAGCTCGATTGCTGCAGCTGGCGCAAGCGAAATACAGAGAACAGCCTTCGCGCCAGAGGCGTTTTCACAGTCTCTTGGAAGACGTTCCGATTACGGATCATCCGTAGACATTATTGTCGTCGGCGCAGGCGTGTTCGGCGCCTGGGCCGCCGCGCGGCTTCAGGCCGCCGGAAAACAGGTGGTGCTCGTCGACGCGTGGGGACCGGGTCATGCGCGCGCATCGTCCGGCGGCGAGTCGCGGATGATCCGGGCAAGCTATGGTCCGGATGAAATCTATTCGAGGATGGCGACAAAGTCGCTCGAATATTGGAAAAGCCTTTCGGCGACAGCTGACCTGCCCCTGTTCCATGAAACGGGCGTCCTCTATTTTTATCAGTGGGAAGATCAATCCGCCGCGCAGTCCCTCACGGCGCTGCGCCGGCTCGGGGTTCCCGTTGAGCGACTGGAAAGGAAGGTTCTCGCGCAACGCTGGCCGCAGATCGACTGGACGGGCGTCGTCGCCGGGGTGTTCGAGCCGACCTTCGGAGCCCTGATGGCGCGGCGCTCGGTCGCCACGCTCGTCGACCAGTTCGTGCGCGCGGGCGGCGCCTATCGCCAGGCGTCCATATTGCTGCCTGCCGCAGACGGCCCGCTCGAGACACTGCAAACCCGCGCCGGAGAAACACTGAAAGCGGAGCAATTCGTATTCGCCTGTGGTCCCTGGCTCGGCAAGCTCTTTCCATCGCTCATCGCCGAGCGACTGTTCGTGACACGGCAGGAGATTTTGTTCTTCCAGCCGCCGGCAGGCGATGATCGCTTCGGCCCGAACGCGCTGCCCGGATGGGCCGACGACAATGACGGCGCCATGTATTACGGCTTTCCCGATATCGAGGGTCGCGGCTTCAAGATCGCGCTCGACGCCCATGGCGCGCCGGTCGATCCCGATACTGAAGACCGGCTTCTGTCGCCGGAGGGACTGGCAGGCGCTCGCGCCTACATGGCCCGGCGCTTTCCTGCGCTCGCGGATGCGCGCCTGTCGGAATCGCGCGTATGCCAATACGAAAACAGCGCCAATGGCGATTTCCTGATCGACCGGCACCCCGACTGGGAGAACGCCATTCTCGTCGGCATGGGTTCCGGTCATGGCTTTAAGC
>CAZSBU010000076.1:0-10609 GCA_964605055.1 uncultured Caulobacterales bacterium | reverse complement strand
TCACGGTAGCCACCAACATGGCTGGCCGGGGCACCGACATCCAGCTCGGCGGCAACTTCGACATGCGCCTCGAACAGGAGCGCGCAGAAAAGGAAAAGGGACTAGGGCGCGCGCTCTCTGAGGGCGAGATCATGCTGCTTTCCTCACAGATCCGAGCCGATATAGAGGTCAAGAAAGAGCGCGCGCTTGATGCGGGCGTCGACCTGCGCCGCGTGCCCGGCTCGGGTCCTGCGGGGCGGATCACCCATGAGGACCTTGACCGATATTTTGCGGAAGGGGCGACGTCTTCGCTGCCGGGGGCCGCGCGGGTGGCGAACACCGGCGTCGAGGAAATTCCCGTCATTGGTCTGCGCCGGCGCATCGCCGAGAAAATGGCGCTTTCGCGCAGCCGCATTCCTGACATCGTTTATGTTGATGAAGTCGACATGACGGCGCTGGAGGATCTACGCGCGGCGCTTAACGCGGCACGCAAGTCGGGTCAGCCCAAACTTACCGTCCTGCCGTTCCTGATGCGGGCGATGGCGCGCGCGATCGCCGAGCAGCCGGAGATCAACGCACATTTTGACGACGAGGCAGGCGTCATCCGCCGGTTCGGCGGCGTCCATATCGGCGTCGCCACGCAAACGGACAACGGTCTGGTCGTGCCGGTCGTAAGGCATGTGGAGGCGCTGGGTCTGTGGGATTGCGCGAGTGAAGTCGGCCGGCTTGCAGAGGCGGCGCGCGCCAATCAGTGTACGCGCGAAGAGCTTTCCGGCTCAACGATCACGATTACCTCGCTTGGCGCGCTCGGCGGCATCGTGACGACTCCGGTAATCAATCATCCGGAGGTCGCCATCGTCGGCGTCAACAAGATGCAAACGCTGCCGCGCTGGGACGGCGCGCAGTTCGTGCCCCGCAAGGCGATGAACTTGTCCTGCGCTTTCGATCATCGCATCATCGACGGCTGGAATGCCGCGATCTTTGTGCAAAAGGTAAAATCGCTGCTTGAAAACCCGGCGATGATTTTCATTGAGGACGGCGCGTGAACGAACTTTCCTGCCATACGCTCATCATCGGCGCGGGGCCAGGCGGCTATGTCTGCGCCATTCGCGCGGGCCAGCTCGGCCTTGACACGGTCATCGTCGAGGCCGCGCCCCTGGGCGGCACGTGTCTCAATGTCGGGTGCATTCCGTCAAAGGCGATCATTCACGCCGCGGATGAATTCGAGAAGGCGCAGCATTTCGCAAACGGCAATGCGCTTGGCATCAAGGCGGGTGCGCCGTCGATCGATCTCGCCGCTACCGTTGGCTGGAAAGACGCCATCGTCTCGCGGTTGACCGGGGGCGTTGGCGGCCTGCTAAAAAAAGCGAAGGTTCGCACCCTGAAGGGGCAGGCGCAATTTATCGATGGCAAGACGGTCGAAGTCGGCGGCCGCGATGGACCTGTTCGGGTGACGGCCCGCAATGTTGTCATCGCCACCGGGTCGGCGCCGGTAGAGCTGCCGTTTTTGGCGTTTGGCGGCGACGTGATTTCATCGACTGAGGCGCTGTCGCTTTCAGAGGTGCCAGCACGCCTCGCCGTAGTCGGAGCCGGCTATATCGGGCTGGAGCTTGGCATGGCGTTCGCCAAACTTGGCGCGAAGGTCGCAATGATCGAAGCGGCCGACCGCATCCTTCCGACTTATGACGCTGAGTTGACGCGTCCGGTCGCCAAACGCCTGAAGTCGCTCGGCGTCGCGACGTGGCTCAGTGCGAAAGCGAAGGGGCTGTCGGCCGGGAGGTCAAATGACGACGGGAAGGGCGTCGTGATTGAAACCGCCGAGGGCAAGGAAGAAGTTATCGCCGCAGACAAAATTCTTGTAACAGTCGGACGCCGTCCGCTAACGGAAGGTTGGGGCGCGGAAAATCTGGCTCTGGATATGGATGGGCGGTTCATCAAGATAGACAACCGCTGCCGTACGGCGATGGCCGGCATCTACGCCATTGGCGACGTTACGGGCGAGCCTATGCTGGCCCACCGCGCGATGGCGCAGGGCGAGATGGTGGCGGAGATTCTTGCAGGGCATGCCCGGCGCTGGGATAAGGCGGCGATCCCGGCGATCTGCTTCACCGACCCTGAAATTGTCTCGGCCGGTCTTTCGCCCGACGAGGCGCGCGCCGCGGGAATAGAGATCAAGACTGCGTCATTCCCATTTTCCGCAAACGGACGATCCATGACAATGGAAGCAGAGGATGGTTTCGTCAGGGTCGTCGCCCGCGCCGATAACCATCTCGTCATCGGCCTGCAGGCCGCCGGCAAGGGCGTCGCCGAATTATCCGCGAGCTTCGGGCTTGCCCTTGAGATGGGCGCTCGGCTGGAAGACATCGCGGCGACCATTCATGCGCATCCAACGCAAGGCGAAGCCCTGCAGGAGGCCGCGCTCAGAACGCTCGGACACGCGCTCCATATCTGATCGCACGCATAAGTCGGACGCGCCCCGCCGGAAGGCTCGGCCGCTAGTCGACATCGGTTGGCGAGAGTGGGCGAGCCTACCCGGTCTCGGCGTCGAGCGCATCGAGGGCAAGATCGACACCGGCGCCAAGACCAGCGCAATCCATGCCTACCGGATACGAGAGATTCTGTTCGACGGTGCGCCGCATGCGGAATTCTACCTTCATCCGGAGCGGCGGCGGCGCAAGCCGGAGATATTCTGCCGCGTTCCGATCGCCGACCGACGCATCATAAAAAGTTCTAACGGCGAAGCGCAGGAACGGATTATCATCGTCACGCCGCTCCGCATCGGGAAACGGGAGTGGTTGATCGAGTTATCGCTTGCCAACCGCGACGCCATGGGTTTCCGCTTTCTTATCGGGCGCGACGCGTTGCGTCGCGGGTTTGTCATACATCCCGGGCAAAGTTTTCTTCTCGGCGACTGATTTAATTCCTGTTGGAGACCACCATGAAGCTCGCGCTGATGTGTCAGAACGGAGCGCTCTATTCCCACCGACGTCTTGTGGAGTCAGCGACAGCGCGCGGGCATGAGATCGATATCGTTAACCACCTGCGCTGCTACATCAACATCACGTCGCATCGGCCGTCCGTGCACTATCAGGGGCGCGATCTGCCAAAGTATGACGCGGTCATTCCTCGCATTGGCGCGTCGGTGACCTTTTACGGCGCGGCGGTGCTGCGCCAGTTTGAGGTCATGGGCGTTTACCCGGTGAATGAATCGGTCGCCATCTCGCGCTCGCGGGACAAGCTGCGCAGCCTGCAATTGCTTGCGCGAAAAGGCATTGGCTTGCCCGTTACCGTGTTCGCGCATCGCACCAGCAACGCCGAGGAAGTTATCAAGCTCGTCGGCGGCGCGCCGGTCGTCATCAAGCTTCTTGAGGGAACGCAAGGCATCGGCGTCATCCTCGGTGAGACGCAGAAGGCGGCGGAGTCGATCATTCAGGCATTCGGCGGCGTCAACACCAACATCCTCGTTCAGGAATTCATCCGCGAGGCTGAAGGGGAAGACATCCGCTGCCTCGTCGTCGGCGAAGTCGTCGTCGCCTCAATGCGCCGCAAGGGCAAGGAAGGCGAGTTCCGATCGAACCTCCATCGCGGAGGCTCGGCAGAAAAAGTGAAAATAACGCCTGCGGAGCGATCGACGGCTATCTCCGCAGCGAAGGCGATGGGGCTCAACGTCTGCGGCGTCGACATGCTGCGTTCAAACCACGGGCCTGTTGTCATGGAAGTGAATTCATCGCCCGGCCTTGAAGGCGTTGAAACCGCAACCGGCGTCGACGTCGCCAGCAAGATCATCGAATTCATTGAAAAGAACGCCCGTCCTGACAAGACGGCGACAAAAGGCAAGGGCTGACGGTTCAGGTTAGTCCGCAGGCGGTTTTTGTCCCGCACACGCGTCAAATATCGAGCGCCTCGCGGGCGAATGCCGCATTTTCCTGAATGAACTGGAACCGCGCCTCGGCCTTCTTGCCCATCAAACGGTCGACGAGGTCGTTAGAGAACTCGATCCGGTCTTCGGCGACGACTACCCGCGCGAGGCTCCGCGTTTTCGGGTCCATGGTCGTTTCCTTCAACTGCGCCGGAATCATCTCGCCGAGACCTTTAAAGCGACCGACTTCGACTTTCTGGTTTGCCTTAAATTCCGATTTCATCAGGCGTTCGCGTTCGTCTTCGTTCATCGCGTAGACGGACTTGCCGCCCGCCGTCAGGCGGAACAGCGGCGGCTGCGCGAGATAGAGCCGTCCTGCGTCGATCAGCGGACGCATTTCCTGATGGAAGAACGTGATGAGCAAGGCAGCGATATGCGCGCCGTCGACGTCGGCGTCGGTCATGATGATGATCTTTTCATAGCGTAATTCTTCGAGGTCGAATTTCGGTCCGAGTCCGACGCCTAACGCCTGCGCAATATCCTGTATTTCCTGGTTCTGTCCGATCTTGTCGCGGCCAGAACTTGCGACGTTCAGAATTTTGCCGCGTAGCGGAAGGATCGCCTGCGTTGCGCGGTTGCGCGCTTGCTTCGCCGAACCACCGGCCGAATCCCCCTCGACGAGGAATATCTCCGTGCCCGTGCGTTCCTTTTGCGAACAGTCCGCGAGCTTGCCGGGCAGGCGCAGCTTGCGGGTGGCGGCAGCGCGCGAGACCTCCTTTTCCTTTCGTCGCCGTACTCGGTCTTCGGCCCGGTCGATGACCCAGGCGAGGAGCTGGTCTGCCTGCTTCGGATGGCTCGCCAGCCAATGGTCGAACGCAGGCCGGATGGCGTTTTCGACGAGGCGCGTCGCCTCGGCGGTGGCGAGCTTGTCTTTCGTCTGACCTTGAAATTCCGGATTGCGCACGAACACGGAAAGAAGGGCACCGGCCGTGCCCATGACATCTTCGGCAGTGACGTTGCCCGCGCGTTTGTTACCGGCAAGGTCGGCATAGGCCTTCAAGCCTTTTGAGAGCGCTGCGCGCAAGCCTGCTTCATGTGTGCCTCCCTCGGGCGTCGGGATGGTATTGCAATAGGAATGCATGAAGCCATCAGCTTCGCCGAATCCGGCCGCGCCCCACAGCACTGCCCATTCGACCGCGCCATGACCGCCGTCTTCCTTGCGGTCGATACGACCGGCGAACATTTCGTCCGTGACGGTTGGCTTTTCCCCGGCGAGCGAGAGGAGGTAGTCAGCAAGGCCGCGGTCGAATTTCAGAACGGTCTCGGCGGGCGTGTCGTCCTTGATCAGCGCCGGCGCGCATTTCCACCGAATTTCCACGCCGCCGAAGAGGTAGGCTTTCGACCGCGCCATGCGGAACAGTCGCGCCGGTTTGAACGCAGCCTTCGCCCCAAATATCTCCGGGTCCGGATGGAAGATCACCGTCGTGCCGCGGCGGTTGGGGGCGGGTCCGACTTCTTTGAGTTTGGATGTCGGCGCGCCTTTGGAGTAAGTCTGTCGCCACATCGTTCGGTTTCGGCAGACCTCGACTGTCAAATCGTCCGACAGCGCGTTGACGACAGACACGCCTACGCCGTGCAGTCCGCCGGATGTCTGATAAGCTTTCGACGAGAACTTCGCGCCCGAATGCAGCGTCGTCAGGATCACTTCGAGCGCTGACTTCTTTGGGTTCTTCGGATGAGGATCGACCGGGATGCCGCGACCGTTGTCAGCGACCGAGAGATAGCCGTCCTCGCGCAACTCAACCTCAATGCGCGTGGCGTGCCCGGCGACAGCCTCGTCCATCGAGTTGTCCAATACTTCGGCGAACAAATGATGGAGGGCCCGCTCATCCGTGCCGCCGATATACATACCCGGTCGCTTCCGCACCGGCTCGAGGCCCTCGAGAACTTCGATATCCCTCGCGGTGTATTCGTTCGCGAACAGATCGTCGGCGTTTTTCGGCGCGGTTCGTTTGTTCATAATCACTTCGTTTTAAAAAGCGTATCGGCATCAACTCGGCGGTCGCGGACGGCCGCTGCGCCCATCGCCGTGTGAGAAGGCGCGCGCGCCATCCAGCGTTTCGCCTGATTCGAGGGTCGCAAGCCCCGCCTCAGCTCATTGGCTCTGGCGTCGGGTTCAGGCAAATCCCATTGGACGAGCCCGAAAGCGAATGCTTTCTCAGCGTGGACGCTGCGTGCCGTCAAGATCATGTTTTGGTTGATCATGCGCTTGTTTGCGGGCCGCCACGGTTCGGCGCAAGCCCCTTCGCGCTTCATGAAAACTTTGTCGGAAATGAGAATCCACGCCATAACGGGACGTCGTAAAGATTTTGGATCATCATGACTGCGTCTGCCGGCGATCGGACCATCGCCTCGACACTGTCGCTCCCTTGCGGTGCGCGGCTGCGCAACCGGCTTGCCAAGGCTGCAATGACCGAGGGCCTGGCCGATAGCGAGAACCGGGCGACTGAACGCCATGCGGTTTTGTATGAGCGCTGGGCTAATGGCGGCGCAGGGCTTCAGTTGACCGGCAATGTCATGGTTGATCGCCGGTATCTTGAGCGCCCCGGCAATGTCGCAATCGACGGTCCGCAGTCAAACGACCAGATGGCGCGCCTTGCAAACTGGGCTCGCGCGGCAGTGGATGCGGGCGCCGATATCTGGATGCAAATTTCCCACGCAGGACGGCAGAGCCCGAAGATTGTCGCCCCCGAACCGGTCGGCCCCTCGGCGGTCGAGGTTCAATTGCCTGGCGGGCAATTCGGGCGGCCGAGAGCGCTCGCGAGTGATGAGATCGAGGATGTCATTCGTCGCTTCGCGTTTGTCGCGACCACGGCGAAACAGGCCGGGTTTACCGGCGTTCAGATCCACGCCGCGCATGGCTACCTCGTGTCAGAGTTTCTCAATCCTAATGTCAATCTGCGCACCGATGAATGGGGCGGGTCGCTCAGCAATCGGGCGCGATTGCTTATGCGGATCGTCGATGCTGTCCGCGCCAAGGTTGGATCGGGCTTTCCGATTTCAGTGAAACTGAATTCTTCCGATTTTCAGAAAGGCGGGTTTTCATTCGAGGACTGCCTTACCGTCATTGAGTGGCTGAATGAAGCCGGCGTCGACCTGCTTGAAATCTCAGGCGGATCCTATGAACAGCCGAAGATGATGGGCATCGAAGGCATGGAGCCCGCATTCGAAGAGCCGAGGCGCGCTTCCACTATCAAGCGTGAGGCTTACTTCATTCGTTACGCCGAAGAGGCGGCGCGGGTTGCGCGCATGCCGCTGATGGTGACCGGCGGCTTCCGCAGTCGCGTTGCGATGGATGAAGCCCTGGCCTCTGGCGCTGCTCACGTGATCGGTATTGCGCGGCCGCTTTGCGTTGAGCCCGATATTCCAAAGCAATTGATGAGTGGTGCGATTGAGGCGGCTCCAGCGTGGGAGCAGGGACTTCGCCTCGGTCCTGGCGTGCTCGGACCTGCCTCATCCATCGACCTCGTCAAGGCCTTGAACGGCTTCGGGGCGATGGCGTTCTTCTATCAGAATATTTTCAGGCTTGCTGATGGTTTGCCCGCCCGCAAGCAGATGGCGCTTCTGCCTGCCTTTGTAAGCTATCAGGCTGGAGAACGGCGCGCGGCGGCGAGGCTCGTCGGGCGCGGCTGACATAAAAGCCGTACTCAATTCCTGTTTCTTTATGCGCGCCGTCAGTCCTTATTATGAGGAAAAACGCCGGCGCCTCATGTACGAGGTCGCCGGCGCATACGTACGCGTCAAGAAATTTAGGAAGAGTAATACATCGCGTATTCGATAGGGTGTGGCGTCATTTCGAAACGCTTCACCTCGCCCAGTTTCAACTCGATATAGGCGTCGATCTGATCATCGTTGAAGACGTTGCCCTTCTTCAGGAAGGCGCGGTCCCGATCGAGCGAGTCGAGGGCGTCTCGCAGCGAGCCGCACACGGTTGGAATGTCCTTCAGTTCTTCCGGCGGCAGATCGTAGAGATCCTTGTCCATTGGGTCGCCAGGATGGATCTTGTTTTCAATGCCGTCGAGGCCAGCCATTAGCAGCGCCGCGTAAGTGAGGTACGGATTGCCGGCCGCGTCGGGGAAGCGCACTTCGATGCGCTTGCCCTTAGCCGACTGAACCCACGGAATGCGGATCGACGCCGATCGATTGCGCGCCGAATAGGCCAGCAGCACGGGCGCTTCGTAGCCAGGCACCAGCCGCTTGTAGCTGTTGGTGGTCGAGTTTGCGAAGGCGTTGATCGCACGCGCGTGCTTGATGATCCCACCGATGTAAAAGAGGCAGGTTTCCGACAGGTCGGCGTATCTGTCCCCGGCGAATTGGGGCTTGCCTTCCTTCCAGATCGACTGGTGGACATGCATCCCTGAACCGTTATCGCCAAACACAGGTTTGGCCATGAACGTTGCGGTCTTCCCGTAATTCGCCGCGACCTGATGCACGATGTATTTATAGATTTGCATGCGGTCGGCCATCGTCGTCAGCGTTGCGAACCGCATGCCGAGCTCATGCTGCGACGGGGCGACTTCGTGATGGTGCTTCTCCGGCTGGAGACCAGCGGCGTCCATCAGCGTCAGCATTTCCGACCGCATATCCTGCAAGGAGTCGACTGGCGGCACAGGGAAATAGCCGCCTTTAGGGCCCGGTCGGTGCGCAAGGTTGCCGCCTTCATAGGCGGTCGCCGAATTGTAAGGGCCTTCATCGGAGTCGATCGAGAAGCCAGTGTTGTTTTGCTCGACCGAAAAACGGACGTCGTCAAAAACAAAAAACTCCGCCTCAGGACCGAAATAGCAGGTGTCGCCGATGCCGGTTGCTGCGAGATAAGCCTCGGCCGCCTTCGCAGTCGTGCGCGGATCGCGGGAATAGGGCTGACCTGTCGCAGGCTCCAGAACGTCACAGATGATCGAGAGCGTTGGTTGTGCGAAGAACGGATCGTCAATCACGCTTGCCGGGTCGGGCATCAGCAGCATGTCGGACTCATTGATCGCCTTCCAGCCGGCAATTGACGAGCCGTCAAACATGACGCCTTCGCCGAAGAAATCTTCATCGACGAGACTGCGGTCGAAAGTGACGTGCTGCCATTTCCCGCGCGTATCCGTAAATCGGAGGTCGACATAACGGATGTCTTCGTCCTTCATCCTTTGGAGGATGTCTTTGGCGCTAGGCGATTTGGCAGACATAGGGGCAAATTCCTTTCCTGTAGCGAGGGCGATCCGGCCTGCAGCATCGGCGGTAAAAATGTCAGCGTTGTACGCTACTGGCGCGAGTCGCCCGTTACTCAGCGCGACGCCACACGATAAGGATTTTTTTGCGTTGCACAATCCGGAAGAATTCTACCTTCCGGGTCGGGCGATCCGCGGCGTCGCGTTACTCGCATTTATTCAGACCGCGTCTACACCGTGTTCGCCGGTGCGGATGCGGATGGCGTCCTCGACATTCAAGACGAATATCTTGCCGTCGCCAATCCGCCCCGAATGAGCGGCGGCGGTTATCGCTTCAATGGCCGCGGGAACCTGTCCATCCTCGACGACGATCTCGATCTTCACCTTGGGCAGGAAATCGACAACATACTCGGCGCCGCGATAGAGTTCCGTATGCCCTTTCTGCCGACCAAATCCGCGGACGTCGATGACGGTCATCCCTTGCAAGCCGATTTCGTGCAGTGCCTCCTTCACATCGTCGAGTTTGAAGGGTTTGATGACTGCTTCGATCTTTTTCATGGCCGCCGCCGTGCTGTGATCCGCATCTCAAAGGACGCTGACGCAGCATCGTCGCGCGCTGCCGGCGGTGTCAACCGAAAGCAGGGAAGGATGAAGCGCGCGGCGATCACCAACGCGATGGCCAACAGGTATGGCGGCCAGCGCGCATGACCTGCCGCCTTGAAATCCTGACGGCAGCCGAGATGCGCGCATGCGAACAGGCGGCGTTCTCGGCGGGCGAGTCGAGCGCGGCTTTAATGGAGACCGCTGGAGGTGCGGCGGCGGAATTCATTCTGGCTAACTTTACGCCGCGCGCCGTCTCGGTGCTTTGTGGGCCGGGATCGAACGGCGGCGACGGCTATGTCATCGCTCGCCGCCTCCTTGCAGAAGCAGGGTGGCAGGTCGATGTCATCGCTCTGGTAGCCATCGACCAGATGACAGGCGACGCCGCGACCATGGCCGGATGGTATTCCGGTCCTGTCCTCGGGCCAGACGCCAATCCGCACGACGGCGCCGTTTTAATTATCGACGCGCTTTATGGCATCGGGCTGAACCGAACGCTTGACCCAATCGCCGCCCGTCTCGTTGACGCGGCGAACAGGCATCCCGCGCCAATAGTCAGCATCGACGTGCCGTCGGGCGTCCTCGCCGACACAGGACATGCGCCAGGTAGCGCGATCAAGGCGACGGCGACAGTCACGTTCCATCGGCGTAAACCCGCCCATCTTCTGCTGCCGGGGCGGGAGTTGAGCGGCGCGGTCGCAACGCTGGATATCGGTCTCGACAAGCATGCCAAGTCGGCCTCGATCTGGGAGAACGACCCGGCGCTCTGGATGGATGGACTTCGTTCGCCGACATCCAGCGATCACAAACATCGTCGAGGACGCGTTGGCGTGGTCTCCGGACCAGCGGGGCGAACGGGCGCCGCGCGCCTCGCCGCTATGGGCGGCCTCCGCGCTCGCGCCGGACTCGTTACGGTTTTGTCGCCGAAAGGCGCGATGGCCGAAAATGCCGCGCACCT
>CAZSBU010000075.1:8402-10828 GCA_964605055.1 uncultured Caulobacterales bacterium | reverse complement strand
ACGCTGACAATCAAACCCGCCGAAGCCATTCGCAATGGCTGGCTCGCTTACCTCGGCCTTTACGGCGTCGCATATGACCGCGCCCGCCAGCCGGTTGAAGCGATCGCCGCCAAAGCCAGCTCTTTCTTCGGCGATCTCGTCGCTCGCGGCGAAACGGTTGAAGCCCGCGCCGAAGCCGCGATTGCGGACGTCCGCGGCCGGGCTGCCGACGTTTATGAATCAGGGGTCACCCGCGCGCGTTCAGTCCTGCCGGATGTCGTGACTGCCAGCAGCCGCGTTGTCGAACTCGAAGCCGAGGTCGAACTTCTGAACAAGAAAGTTGCGGCACTGACAAAAAAGAACGCGGCCAAAGCCGCGCCGCGGACCGCCGCGAAGTCGCGCGCGAAAGCCGCTTAAGGCGTTGACCGCCATTTTGGCGATACCTTTGTTTGTTGCGTTAGAGTATGGCGGGGCGTCCTTCCGGGCGCCCCGCTTTTTCGTTCCCGGAGATTCCATTTATCAACCATCGCGCAGAAAGCGTGCTGCATTGCAGCATAGCGCGCGCGGAAATGCGATTTGCCAAGCGCCGGCAAACATCGAATACTTCCCCCCAAGCGATGGCATTTACAATCGCAACCGGGAGAACGCCCCTATCATGACAAAAACCAGCGACGAGCTTGGCTCAACCGCCGCTGACGCGCCAACCGCTCTCAATCCGATGATTGGGGTGCGGAGCGCGGAACTCGTCAAATCCCTCGGGGTCATCCTCGGCCATGCGGCGCGCCAGCCGGCCCCCTTCGCGACCCATCTGACGCAATATGGGCGCGATTTGATCGAGATTCTCAAAGGCGACTCGGCCATCGCGCCGGACGCCAAAGACCGTCGCTTTCAGGATCCTACCTGGCAGAAAAACGCCGTCTACAAATACACCCTGCAGTCCTGGCTCGCCATGCGGAAAGGGTTCGCGGGCTGGATCAATGATTCCGGCGTCAGCGACGCCGACAAGGCGCGCGCGCATTTCGTGATGGACATTATCGCCGACAGCCTTGCGCCGACGAATTCGCTGATCGGCAATCCGACGGCGATCAAGAAACTCTACGAGACGGGCGGCGCGTCGCTCATCAACGGGCTCAAGAACGCTTACAACGACATTCGACATAATGGCGGCATGCCGAGCCAGGTCGACGGGCGCCCCTTCAAGGTGGGCGAAAATCTCGCAACCACGCCCGGCGCCGTCGTCTACAAGAATGAGATGCTTGAGCTGATCCAATATCAGCCGACGACGGAAGAAGTATTTTCCATGCCGTTGCTGATCGTGCCGCCGCAGATTAACAAGTTCTACGCTAACGATCTCTGCCCGAACAAAAGCATTATCCGCTTTCTGCTGGCGCAAGGCTTCCAGACATTTGCGGTTAGCTGGCGCAATCCGAGTAAGGAGCATGCCCATTGGGGGCTCGCAAATTACGTCCAGTCGTTGATTGAGGCGTCTGACGCAATGATGGCGATTACCAAGCAGAAGAAATTCAATGTGTCGGGCGCGTGCTCTGGCGGCATCACAACAGCGTCTTTCCTGTCGGAGCTGACCGCGCGCCGGTCAAAGGCGGCCAATTCCTTCACGTTGCAGGTATGCATTCTCGATCCGCGTCAGGACGACAGCGAAGTTGGACTGTTTGTAACGGATGCGGCGATAGAGGCCGCACGACGCAATTCGCGCAAGAAGGGCGTGCTTGCAGGGGATGAACTTTCGAAATCGTTCGCGTGGCTGCGCCCCAACGACCTGATCTGGAATTACGTCGTCAACAATTACCTCCTCGGCGAAGACCCGCCGCCTTTCGACATTCTCTACTGGAACAATGATTCAACGAATCTGCCGGCTCAGCTCCATTCGGACTATCTCGATATCTACGCAGACAAACGTTTTTCCGAGCCCGGAAAAGTCGCCTTCATGGGGCATAAAATCGACCTGAAAAAAGTGACGCAGGACGCATTCATGGTGGCGGCCGTCACAGACCATATTACGCCATGGCGCGCCTGCTACCGCAATACGCAGATTTTTGGCGGCGATGTAAAATTCGTGTTGTCGAATAGCGGTCACATTCAGGCCCTTCTCAATCCGCCTGGAAATCCGAAGGCGAAATACTTCGTCAACGAGACTCTTCCGTCGCAAGCGGAGGAATGGCTCGCGACAGCGCAGCCGCGCGAGGGGTCATGGTGGCCACTGTGGGCGGAATGGCTAGGGGAGCGTTCAGGCGCGAAGAAAGCGGCGCCCAAACGTCTTGGCAACACGGCTTTCCCTTCTCTTGAAAAGGCGCCCGGTAGTTATGTCTTTGGGTAAAGGAAATTTGCGTAAAGATCAGTCGGCGGCGACAAATCCGCCCGAGATCAAGATGTCGACGGTTGGCTTGCAACACCTGCGCACCGCAATCTGGCGGGGGACAGGCGAAAAA
>CAZSBU010000075.1:0-8392 GCA_964605055.1 uncultured Caulobacterales bacterium | reverse complement strand
AACGCCCGCTCCTCTTCTTCAACGGCATCGGCGCCAATCTGGAAGTCGCCCAGCCCCTCGGCGAGGCGCTACGCGACCGCGACGTCATTACTTTTGATCTGCCCGGAATTGGCGGTTCTCCCGTCGCGCGCATGCCCTACAGGCCATGGTGGGTGGCGCATGCGGCGAAAACAATCCTGATACAGAATGGCTATGACGTGGTCGACGTCATGGGCGTCTCATGGGGCGGCGGCGCCGCGCAGCAATTCGCCTTCCAATACGGCAAACGGGTCAACAAGCTGGTTCTGGCAGCGACCTCGCCGGGCGTCATCATGGCGCCGGGGGACGTGCGCTCCCTCGCGAAAATGGCCCACCCGAGGCGATACATTGATCGGGAGTATCTCGCGCGCAATTTTGAGACGCTTTATGGCGACGAGGAAGACGGCGCTGACGACTTTGCGCGCCACATGCGCCCGCCGACCATACCGGGCTATCTGTTTCAGCTCACCGCAATGGCCGGCTGGACAAGCCTTCCGTTCCTGCCTTTCATTCCGCATGAGACGCTGATCATGGCGGGCAGTCGCGATCGCATTGTCCCGGTCGCCAATGCGCGTCTCCTCGAAGCGATGATCCGGCGCACCGAACTTCATATCGTCAAGGACGCCGGCCACCTTTTCATTCTCTCGCGAGCGGCGGAAGTCCTGCCCGTGCTTAGTCGGTTCCTCGACCGCCCAGCGCTCGCGCGGCGCGCTTCGGGGCGTTATGCTCCCGCGATCGCCTGAGAGGAGCCAACCGATTTGACCCGCAAGACGTCGTCTCGCACGCCCGACATGGCGCGCAAAATTTGGCTCGCCGGCATCGGCGCTTATGGGCGGGCTTTTTCCGAGGCCCACGAATCTTTGTCGCGCGTCGGCGAAGGCTCAAGCAAGATTTTTGAGGAACTCGTCGCCAAGGGCGAACAAATCGAACAAACGGTCGAACAGGCGGTGGAAACCACGGGGCGCGCGGTCGCTGCGCGCGTCGCGCCATCCGGCGGCGCGTCAATCGATGACCGCATCCGGCGCATGCGCGAGCGTCTTGGCCTTGTGGAGGCCGATGCGCCAACGCGTTCAGAACTCTCCGAAATTGAAGCGCGCCTGTCACGGATTGAAGGCAAGCTCGACGCCTTGCTGTCGACCCGCGGCGCGGTCAAAGCGAAAGCCGCGAAGAAATCCGCGACGCGCAAATCTGCGGCGAAGAAAACGACACCCGCCAAGAAGCGCGCAAGCAGCGGCCGGCGCTAATCGGCGAGGCAGGAGCCGCCCATGTCGGCCGGGACCAAGACGCGCGACCGGATCCTCGCCACTGCGTTGGGGCTGTTTAACGCCGAAGGCGAGGCGCAAGTTTCAACGGTCGACATCGCCGCCGTGCTCGGCATCAGTCCGGGGAATCTCTATTACCATTTCAAGGGCAAGGAAGCGATCATCGAGGCGATGTTTGCGAGCTTCGAGACCGAATTGAAGCAAGTGCTCAGCGCCCCGATCAAGCGGGCGCTCTCGATCGAAGACCATTGGATATTTGTCTACATCGTCTTTGAGGAGATCAACGATTTCCGTTTTTTCTATGAGGCCGCCGGTTCTATCCTCGAGCGGTGCCCGAAATTGCGGCCGCGCTTTGCGCGCCTCTTGACGCTCAAGGAGACAACGGCGCGCACCATCCTGACCAGGCTTGAGAACGATGGGCTTATCAAGTTCGCCAAAGGCGAAAAGGATCGCCTTGCCGAAAGGATCGCGGCGCACCTGACATTCTGGATCGCGTTTCGTCGGCTGTCTTCAAAGTCTGGGGCGGAAACAGACGCCATCCATGACGGCGTGTATGCGACGCTGATCCAGATTGCGCCCTATCTGACCGAAGGACGGGCGGCGTATACAGAACTTCTGGCCGAGACGTTTGCGCAACGCTCTATTGCGCCGTGATGCCGCCGTCGATCTTGAACTCTGACGCCGTCACATAGCGGCTCTCGTCTGACGCAAGGTAGAGGATGCAGTAGCCAACATCTTCCGGCTCGGCCAAGCGTCCGAGCGGGATCTGGCGCACGAGCTTCTTCTCGCCCGCCTCGCCCCCGCCGCCCAGCGCAATCAGCGGGTCGATGATCGGCGTACGCGTGAACACGGGGTGGACGGAATTACAGCGGATATCGAGCCCTGAGCGCGCGCAATGCAGCGCAATGGACTTGGTCATCATCCATACCGCCGCTTTTGCGGTGTTATAGGACAACATCATGCCGTCCGCGATCATGCCGGCGACGGACGATATATTGATGATTGACGCTGGTTGCGCGGCTTTCAGATAAGGCATCGCGGCTTGCGTGCCGATAAAGATGGAATCGACGTCGATATCCATCGTCCGGCGCCAGCCCTCCATCGTCTCCGTTTCAATCGACCCCGCCCCGCCGATGCCGGCATTATTGATCAGCACGCTGATGCCGCCCATTCGCTGCGCCGCGAGATCGAGCGCCTGGGCCCAGTCGTCGGGCCTCGTCACGTCGTGCGCGCAGAAATGGGCCGAGCCCGGATACTTCGCGTTGATATCGGCGGCCGTTGTTTCAGCGCCAGCGGCGTTGACGTCCGTGACAAAAACCTGCGCGCCTTCGGCTGCCAGCATGCGCGCAAAGCACGCGCCGAGCCCCTGCGCGCCGCCGGTGATGAAAGCTTTTTTGCCTGCTACGCGGCCCGGTTTGCCTGCCGACATGAATGCGCTCCCTTTGTCCTGGCGCCGACCGTAGCGATCGATGGCGACGCCCGCCACCGCGATGCGCAGCGACGTCAGAACAAATGACGTCGCGATGAAAAATGTCACGCGAACGCGGCATTTTTAGGCTCACACTGAATGGGAATACGGGAGGGCTCCTCAATGGTCTATTATGCTGCTCTGCGCGATCGCATTCCCGACAAGACGGACCGACTGCGCGCTATCGAAGGCCTCGAACGCCTGCGCGATCAACTCGATAAGGCGATACCGTCGAAGGATGCTGAGAACAGCCTGCTGCTGGCCACGTGGAACATCCGCGATTTCGACAAGGGTAACAGGCGCGGGAACGGCCCGCGCCTCGCCGAGACGCATTTCTATATCGCCGAAATCCTGTCGCGCTTCGACTTCGTCGCCGTTCAGGAAATCAATGCGCTCGGCGAGTGGGCGAATATCATGCGGCTGCTCGGGCGCGACTGGGATTTCATCGCGACCGACGTGACCGATGAGCGTCTTGGCGGCAATGGCGAGCGCCTCACCTATCTCTATGACCGGCGCAAAGTTTCGTTCCAGAACATCGCCGGCGAGATCGTCCTGCCGATGGAGATGTTGATCTCACGCGCGCTCGTCGAACCCGCCCATGAGAAGAAAAAGGCCGTTTATGCTGGCAAACAATTCCGCCGGTCGCCTTTCCTCGCTTTCTTTCAGGCTGGATGGTTCAAATTCGCCATCTGCACGGTGCATATCTATTTCGGCGAGGAATCCGGAGCAAAACTGAAGGAACGGATCGAGGAAATCGAAACTGTCGCCGAATATTTCGGCACTCGTGCGGATCGCGAGATGAACGATGGACGCGCGCTCATCCTGCTTGGCGATTTCAATATCGTTCACCCCGAGCACAAGACGATGAAGGCGCTGACCGACAATGGCTTCATCACGCCCAAGGCGCTGAAGACGCCAACAAACGTTCTCTCGACGAAGTATTACGACCAGATCGCGTTCAAGACCGAGGCCGATGTGATCGAGTTCATCGAGGCGAAGAACAATGCGGGCGTCTTGCCGATCTTTTCAGAGGTCATGCGCGACACCGACGCCGACTTTACCGCCTACTGGCCATATGCCGCGAAAACGACGAGCGGCAAGAAGGCCGCCGATGCCGCAAGCCAGCGAAAGGTGTACCGTGACTGGAGGACCCATCAGATGTCCGACCACAATCCGATGTGGTGCCGCCTCAACGCCAATGCGAGCGCGGATTATCTGGCGCGCCTTAAGGCCTCGTTGGCGACTTGACGCCAGCAGGAGTACGCTTAACCCTCGTTCTGGATTTGCTCGATCGCCTTGACGAGCATCTCGTCCATATGGCAGCGGATCTGGTGTTCGCTCTGCTCGATACCGGCAGCCGCGAAATCCGCCTTCAACTTGGCCATAACGTCGGCGTCGCCCGCCTCTTTAAGGTCGGCGATGATGACTTCCCGGGCGTAGGCTTCTGCCTCCGCCCCGGAACGCCCCAGCAGGCCGGCGGCCCATAGCCCGAGGATCTTGTTGCGCCGCGCCTCGGCCTTGAAGCGCAATTCAGCGTCATGGGCGAATTTATTCTCAAACTTGTCCTTGCGCTCGTCAAAATTGGTCATGGACGTTGATTTCCTTACATTTTTTCCCGCCAGTTAAGGCGTCTTGTAAACGCCCTCGCGCCCTCCCGCAATGCGGGAAAAGCGCGTTGGAGCCCCGGCCGCCATAGACGCTGCCGCGCCTTAGGATGTAGGGGTTTTCAGGCGCGGTCCAAGCGCGTATAGCGCGCTTCCGCCGAACCGGCCCAGCGCTGGCCCCGAAGGAAAAGACACGATGGCGCGTCGCAAGCAAGTCTATGAAGGCAAAGCGAAAATCCTGTTCGAGGGACCGGAGCCCGGCACCCTCATCCAGTATTTCAAGGATGACGCCACAGCTTTCAACAACCAGAAGCACGCCGTGCTTGAAGGCAAGGGCGTGCTCAACAACCGCATCTCGGAATTCGTGATGCAGGGACTGGAGCGGGTCGGCGTGCCGACGCATTTCATCCGCCGGCTGAACATGCGCGAGCAGCTCATCCGCCATGTCGAGATCATTCCGCTCGAAGTGGTGGTGCGCAACGTCGCGGCCGGATCCATCGCCAAGCGCCTCGGCCTCGATGAAGGCGCCGCCTTGCCCCGATCGATCATCGAGTTCTATTACAAGAATGACGCGCTCGGCGATCCTCTTGTATCCGAGGAGCACATCACAGCATTCAACTGGGCGACGCCGCAGGAGATAGACGACATGATGTCGCTTGCATTGCGCATCAACGATTTCCTCGCGGGCCTGTTTACGGCGGTCGGCATCCGGCTCGTCGATTTCAAGGTCGAGTTCGGCCGTCAGTATGAAGGCGAGATGGTGCGCCTCATTCTCGCTGACGAAATTAGCCCGGACTCCTGTCGGCTGTGGGATCTGGAAACCGGCGCCATCATGGACAAGGACCGATTCCGCAAAGATCTCGGCGGCGTCACCGAGGCCTATCAGGAAGTCGCGCGCCGACTCGGCGTTCTCAAGGATCACAATGGCGGCGGCGCCACTGGTCCGGTGCTCGTCGCGGACAACGTGAAGTAACGGCGCGCGCAAGAATGCGCCGGCGTTTGTGTTTTCAATGGGCGATCAAACTCAGCGAGAATTAACTGGCGCTGCGAGCCGCCTGAACGCGGCGCCGTGGAGGCTGTGAACGCGAACGGCCTCGTCCGTCGCACCGATGCGCGCATAGAAATTCCGCGCGCCAAGATTATGCGGCGTCGACGCCCACCAGAGCTGCGCAGCGCCCCGCCGCCGCGCGCGTCGGCAGACCGCAGCCATGAGCGCCCGCCCCGCGCCGCTCCGCCGCGCGTGTTTTTCGACGAAGAGATCGACCAGATACATGCTGCGCTCGCCCGTATCGGACGTGAACGCATCGTGCGACAGGGCGTAGCCGATAGGCTCCCCACCCGCTTCAGCGAGATCGGCGAACATAAACGCCCGCGGCCCGAACAGCGCCGTCCGAAACTTACGGGCGTCGAGCAGGCCCGTCGGCAAGCCCGCATGATCGTTCAGCGCATCGCACAGCCGGACGATTGACGAGAGATCAGCAGGATTGGCGGCGCGAACTTTTGCGCCCGCCGCACTCCCCATCGCTAAAGCTCTTGTCCTGCTGCGGCGTGATGAACTTACCTGCGTTTTCATAATCTAATGCTGCGCGCTTTCGTTTGGGGCTTCGAACGCAGCCTAACTCAAAATTCGACCGCTGGCAGACCAGGCGCCGAGGCAATTCCCATCGGGAGCCGGTTGCCGCCGACGCAGCCCCGCGCTAAGTCCCGCTATCAGACCCTGACGGAGCCGCAATGAAAGCCCGCATCACCATTTCCCTGAAGCCCGGCGTTCTTGACCCTCAAGGGAAGGCGATCGAAGGCGCGCTCCACGCCATGGGATATGAAAACGCCTCAGAAGTGCGGCAGGGCAAGATCATCGAACTAAACATTGACGAGGCGGACGCGGGACGCGCCCGCGCGGGCGTCGAGGAAATGTGCAAGCGGCTCCTCGCCAACCCGGTGATGGAAAATTACGCCATAGAGGTCGAGGCGTGAACGCCGATCCGTTCGGTCACGGCGGCTGGACCGAAGACCGGTTGCCGGAACTTTCGGGCAAATCATTCCTGATAACCGGCGGCAACAGCGGCATCGGGCTGGAGGCTGCGCGTATGCTCGGCTCCCGGGGCGGCCGCGTTGTTATTGCCTGCCGCAATCCGCAAAAAGCCGCCGCCGCGGTTGAGCAGTTGCGCACAGCCGCGCCGGCCGGGCGATTTGAGTCAATCTCGCTCGATCTCGCGAGCCTTGCCTCCGTCCGTGCTGCGGCCTCAGAGGCGCGAAGCCGGCTCGAGCGTATCGACGCGCTCGTCAACAATGCGGGCATCATGATGATCCCGTCTCGGACACTGACCGCCGACGGCTTCGAGACGCAGTTCGGCGTCAACCACCTCGGGCATTTCCTGTTCGCCGCCCTGTTGGCCGATCGCGTCGAGGCGTCAAGCGGGCGTTTCGTTATCGTCGCCAGCACCGCGAGCAATTTCGCACCCGGATTTCGATTCTCAGACCTTATGTTCGAGAAAGGATATTCACCGGCCCGCGTCTATGCCCGAAGCAAGCTGGCCAACCTCTCCTTCGCGCTCGAACTTGATCGCCGTCTCGCCGCAGCTGGCGCGAAGGCGCGCGCCTATGCCTGTCACCCAGGATGGTCCGATACAGCCCTGCAATTTACCGGTCCGGGCGAGAAGGCTGCGCCGCTCTTTCGTGTGCTGAACGGCGTATTCTCTCAGACGGCAGCGCTTGGCGCTCTGCCCACCGCCTTGTGCGCGGCGGGACTTGAAGCCGCCCCGGGCGGCTATTACGGCCCGACGGGCTTCTTCGAGCTGAAAGGGCCAGTCGGGGCGGCGAAAATTCCGGCCCCGGCGAAAGATCGGGCCGCCGCGGAAAAACTCTGGACCATCTCCGAGCAACTGACCGGCGCGGACTGGTCGTCCACTTTACGAGCCGCTGCATGAAATCGTGCGTTATCGTTTTCCCAGCCTCGAATTGCGACCGCGACGCCGCAACAGCGCTGACGCTGGCGACGGGCCGCGCCCCGGCGATGGTCTGGCATCAGGAGACTGAACTTCCCGATACGGATTTCATCGTGCTGCCGGGCGGCTTGCGCGCCGATTATGGCTGCCGTGACCGAGCGTGCAAAATCTGGCGCACCCGTTCTGGGAATTTGTAACGGCTTCCAGATCCTGACTGAGGCCGGTCTGTTACCTGGCGCGCTACTGCGCAATGCAGGCCTCAATTTTGTCTGCCGCACGGTGACGCTGCGGGTTGAGAACGCGCGATCCGCTTTCACAGGCGGTCTGGCGCCCGGGCAATATCTCGACATGCCGGTAGCCCACCATGACGGCAATTACTTCGCCGATGCTGAAACCCTCGACCGGCTCGAGGGCGACGGCCGCGTCGCGCTGCGGTATGTCGACAATCCGAACGGCTCGGCGCGGGACATCGCGGGCATCCTCAATGAAACTGGTAACGTCATGGGGCTGATGCCCCACCCGGAAAGGGTTATCTCGCCGCTTTTGGGTGGCGTTGACGGCCTTTCTTTCTTCCGCAGCGCGCTCGCCGCGGTCGCTTGAAAAAGCCCTTTGATAACGCCCTTTATTCAGGCCGGGTGCGCCTGCTTCAGGGCCTTTCGCCGTCGCCCACCGATCGCCTATGCTCTCTCCGGTCAATGCCGAGAGGGAGACCGGCGCATGAGACATTATTCTGATCGACTTTTCCGCGCTTCGCCGACCAGCTTTGCGGGGGCCCTATGCGCAGCAATCGGACTTTCCGCCTGCGGCGAACGAGCTGACCGTGAGCCGACCGTGGCGGCTGACGCCAGCTACGAGGAAACGTTGCAGACCGCGCTCCTCGACGCCAAGCCCGGCGACGTGATCGAGATCCCAGCGGGCATATTCGCCTTCAACCGCTCGCTCTCGCTCGCCGTCGATGGCGTAACGATCCGCGGGGCGGGGATGGACAAGTCAATCCTGTCCTTCAAAGGTCAGGTTGCGGGCGCGGAAGGGCTGCTCGTCACCGCCTCGGACTTCACCATCGAAGATCTCGCGATCGAAGACGCCAAAGGCGAC
>CAZSBU010000074.1:2742-10984 GCA_964605055.1 uncultured Caulobacterales bacterium | reverse complement strand
GCGTGGCAAAGGGCATCGACGACCTCGCCCTCAGGCTCCGGGAAGCCGCAGAAAAGGCAGGCGTTCCTGTGGTGGAAAATCCGCCGCTCGCGCGCGCGCTTCACGCCGCCGTCGAGCTTGATCGGGAAATTCCGGTCGAACATTACGAGGCTGTGGCGAAAGTCATCGGCTTCATCATGCGCCGCGCCCGCCCAGCCGGGCCCCGCTCCGCCGGAAATCCGCCGCGCGCCTGACCTCGGCGGGTGGCGTCGCTGAGCGAAGCGGGCCATGATTTCGCGATACGTCAGCCGCGGCCTGTCAACGGCGCTTTTGCAGCGACGCATACGCGCCAAGGGAGCTCCGATCGTGAACGCCAGTCCGGTCAAAATAGATCACGAGCCGCCGCCCGAACCCTCTAACGCGGGGCGTGCGCCCGCGGAAATGGTCACAGCGGAGAGCGGGCGCAGCTCCCGCCCGCCAGGGTCCGCCGACATCGCCGCAATGCTGGAAGCGGCGCGCGCGCGGGCGGCGGCTGAATTCTCCGCAGCAGACGATCGCGACGCGCGACCTCCGAAACCCCGGCGTTTCTGGATGCAGGCGTTGGCGGCGGGTCTGTGGAGCTTGTTCGCGATTATCGCCGGGGGCTCCGTCATCGTGCTGGCTTCGGGAAATTTCGGGGCCATCGGCCTTGTTGCAGCGGCGATCATCGCTCTCCTCGCCGCTTTGCTCTTCACCGGCGCCGTGATCAAGGCGGTCTCGCCCATCCTGTTAGCAGGGGCGTTGGTGAGGCGCGCGTCAGGCAAGAGCGAGCAAGCGGCCGCGCAGCTAGCGGGCGCAGAGGTGCTGTCGTCCCTTTCCATCGCCGAGCGCGTGCTCGACGCCGATCCTGATGCGCGCCTCATCGCGCGCCGCGATGGCGTCGTTGCGTATGCAAACGCCGCCTATTTCGATCTCGCGCGGGAGGCTGGCGTCATCGGGCCTGCGGGCTTGCCCCCCCGCATCGATCGCCTGTTCGCCCAGCAGGGAGGAGAGGCGACAAAAGTCTTTCGCCTCTGCCGCGCGGCCAAGAGCGCTGTAGCCGCTGAGGAAGTCATCTCGCAGGTGATGGGTCTCGCCAATGGCGGTCGTCGGCGCCGGTTCGAAGTGTCCGTTCGCGCGGTGGCGAACGCCTCTGACTTCGTTTCGTGGCGCCTGCGCGAGCTTGCGATCGAAGAAGAGCAACACGACATGCTCGCAGCATCGTATGCGGACTTTCCGCGCCCAGTCTTCGCGATTGAGCGGTCCGGGCAGATCGCGTGGGCCAATGCGCGCGCGCGGGAGAGCCTTGGCGTCGAGCGCGGCGCCCTGCGGCGCCTTGAAGACATTGTGCTGGGCGAGACGGCCGAGCTGACGCGCGGGCTGTGGCAGGTCGATCAACAGCCGCAAGCGGCCCGGATCCGCTGTCGTGGCGATGACCCGGCGGAGGCGACGCTGACGGCGTTCCGGCGCGGCGGCATGGGCGAGGGGTTCGTCTGCGTCGAGCTTGCCATCAAAGAGGAAACCCACGGCGCCGCTGAGACGACGGGGACAGGCGATGTTTCGGAAGCGCCCTTCGGCATGGCCATAATCGAAGGCGAGATCGGCCGCGACGCCCGCATCATCGAATGCAACCGCGTTTTCGCCGACACGTTCGGCAACATCAAGGCGAATACGCCGCTGGCTCGCGCGATGGGCGCGGCTGCGCTGGAGGAACTGGCTGATGAATTGAAGCGCAAGCCGGGTCCCGGCGGGGCGGTGCGCCCGGTCGACGCCGTAATCGGCGACGGGCCGGCCGCGCGGGTCTTCTCCGTCTACGCTCGGCCGGTGAAACGTCGCCGGGGCAGTTACGGGCCGCGGCGAACTGTTCTTTATACGGTTGAAATAACCGACCGCAAGCGCATGGAGCAAGACCACACGCAGGACCAGAAGCTGAAGGCCATCGGCTTCATTGCGGGCGAGGTCGCGCACGATTTCAATAACGTGCTGACGGTCATTCTGGGCAACTGCGAAATGCTCATGCTGCGCCACCCTGTGGGCGATCCGGCCTATGAAGAGCTGGTCCAGATCCGCGAAAACGCTCAGCGGGCTGCAAATATGACAAAGCAGCTTCTTGCTTATTCCCGCAAGCAGACGCTGAACCGCAAGGTGCAATCGCTGACCGACGTCATTCTCGACTTTTCGCCCTTCCTTAATCGGGCCATTGGCGAGAAGGTCCGGCTTGAGGTGGTCAACGGTCGCGGCGTGCCCAACGTGAAAGTTGATCGTCAGCAGCTCGAAACGGCGATCATGAATCTCGCAGTGAACGCGCGCGACGCTATGGCACCGGCGGGCGGTATACTGACGATCCGAACCCGGCTGGTCGCTGCGGAGGAGGCCGCCGCGCTTGGCGTTGCTGCAATCGCCGCGCATGACTGCGCGTTGATCGAAGTGGCCGATACTGGTCCGGGCGTGCCGACCGATATCATGGACAAGATTTTCGATCCGTTTTTTACAACCAAGGAAGAAGGCAAGGGAACGGGCCTCGGCCTGTCGACGGTCGACGGCATCATCGGCCAGATGGGCGGCGCGATAGTTGTCGCGAACGCGCCGGAAGGCGGCGCGGTATTCCGGGTCTACCTGCCGGCGCATCAGGCGAGCGATGAAGACGCCGCCGCGAGCGAAGCCGCCGAGGCGGCGGAAGCGGCGGCGACGAGCCTCGCCCATGGCGACTATTCGGGCGCGGGTCGTATTCTCGTTGTCGAAGACGAAGACGGCGTCAGGGCCTTTGTAATCGCGATGCTGAAACGTGCGGGGTATGAAATCGAAGCGGCCGCGAACGGCGTCGAGGCGCTCGAAGCGCTTGAAGCCGATCCCGATTACGACCTTATCATTACCGATGTGATGATGGATCAGATCGACGGTCCGACATTCATCATGGAAGCGCGCGCGCGACTCGGCGTACAAGCGGCTGTTATCTTCATGTCGGGTTACGCGGAGACTGCCGTCCGGGCGCAGCTTGACGCTGTCGACAATGCGACTTTTATTCAGAAGCCCTTCGCCATGGCGCAGCTTGGCGCGCGCGTGAAAGACGTCCTGCAAGCGCGGCGCGCCGCCGCGCAAACAAATTGAACGTCGGTAAACGGAGCATGTCTTTCAGATGCGTCAGGTCGTATTCGATCTCGAAACCACCGGATTCCGATTCGAAGAGGGTCACCGCATTGTCGAGATTGGCGGCGTCGAGCTTATCCGCGGCGCGCTGACTGGGCGGCACTTCCATACCTATGTGAACCCCCAACGCGACATGCCGGAGGGTGCTTTCAAGGTGCACGGGTTATCGGCGGAGTTTCTGCGAGACAAACCGGTTTTCTCCGATGCGCGCGTCGCCGAGGCATTCGTGAAGTTCGTCGATGACGCGGAGCTTGTCGCTCACAACGGCGTCAGTTTTGATTTACCTTTTTTGAACGCAGAGTTGGCCGCTGCCGGTTTCTCGCGGCTTGGCAATCCGATCGTCGATACGCTGCACATCGCGCGTCGCAAGTTTCCTGGAGCGCCGGCAAGCCTTGATGCGCTTTGCAGCAAATTCGGCGTCGACACGCGCCAGCGGCAAAAGGACGGCCACGGCGCGCTCCTCGACTCGCGGCTGCTTGCGGCGGTGTACATTGAGCTTACCGGCGGGGCGCAGGCCGGGCTCGATTTCGCCGATGCTAACCGGGCCGAAGTTCAGTTTCGCAAAGGCGGTCTCCGCCGCGCCAAAATGCGCCCCAGTCCAATGCCGAGCCTTTTGACCGATGAAGAGGCGGCAGCCCATGCCGCCTTTGTCGATGAGTTGGGGCCTGCGGCGCTTTGGTCGATTTGCGACGCCAAAGCTTCAGCGGCGAATTGATGACGGCAGATGGATGACGGTGAACGCTCGTCAGGCAACGCCCGCCGGGCTGCGCTGTTGTTGCAGAACGCGCTGCTGATAGATTGCAAAGAAGTCGATCGGATCGAGCATGATCGGAGGGAAATTTCCTGCGATCGTCGTATCGGCGATGATTTGCCGAATGAACGGGAACAGAAGCCGCGGGCACTCGACCAGCATGATGGGTTCGAGCTGGTCGGCCGGCACGTTGAGCAATTCAAAGACGCCCGCATAGGTCGTCTCGACAACGAATACGGGCTCTTCGCCGCGACGGGCGCGCGCAGAAACCGCGAGTTCAACCTCAAACTGTCCGGACGCAATACCGCGCGCGTTGACGTCGACGCTCACTTCAATGCCTGGCTGACCCATGTCCCGGAAACTCGCCGGCGCCCTGGGGCTCTCGAACGAATGATCTTTCAGATATTGCGCCAGCACCCGCAGGCTCGGCGGGGCGTCCGAAGCGCCGCCGCTCGATCCGCCTGATGAATTGCCGTTGGGGAACGTCGCCCCATTTCCCGTCGTTTCCGACATCAATCCGCCTCTGGGTTCTGAATGCGTCAGCGCTCTTACACGCCTCGCTCGGCGCCGGCAACCTGTTGGGGCGGATTAGCAACCGGCCCACTCATCGCCCCAATCGCGCAGCGCCCTGAGGATTGGACGCAGCGCGTCGCCTTTCTCGGTGAGGTGGTAGGATCGACGCACCGGATTTTCCTGATAGGTGCGGGCTTCGATCAGGCCGGCCTTTTCAAGATGCTTCAAGCGGGCGGTCAGCGTGTTGGTGGCGATGCCTTCGTCAGACTCAAGAAATTCCTTGAACGTCGACTTCCCGAACGCGGCCATGTCGCGGATGATGAGCAAACTCCATCGATCGCCGATGATGTCGAGCGCATGACCGACCGGGCAGGGCGAGCGCGAGCGTGAGCGGCGTTCCGCATCCATGTCGTATTCGGGTCCGTTCATCAGCCTGCCTGCCGCCGGGTGCGAGCTCGTGGTAAAACATAGTCACTTTAATGTTGCAAGTTTATATCGACCATGATAGTGACTTGTGAATAGCAAGTAGCAAGGAACCAGCTATGTCGCCAATTTCCTCTCGAGGCATTCGCGGAAGAGCGGCGCTGACCGCGCTCGCCTGCCTTTGGGCGTTCCTTATCCCGGATACCGCTTCGGCGGCGCGGAATGTTGCGCCGCGCGATGCCTGCGTCGTCGAAGCCCAGAACCAGTTCGGCGATTCCTGGCGCCGCATCGATCGGCGGATTGAGCGGGGCGCAAGCGTGGTCGAGTTCTGGATTACAGATGCGGATGAGATCGCCGCGACGCGCGTCTACTGCCGTTACAACACGCGAACCGGCGCAATCGAACAGGTCGCGATGCTCGAGAAAGGCGCGTTCCGCCCGCGCGGGTGACTTGTCTCGGATTGGTAAACGGTCAACTCCCTGAGCCGTTTCCATAACTGGCGGCGCGGCGACGCGCCGCCTTTTTTAATTTTGCGGCGCTCAGGGCCGGCGGATGATCACGATGCTCTCACCGGCGGCGATCTTTGCGCTGACCCAGCGCAAAGCGGCTCGGGCGAGGCCTTGGCGTAGCGGCGGGACAAGCAGCAAAAACCCGAGCGCGTCGGTGAGAAACCCGGGGGTCATCAGCAGAGGCGCGGCGATGAGCAGGAACACCCCGTCGATCGCCGAGGCGACCGGCGGACGCCCCGCGGCGATGTCGGCTTGCGCCTTCGTCAGCGCTGACAGACCCTGAAAACGTATGACCGCTGCGCCGATTGCCGCCGTCGCAACGCAGGCGGCGACAACCGGCCACACGCCGAACGCCCCGCCCGCAGCAAG
The DNA here is from genome assembly GCA_964605055.1 of uncultured Caulobacterales bacterium. Classification (GTDB taxonomy): domain Bacteria; phylum Pseudomonadota; class Alphaproteobacteria; order Caulobacterales; family Parvularculaceae; genus Amphiplicatus. The sequence continues at coordinate 5,275 of CAZSBU010000074.1, read as the reverse complement.
CAGCACATATATCTCCGCAATCGGTCCCGCGAGGAGGATTAAGAAAATGAGAAAGGGCATCGAGGGTGGTTTCGGTAACTTCAGCCCTATATAAACATGGAAGACTAAAATTTAAGCCGTTGGCCGTCCAGCGGCGTCGGCAAGGCGTATAGAGACCATGGATCCTGTTCTGCTTGTATTTGTCGGGCTCGCGAGTTTCGTGATTTTCCGACTGATTTCCGTTCTCGGCACCCGCACCGGACATGAACAACGCCCGGACATTGAGGGGCTGCAGCGCGCCAAGCGGCAAGCTGAGCCGGAATCCGCCGCCGCGCGTCCGGTCGCCGCGCCTGAAGCCCCGGTGTTGAAGCCGGTTTCTGAGGGCGCGGCCCCGCTCCGCGCCGCTGACGCTTCTTTTGACGAGCCCGACTATTTGCTCGGCGCACGCGCCGCCTATGAAATGATCGTTGAGGCGTTTGCCGCGGGCGATCTGAAAAGCGTACGGAAATACGTCAGCCCGTCAGTCTTTGAAGCTTTTCGCGGCGCTGTCTCAGCGCGCGAGGCGTCCGGCCACCGCGTCGATCTGAAATTCGTGGGCATCGAGTCGGCCAACATCGCCTCATCGCACGCCGAAGGCGGACAGATGGTTGCGGTAACCGACTTTGCTTCCAATCAGGTGCGCGCGACCTATGACAGCGCCGGCGCGCTCGTAGACGGAGACCCGACGCGGATTGACCTTGTCAAAGATCGGTGGACATTCGCCCGCGACATCTCGTCGAAAGATCCGAACTGGACTCTGATCGCGACGGGCGGCTCAGCCTGATAGCGGGCCGAGACCGCTAACGCTCCTTTACTCGGAGAGCGCGCCTTGGACGACGGCCGACTGCCACCCGACCCGCGCCCGCGCAAACCTCGCGCCGAACCGTCCGCAGCCTTATCGCAAACGGACCCGAGATTTCTCGCCCCCTCCATTTTCGCCGCCGCAGCGCTGCTCGCGGGGCTCCTTCTCTTCCGATTGTTGCCGGGCGAAGCGCCGGAAATTCCAGACGACGCCTGGCTCGCCGCAGAAATCGCCTACGCGCCGGCAAGTTTCGCCGAACTGGATGGCTGGGCGAGCGACGACCATGCGGCCGCGCTCGGGGCCTTCGCGCGGTCCTGCGCAGCGAGGCAAACTCCGGTCGATGCGGACGACCCTTGGGGGACGTCCTGCGCAGCAGCGTTGGGTCTTGAGAGCGGGGTCGATCGCGAAGCTGCGCGGGCATTCTTTGAACGGAGCTTCCGGCCCGTGCAAATCATCGCGCGTCGTTTGCCGCGCGCCGACGGACTCGCCGCCGGCAAGCCGCCGCTCGACGCCGCAACCGGCGTTTTCACTGGCTATTTCGAGCCGGTCTATCGCGGCGCCTTGTCGCCGACGGCGGAGCTGACCGCGCCCGTCTATCCGAAGCCGGATGATCTCGTCGCAGTTGACCTCGGGCTTTTCCGCCCGGAGTTTCGCGGCCAACGCATTGCCGGTCGCATTGAGGGGGGCGCCTTGCGGCCCTATGCCGATCACGCGGCGATCAACGCTGGCGCACTGGCGCCGCGCGTTGCGCCCATCGCTTACATGGACCCAAATGATCTCCTGTTCCTTCAGATACAAGGTTCGGGGCGGTTGCTGGTTGAACAGGCGGACGGCGGCATCTCCGAAATGCGCATCGGCTATGACGGCCAGAATGGTCATCCGTATACGGCAATTGGAAAGGCGCTGGTTGAGCAAGGCGTCTTGCCGTTGGACGAGGTGAGCATGCAGTCTATCCGCGCCTGGCTCGCGGCGGCGCCCGAAGACGCGGCCCGGACGCTGCGCGAGGTTAACCGGTCTTATGTCTTCTTTCGCGAATTGACCGCGCTGCCCGATCCCGCCCTTGGGCCGATTGGCGCGGAAGGCGTACAACTGACGCCGATGCGCAGTCTCGCGGTCGATCGGAAATTCCACGACCTCGGCGCGCCCATGTGGATATCGCTCACCGGCGATGAGACGCGTCAGACGCCGGCGATCCGCCAGCTGATGATTGCGCAGGATACGGGCGGCGCCATTCGCGGACCAATTCGCGGCGATGTGTTCACCGGATCGGGGGCTGAGGCGGGTGAGCTTGCGGGACGCCTTCGCGCCGATGGCGCTCTCTTCGTGTTGCTGCCGGCGGCGCTGGCGGAACAGCGGCTGAGCGAAGCGCCCGCGCCGCGGCCATGAGCCGGCGCCGCGTCACTTCCGATGAGAACGAACTCTGGCGACGCGTCACGCGCGACGTTCGGCCGTCTGCCCCCGAGCGTCGTCGGGATTGTGTTGTCAATACGCAAGCCGATCCGACTGAGGCGCATCGCGCGGGCCCGCTCGCCCACGCGCCCGGTCAATTGCGGCCCAGAGCGAAGGCGGCGTTTTCTGTCGGCCTTTCGCCGAGAGCATCCGCGCCGCCATCGGCTGCACAGAAACCGTCGGTTATCGGCGCAGGCGATCCCGCGCGCGACCGGCTCGTCGCCAACGGCCGGATCGCCATCGAGCGCGTACTCGACCTGCACG
>CAZSBU010000074.1:0-2732 GCA_964605055.1 uncultured Caulobacterales bacterium | reverse complement strand
GCGGCGCGGCGAGATCGAGCCCGATCGAGAGATCGATCTGCACGGGATGACGCAAGTCCGGGCGGAGAGCGCATTGTCGCGGTTTCTCGCCGCCGCATTTGAAGACGGCTGCCGATGCGTGCTCGTCATCACCGGCAAGGGCGGGCCTGCTTCTCAGGCTTCGATGACGCGGCGTCGATTGGGTTACGGATCGTCTGGCGACCGCGCGCCTCAGGACGAAGCCCCGCGCGGTCTTCTGCGCGAGCGCTTCCTCGAATGGGTGGATGGGCCGAGGTTGCGGTCGATGATCGCCCGGGTGAGCGGGGCGCGCCCGAGAGATGGCGGCGCCGGCGCTTTTTATGTTTTTCTCCGGCGAGCCGCCGCGCGCGGGGCGCGGCGGTAAATTTCGCGAAAATCTTATGGCCTCCAGCCGAGTAGAAGCGCAGCGATAAGGAGAACAATTCCACCCAATAGCGGCAGAACGAGAATGCGTGACAGACGGATGAACCAGGTCTCCGCGACGTCGGCTGCCCAGGCGTTGAGCGCCTCGTTCCACCAGCGGCGGCGCGCGTGCCGGGGCAGTTGCATCTTCCCGTCCTCGATCGGCATCGCGGCGAGGATCGTCACGCCACGGCTCTTCCAGCGGCTGAACGCCACTTTCAGCGCGCCATTCACGACCGACCCGCGCACGCGGCGCGTAAGCACCGAACCGAGGCCGTAGGCGAAATCCGCCTTGTCGAATTCTATGTCGAGAATCATCGACGCCGGGTTATCGCGCTCGCTGTCCTCATCCATGCGGGTCACGGCGTGCCGCACGCCGAAATTGCGCAGGTAATTCTCAACGTCGCCGATGGAGGCGGCGTCGCCGTCGCGGCGGAAACGCATCATGACGCGTACGCCCTTCTCCCCGGCCGCGCGCATCGAAATGAACGGCCAGCCGACGATCGCCAGCACGGCCCCAATGGCGAGCGCCGATCGGGCGACGACCGGCGTCAGCCATTTAGAGATTTCATCGGTCAGGAACGCCGCCGTTAGATCGGTTGCGCCGACAGCGCCGAAGAACATCAGCGTCAGGCCAGCGGCGACAAGGATCGCGCCCGACAGATTGCCCGTACGGGTTGAAAGGTCGCTGCGGGCGTCGGCGACGGCGTCGAGGCGGCGATTCCAATACCGTGTCTTGGCGTCGGTCGTACGGTAGGCGTCTTCGTAGAGCGTTGCGTCCGGCGCTTCGCGGACGACGAAGAAGCGGGTTTTCGTCGGCTCGGCGTCGTCGATATTCGGCTCAATAATAGTGAACTCGGCAGAGCGCGCTGCGACGTCGAACGGCAACACAACGCCATAAAGCGGGCGCGATTGCGCTTCCGACGACATGGTGGAGACTAAATGGGTTTTGCCGTCCCGCGGATCGAAGAAAGTGCTGGTCTGGCGCCCGCGATCGAGCGTGTCGCGTACGCGGCGGCCCATTTCGCGGTGGGGCTCGATCCACTGCACGGTTTCCTCAACCTTGACCCCGGCTGCACGCAACCCGTCGAGCTTCGACTTGCAGCGCCGCGCCGCCTCGGGGCCGGCAAATACGAGATCGATCCGGTCGCGAAGCATCAACTGCGACGACGCGTCGATGTTGAGCCCAGCGGTTTCGCGTTCCGTAGCGCGATTAAAGGCGCCGACATTGGCGCCGCCATCGACAGGCGCGCCCCAACTGGTTCGCTGCTTTTTCAGCAGCATCGACAGGCCCGATCCCGGGTGCGCCGCCTGGACGAGGTCGAGCACCTGCGGCTCGTAAACGGCGAGACAGAAATGGTCTGACGCTTCAATCTGGTCGACGGCGAGCAGCGTGAACAGGCTAGACAGCGCCCGTAGCGTCTCGAAGTCGTAGCCTGAATAAGGATGATAGAACGGAACGATGGCAAAGTCGGCGGTCTTTGATTTGACCGCCATGAGGGCCTGCTCTTTCAGGCGAAGCGGCTGTTCCTGCGTCTGCTGAAAATCGTAATTCGACTTGAGCGGCGCAACGACAAACTCACGCTCCAACCTGCCGCGAAGCGCCCATTGGCCGCCATCGGGCAGGTAACGGTCGTCGCGGCACCGGTCGACGAACTCGTTTAGCGCCTGGCGGCCAAAGCCAAATTCCTCGCCCGCATATGCGATGCGCGGCTTTTTCGCCGACTTTTTGTTGGTCGAGACCATCGATCCGTCCGCCATGGCCCCTTCCCGCTGAGCCCCCAATAAGAAACAAGATTAACGCGGCATTAACGAAACGCAAAGCCCCTTGGTCGCCTGTCGGGTCGCCGGTTCTGTGGCGGCTCGGCAACGCTTTCGCAGAGCGGCGCGACAGGCTCGATCCCCGCCTCCACCCCTAGAGGATGTATTTTGACAGATTGGCGTCGCGGGCGATCGCGCCGAGGCGGCGCTCGACGAGATCGGCGTCGATCTCCACCGACTCCCCAGTGCGGTCTGCGGCGGAGAAGGAAAGCTCTTCAAGCACGGTCTCCATGACGGTCGCGAGACGCCGCGCGCCGATATTCTCAACGCTGGCGTTCACTTCCGCCGCGCCGTCGGCGATGGCGTCGATCGCCCCGTCAGTGAACGAGAGCGTCACGCCTTCGGTCGCGAGCAGCGCCTGATACTGGCGGATGAGGCTCGCCTCCGGCTCAGTCAGGATGCGTCGCAAATCGTCGCGGGAGAGCGCGTCGAGTTCAACCCGTATGGGCAGGCGCCCTTGCAGTTCGGGCAAGAGGTCAGCGGGTTTCGAG
>CAZSBU010000073.1:9612-11121 GCA_964605055.1 uncultured Caulobacterales bacterium | reverse complement strand
CCGTGGATGGTGTAACTATCCGCGGGGCGGGCATGGACAAGTCGATCCTGTCCTTCAAGGGTCAGGTCGCGGGCGCGGAAGGATTACTCGTCACCGCCTCGAACTTCACCATCGAAGATCTCGCAATCGAAGACGCAAAGGGCGACGCTCTCAAAGTGACGCAAGGCGAAAATATCATCATCCGCCGTGTCCGCACCGAATGGACGGGCGAGCCGAAGACTGAAAACGGCGCCTACGGCATCTATCCTGTGCAGACTACGAATGTCCTACTCGAAGGAAACGTCGCCATCGGCGCGTCGGACGCCGGCGTCTACGTCGGGCAGTCGCGCAACGTCGTGGTGCGCGGAAACCGCGCCGAGCGCAACGTCGCCGGGATTGAGATCGAAAACACTTTTGACGCCGATGTCTACGACAATGTCGCGACCGACAACACCGGCGGCGTCCTCGTCTTTAATTTGCCGAACCTGTCGCAGGAAGGGGCCCGCACCCGCGTTTTCCGCAATCGGATCGAAGACAACAACCGTAAGAATTTCGGTCATCCGGGTACGGCCGTCGCCAGCATCCCCGCCGGGTCAGGCGTCATCGTCAACTCCAAAGACCAAGTGGAAATATTCGACAACGACATCACGGGGCACCGCACGGCGAACGTCATCATCTCCTCGATGCACTCCTCAGGCATCTCGATGCAGGGGGTAAGCGCCGACTTCGACGCTTATCCGGAGTCCGTTTATATCGAGGGCAACCGCATGGCAGACGGCGGGCGCAACCCGGACAGTATTGAATTGCAGGCGCTGCGCGTGGCGATGTTTGGCCCGCTCGGCGCGCTGCCGGATATCATGTGGGACGGTTACGCCGATCCGGCCAAGATGGTTGATGGCGCGACGCCAGCGGCCCTTCGCATCTGCGTACAAAACGGCGGTGCGGAAGTATTAAACGCTGACGGACCAAACGGGTTCAAGAGCCCACGCCTTGCGACCACCGAGCATGATTGCGCCCACGAGCGGTTGCAGCCCGTCGCGCTCGCTGCGCCTCTCGACGGATGATGCGCGCCCTTCATATCCATCGCGCCTTGGGCGCTGTTGTCGCAACCCTCGGCGCCCTGATATCGGCAAGTTGCTCCGACGAGAGACCGAAGGGCGCTGTGTTCCACACCGAGGGCGATCCCAAAACGCTTGCTGATTGGGGCGTTTTAACTGTGGGGTCAGGCGTGTTGCATCTTGCCGACGACGCCGTCGTCTATGATCTCGCAACACCGCTTTTTTCGGACTACGCAGCGAAGCTTCGAACGGTGTCCCTCCCCGCGGGTCAGTCAGCCACACTGCACGCCGACGGCTCAATCGAATTTCCTGTCGGAACAATCATTACCAAGACGTTTTACTATGCAGCGGACGATCAAAGCGCCGAAGTCTTGCAATCCGAGAAGGCTGGGGCGCGCGCAGTCGGCATGGCGCCGTCGCTGGAAATCGCTGGCCAAGCGCTGCGGCTTGGCGGCTTGCGCCTGATTGAAAC
>CAZSBU010000073.1:0-9602 GCA_964605055.1 uncultured Caulobacterales bacterium | reverse complement strand
CGGGCTGGATCGCCCTGCCCTATGTCTGGAACGATGTGCAGACCGAGGCGCGTCTGCAACGCGCGGGTAGCCTCATTCCATTGTCGCTCGCACGCGATAGTGCTGAGGCGACAACGTTCGCCTACGTCACACCGAACGTCAATCAATGCGCCGGCTGCCATGCGACCGATGCAACGACGCGCGCCCTCGAACCAATCGGCCTTCATGCGCGCCATCTGGGCGGACCGAGCCCGCAAGCGCCAACGATCGACCAGATCGACGCGCTGCGACTTGCCGGAATGTTGACTATCGATGACGAGGCGATCGCGCCGCTCGCGCGCAATGTAAACTGGACGGATGAAAACCGGAGCGTCGAGGAGCGGGCGCGCGCTTATCTCGATATCAATTGCGGCCACTGCCACAGCGACAAGGGCCCTGCCCGGACTTCCGGCCTCGATCTGACAACTGCAGCGGCCGCCGGACCGAAGCTCGGCTATTGCAAGCCGCCGGTCGCAGCAGGGTCCGGCACGGGCGGGCGAAGATATGGTATTGCGCCGGGCGACCCAGACGAATCTATTCTCGTTTATCGAATGGAAACGACGCGGCCCGGGGCTATGATGCCGGAGATTGGCCGGGCGCTCCGTCATGACGAGGGCGTTGATCTGATACGCGCCTGGGTCGCGCGGCTCGAAGGCGACTGCGCATAACGCGCAATCGCCTTGTTCATTCATGTAAAAAAGACGCGGGCGTTCCCTTAGGACGGGATCGCTAGAACGTCAGCCTCAAGCCAGCTTCCAGAATTGAGCCGCGATTCTGGACGTCGAAGTCAGCGGCGAAGAGATCGGCCTCAACGGATACATCGCCCGCTGACCGATATCGGTAGCCGCCAAAAATTTCCGAACGCCGGGTCACCGCCCAGGATGCGCCGGCCATCACCTGCCATGCAAAGTTAACGCCGCCATCGTTGATGATGCCGACGCCAGAAGGCGAATAGTCGACGTTGGCGAAGGCCAGCCCCGCGCCGCCGCCAAGATAGGGTCGGATTGGTCCGCCCACATTGATGTCATAGAACGCATTCGCCATCGCATAGACCGTACGCAGACGGCCTTGTCCATCTGCAACAAGGTCGCCGACAGTAACGCCGAGATTGGGCGAGCCGGTAATCAGGATGCCAGCATCCTCACCGTCGATAGTCAGACCGCCAGCCGTGACGCCGAAATGCGTGTCGACGCCGTTGCGCTGATAGGCGAGTTCTACTTCGCCGCGCAGGGGTCCGAAGCGCCGCCCGACGGCGGCCGCAAGAGCGAAGCCGGAACTAAAATCGGTCGTCCAGCCAACTGACGTCCCATCGGGCAAAACCGTGCCGGCGGGGATCAGCGTCCCGGCGCCTGTCGTAAACGGACCTGCGAACGCGCCCTCGTTGTCGGAATTTCGCAGAAAGGAGAATGCGGCTGACCCAGAAAAGTAGCGTTCTGCTGCTGCCGGCGTGACGCCAATAAAACCAATCGCAGCCGAGATGGCCGCCAGGGACCTGATTTTCATTGTCTACTCCGTATGTTGAGGGCGGGTTCAGCCCCGCATCTTTTGACCCAAGCCGCGCAAGTTAAATGCGCCGCAGGCCGGTTTGGTTGCACCCGCTGCTGCAATTGCACAACGCACGGTATATACGCTTGAAAATGCGGCCAGATTGCCCATGACGCGCAGATTAGCGCCGCGACGCCTTAACTGGCGTTAAGGTCCGGTGGATCAATGCGACGCTGCTGCAACGGGCGTCGGACGCTTCTTTATCCTGCCAGTTTATAGTCGCGAAATTTCTTGCGCAGCTCGGTTTTCAAAACCTTTCCCGTCGCGCCGAGCGGCAGATCCTTGACGAACTCCACGGCGTCCGGCCACGCGATCTTGTCGAGCTTGTTTTTCATGAATTCGCGAATATCATCCGCATCAGGATTAGCGCCCTCCTTCGGCACGACAATCAACAATGGACGTTCCTGCCAGCGCGGATGAGCAACGCCGATCACGGCCGCCTGAGCTATTGCCGGGTGCATCAGCGCCGCATTCTCAATGTCAATCGACGAAACCCATTCGCCGCCTGTCTTGATAACGTCCTTCGCCCGGTCGGTAATCTGCAGGAAGCCGTCCTCGTCGATCATGGCGACATCGCCCGTGTCAAACCATCCATCTGCGGTCAGGTTTGAGCCTTGCGCCTTGAAATACCCGCTGGTGATCCACGGGCCGCGCACTTGCAGGCTGCCGTCGCTTACGCCGTCATGCGGCAGGATGTGGCCATCTTGAGAAACGATCCGCATATCAACGAAGGGCATGGCGCGACCGGCCTTGAGTTGCACCTTCATGCGCTCATCTTCGGGCAACGCCCGCAAGTGGGGCGGCAGCGTGTTCACGGTGCCAACGGGGCTCATTTCAGTCATGCCCCAACCTTGCTGCAACTCGACGCCGTGCTTTGCAAAACCGCGAATGAGCGCTTCAGGCAGGGCCGAACCGCCGCTGAGGCCGCGCTTCAGGTGCGGCAGCGTCTTGCCTGTTTTCTCCATATACTGAAGAAGGCCGAGCCATACCGTCGGCACGCCAGCTGAGAAATCGACTTTTTCAGTGTCGAGCATTTCGAACAGCCCTTCGCCATCAAGGCGTGGACCCGGAAAGACTTGTTTCAGGCCGAGCATCATGCAGGTGTAGGGCGTGTTCCATGCGTTAACGTGGAACATCGGAACGACCGGCAACATCGACTGGCCTTCGCTGACGCCAAGCGCCGTGGGCAGAGCGGTCGCGAACGTCTGCAAGACAAGCGCGCGGTGCGAATAGACAACGCCCTTCGGCTCGCCCGTCGTGCCCGACGTGTAGCACATGGCGACCGCGGTTCGCTCGTCGAATTCCGGCCAGTCGAAAGTCTCCGCGTGTCCGTCAATCAAAGACTCGTATGGCGCCGCGTCAACGCCAGCCTTGGAGGCATGCGCCTCGTCGGTCAGCACGAAATAATGCTTCACCTTCGGCAAGTGCGGACGCAGCGCGGTGACCAACGGCGCGAAGGTCGTATCAAAGAAGAGGTAGGAATCCTCTGCGTGATTGATGACGTAGGCTGCGTTCTCAGGCCCAAGGCGCGGATTGATCGTGTGCAGCACGGCGCCGAGACCGCCGACCGCGTAATACATTTCAAACTGGCGGTAAGTGTTCCAGCCGATAACCCCAATCCGGTCGCCGTGTTTGACGCCAGCCGCCTTCAATGCGTTGGCGAGTTGGCAGATGCGCCGATCTGCGTCCGCCACGTTGTAACGGTGTATAGGCCCCTCGACGGTGCGCGTGACGATTTCAGTTTTTCGATAGTTTCGGACGGCGTGTTTGAGGATTTCCGTCGTCAACAACGGACGATCCATCATCAGACCCAACATGGCGCGCTCCCTCGGTGCTGGCGCCTTCCTTCTCGATGTCGGGCCGAGCCGCATCCGGGAAGGCATTGTTCCCAATTGACTATCAAGGCTGGACCGGCTGCGGTCAAACACTACTGCACGCCGGGGCTGGCTGGAGGCGCGGCGCAAGGCGGACTATTCTCGATCAATGAACGATTCCCAGAATGCGACCGCGCCCTCCCCCATGGCGCTTGCCGGCGTCAGAGTGCTTGATCTCTCCCGGGTGCTCGCCGGGCCGTGGGCGAGCCAGCTGCTAGGCGATCTTGGGGCGGAGATCATCAAGATCGAGAAGCCCGGCTCGGGAGACGATACGCGCGGCTGGGGCCCGCCCTTCCTTACTGACGTCGATGGCGCGGCCACCGATGCGGCCTATTTTCTCGCAGCAAACCGCAACAAGAAATCGGTCGCGATCGATATTGCTGACCCGGAGGGCGCCGCTCTGGTGCGCCGCCTCGCCACAGGGTGTCAGGTGGTGATCGAGAACTTCAAGGTTGGAGGACTTGCCCGCTACGGTCTCGACTGGGCAAGGCTATCCGCTGACAATCCGGCGCTCGTTTATTGCTCGATCACCGGCTTTGGTCAGACCGGCCCGGCGACGGCGCGGCCCGGCTATGATTTCATGATCCAGGCCATTGGCGGGCTGATGTCGGTTACAGGGCAGCCCGATGGCGCAGCAGGCGCTGAGCCGATGAAAGTTGGCGTCGCTATCGCCGATCTGTTTGCAGGGCTTTACGCGTCCAATGCGATTCTCGCGGCGCTGCGCCACGCCGAGCGCACGGGGGAAGGCCAGCATATCGACGTTGCGCTATATGACTGCCAAGTGGCGATGCTCGCCAATCAGGCGATGAACTATCTGATATCAGGAACCGCCCCGACGCGGCTCGGCAACGCCCATCCGAATATCGCGCCTTATCAAGTATTCGCCACGCTCGATGGGCATCTGGTGATCGCCGTTGGAAATGACAATCAGTTCGCCGCCTTGGCGCGCATAATCGGCCAGCCCGAGCTTGCCTCAGATACGCGCTTTGCGACGAACAGGCAGCGCGTCGCCCATCGAGAGGCGCTCATTGAAATGATCGCACCAGCGCTGAGGCGTGCTAATACGGCGTCATGGCTTGGAAAGCTCGAAGGCGGCGGCGTGCCCGCAGGACCCATCCGAACCATCGATCAGGTTTTTGATGATCCCTTGACGGAAGCGCGATCTCTGACGACCCCACTCAGCCGCGCCGACGCCCGTGGCAAGCGCATCGTTTCCCATCCGGTGAAACTTGGCGCGACGCCGGCGCAAATCCGCCTTGATCCGCCGCAACTCGGCGCGCATTCGGACGAGATCATCGGCGCACTGACAGACCCGCAAACGCTTGCCCGCCTCAAGGCGCGCGGCGTCGTCGGTTGACCGAACGAAATTTTGCAATGAACCCGTCTGTTAAGCCTGCTGCCCAACGCGCGGCGCGCCGGCGTCAATCAGCCCAATCTCAGCCAGTACGTCGGCAAGCATTTTCCGGTCGAACGGTTTCAAGACGTGATGACCAGCGCCGGCCGCACGAGCGAGCGTAAACTGCTGGGGATCGTTTTCAGTCGCGCACAGAATGATTGGCGGACGGCTCTCTGGAGCAAGCGCTGCGATGCCGCGAAGAAAGTCGAGCGCGCCCATGGCTGGCAAATCCCAGTCGAGCAGAACGGCGTCGGGCGGGCGTTGGGCGCATGAGACAATGGCTTCGCCAGAAGATCGCGCCTCGCCGGGCTCAACCCCAAGGTCTGTCAACAGGCGTACGGCGATCGTTCGGATGAGATCGGAATCCTCGACAATAAGACAATACTTTCGGGACAACGTCATCTCTCAACGCTAACACAGAATGGTTAGTAGGCCCGCCGGAGTTATCCGGCCGTTAACGACAGCCGGCCGTTCGCCTTCAAGCCCTTGAAAATTTGAGCCGTAGCGTCAGGCGATCTTCGCCGTGTTCGATTGCGGCGGACCCGCCAGCCGCGCGCGCCGCGCGTCCCGCCAGATAAACCGGCGTAAAACGCGGCTTCAATTCAGCCGCCTCGCCCCGCAGAGCCGTTGCAAGATCGGCCTGGACCATGACGCGGCCGCCTTCCGCGATGACTGAATAATCGCCTGGAGCCTCGGTTGAAACAACGACCTGCCCACCTCGGGGCACGCAATCCCCCGCCGCCTGCGCTAGCGCCAGTAATGATTGCGCCTCGTCCTTGGGGGCGTATCCGGCCGGGATGTTCCAGACGAGTTCGGCGCGCGACCAGCCGAAAAGACCCGCCAGCGCGCTGTGGGCGTCTTCCCAGGCGATACTGGCGCCTGGACCGCCAGCCGACCCATAAGCAAGGCGCGCAAATTTCAGCAAGGCGACGGCTTTATCGGCGCTCTTGCGAACAAGGTCGAGGGCCTCCTCGTGCATCGCCGCATCATGGCTTGGGTCCACAATGACTTCGAGCCCGGAACTCAGCGCGCCGACTGGATTGATTAGGTCATGGCACAGTCGCGACGCCATCAGGGCGATCAATGACAGGGGCTCTTGATCGCTCGGATCGACAATGGCTGCAGACGCGGGCTGATGATTGTGGGCGGTCATGACGACTCCGAACGACTGAACGATGAATATCGCCGATTCGGGGTACGTAGCCCTATGTTTGTCGATCTAAAACCGCTCGCTATCAGGGTTTTTTGAGCCAGGCGCCCGACGCGTCCTGGACACAATGTCCTGATGGAGCCTGATTGATCAGGCGTTCCGCGGTCAGCACTGCCGCCGCTTCAATCGTCACGCCGTTTCGCGTCGCGAGGTCGGCGTACGCCGCCTTGCGCTGCTGATTGATCGAACGGATCTCCCGGTCGAGGTCGGCGTTCACACTTTGGCCAGCGACAACGCCGAGATAGCCGTCATTGCGTTCCCCAATGACGCACTGCGCCTTGGCTGCATCAACCGCGGCGCGGTCAGCCAATGCAGGCGTAAAGGCCGCTGCCGCGATGAGCGCCGCCACAAGCATCAGGTTTCGCATGGGAGATCTCACTTTAGAGCTCATTTCAGGGAAACTGGGTTGGCCGGAATTGGGATCGGGGCGCATTAGAAGATGTCCGGGTTGTTTGCGATCAAGTCTTCAATGTCGCGATCAAGACGCACGCGAACTTCCTGCTCAATTTTAACGTTCAGGTTGATTTCGATCGGTTTGTCGGGAGCCTGAACTTTTACGGTGGCGCATCCCGCCAACAGAACGCTCGCGCAAAATATAGCGCCGCCGCCGGCTGCTATCAGCCGAGTTGTCGCGCGCCCTGAGACCGCGTCAGGTTGTATTGCATGCCGGCTCTGTGCAGTGGCGTGCTCGAGCATGGGTATCCTCTCTCCGAATCAGGTCGCGCCGAACATGCGCGATTTAATTGTACCATAGCTGCCAGAGGTGGCGAAACGATGACGTTGGCGCGGCGCCGCTCCACCGCCTTCGCCTCAATCTTCCTCCTCGGGACGCGGAGCGATTGTCGCGCCAGCGCGCTCGAGTTGCAGTTTGAAGTCGCTGGACACCCGCGCCTGTTCGATAAGCGCGAGGAGCGGCGCCTCGATGTTGAGGCGATAGATCACGGGGCTCGTCACTCGCCCCGATCGGCGCCCTGACCCAACTGTGACTTCGCTAGTGCCCTCAAATAGCAGATCGAAGGCCAAGTCGCCGTCCAAGGGTCCGTTGATTGTCGCCGATAGTCCGGATAAGCGGAGGTCGCGCAGGATGTCGAAAGCCAGTTGCGCCTGTTCGTTCGTTTCGCCGACCGCCGCCGCCCCGCCCACATAGCGCACGACGCCCGGCCCAACCGCCGAAAGAATTCCGTTGCGAATTTCCGCTTTGCCGTCGGCGACCACAATGGGGAGTTCGCCGCGCACCCTCCCCTCGCCAGACAGACCGTCAACGTTAAGGAAAGCGAGCGTCTCGCCAAGGTCAACGTTTTCCGCTCGAAGCAGGAGCTCGACCGTTGAACCATCAAGCGGCGCGAAAGCCTCATAAACGCCGATCGTGCCGCCGAACCATGGAAACTCTCCGGACACGACGTGAAGGCGGTCGTCGCCGTCGAGCGAGAAACGCAATTTTCCCTTTTCAAGTTTCAATGCATCGAGATCAATAAGGCCGATATTGATGAGTTGTTCGCCAGCGGTTTTCAGCGGCGCAAGGCTGTCAAGACGGATCGTCCCGTTCAGTCCTGCCGTACGGCTGACGGCAACGCCAGGACCGCGAAACGATAGAGATTCGATCTCGATCAAGCCGGCAGAATCGAAGCGGTTTTTCGCCCAGCTGACCTGCGCCTCTCCGCCGACGCCGCCTGTAGCGCCAGAGATAACGCCCGTGAGCGCCGGCAGGATGTCCACCGGCTGAATACTACCGGCCGCGAAGGCAAGTTTTTCCAGGTTGAAATTTGCGCGACCTTCTTCGCGCACCAAACTGTGTTGGCCGGAAATCCTGGCGAGGCGCACGCCGTCGAGGGTGGCGGCTTCCGCTTCTAACTTCACCATATCCGCAACGACGCTCGCCACGCCCTTCAGCGTCATGTGACCGATCATCGGGGCCATGCGAAGATCGCGAAACGAAAGATTGCCGAACCTCACGGCGCTTTTGTCCCCGCGGTAGTCAAATTCTGCTTTGACGTCGGAAAATTCGTAGATGCCGTCGACGTCAATCGATCCGCCCGTAAGCGCGCCGGCGAGCATGTTCGTTTGTGGTCCGATCGCGCCAGATAGCGTCACCGCGGGCGGATCAATAATCAGCCGTGTTTCGCCATTGCGCACATTCAGAAGATCGCCCTTCACCTCAAGGGCGATGTCGGTTTGCAACTCTTCTGTTGTGGACACGCGCACAAGCGTCTGGCCTGCGGCCGGACAGACCCGCAGCTTGGGCGCGGTGACCTGCGTTGCCGGATCTTTGGAGCGAACCGACAACCCAGAGATTTCTAAGCAACTCTCTGGATCGGCGCCGATAGTGGCCACCGCACGATCGAGATCGGCGCGCCAGTCAGCGTCAACCTCGGCGCGTCCGTCAACAATCGACCATTCGCCGAATCCGTAAGCGGCAAGGTCGCCTTGAGCGCGCACGCGCCCACTGGCGATCGATCCGTCAAGGTTTCCGTCGACTGAGTAGATCAGCGCGTTCGGCTCAGGCCGTACGCCGACTGAAATGGCGGATCGTCCGTTAGCGGAGAACGCCCATATTCCGTCTTGGGCGCTTGTCGCCTCTATGTCGAGCCCGCTTACCGCCGATCCATCGGCAAGTTCGATCGATGCCTTGACGGCCTTGGATGACGGCGATGCGATAAGGAGGGGAGCGTCATCCCGCCCACGCACGGACAGGCGCGCGCCTTGGCTCGTCAAAAATCGGATGCCGCCCTCGTCAAGCGTTATGGTTGTCGCGCTTTCGCTAATGTCGAACCGCGCCGCGCCTGACGCCTCGCCAATAGGGGCCGACGCACCGCTGTCCAAGGACGCCATGCCGCCAGACGAGAATCGGACGTCGCCGCCGCCCATCAGCGTATTGGCGTTGCCCGCGAGCGCCTCGCGCCACGACGCCATTCGCCCCTCGGCTTCAACGCGAAGCATACTGATCGTTCCGGCTGAGGCCGTCACATCCCCCGAAGCATCGCCGGTAATGTCGACGCCGCCATCGGCGGCGAGCGAGAACGCAGCGCCGCCAACAAGATTGGTTACGGCGAAATTGCCCATGCCGGCCTGAGCGGCCTCGGTGAGGATCGTAAACGCGCCCCCCTCGTCGAGATTGAGGCCGCCGGCGATGTTGATTTCAACCGGGCCGCCGGCCGTTGCGACGCGTACAGCGACGTCTGCGAGGTCGATCCGATCGAATGGAAGGGGCGCAGCTTGCCTCGGCGCGGGCCGGTACCCTTCAAGACTTACGGCGCCGTTTGACGCCGCAGCGACGTCGACCCTGCCCGGACCGATCGAAACGCGGCGGACGCGCCGGTGCAGCACAGCCTCGCGGAGGTTGAAATCGACCGCGACGCCATCAAGAGCGACGGCAGCAGGCGCGCCATGCGAGCCTGCTGAAAAACGAGAGAGCACAATGCGGGAGGAAGTGAATTCTGACACCTCAGCCGCCGCGATCTCAAAGCCGGCGCCGCGCGCTGCGTCGACTATCAACCATTCGGCGATACGCAACCTCTGGGACCAGATCACCGCGCCGCCGAGCGCAAGCAACAAGAGGATC
>CAZSBU010000072.1:5968-11265 GCA_964605055.1 uncultured Caulobacterales bacterium | reverse complement strand
GTTTCGAGACGGACGACATGCGGCTGTTGCAGCTGGAGTTCGGCCGCGTCCTCGCAGGTGATGACGCGTTCATCGAGTTCGATGAAACCCGTCATGCAGTTCAAAAGCGTCGTCTTGCCCGAGCCCGTACCGCCAGAAATCAACGTATTGATCCGGCAAGCGCCGATGATTTCAAGCACTCTCGCGCCCTCTGGCGAGATTGAGCCGAAGTTCACCAGATCGTTGATCCGCAACTTGTCTTTTTTAAACTTACGAATAGTGAGCGCGGCGCCGTCAATCGACAGCGGCGGCGCAATGACGTTGACCCGGCTACCGTCTGGCAAGCGGGCGTCGCATATGGGGCTTGCTTCGTCGACGCGCCGGCCCACCTGGCTAACAATCCGCTGGCAGATGTTCATCAACTGCGCGTTGTCGCGAAAACGGACGTTGGTGAGCTGGATCTTGCCGCCGACCTCGATAAACACCCGGCTTGCGCCATTCACCATGATGTCAGCGATATCGTCGCGTGCGAGAAGGGGCTCAAGCGGGCCGTAGCCCAGAACGTCATTACAGATGTCCTGTAGCAGGGCTTCTTGCTCCGCGATCGACATCTGAACGTTCTTGATCGAGATGATCTCGTTGACAATGTCGCGGATTTCTTCGGCTGCCGCTTCGGTATCAAGCTGGGCCAGCTGCGACAGATCGATAGTATCGATCAACGCGTTGAATATTACCGTTTTGGTCTGGAAGTACTCGTCCGTTCGGCCGCCGATTTCAACAGCCTGAACTTTCTTGGCGCCAGATCCTTGCGACACCACGCGCGGCGGGGGTGGCGGCGCTTTCTTGGCGACAGGTTTCGGAGCGCCACCGGGCGCAGCCGCGGGGGCCGGCCGCGCGGCGGGGCCAGTGTTTTGCGGGGCGTCTGCAGTCTTCCGGCCAAACATCGTCTAACTACCGTTTGCTGAGCAATCCAGAGATCTTGAAGCGGCTCGCCTTTTTCGGAGGCTCAAGACGCCCCAGTACAAGCGAAGCAAGATCGCGCAATCCTTGCGCTGACTTTGTTTTTGGGCCGACCTGCAGGATCGGCGAGGCGTTTGTCGCCGCCGTGTGGAACAGCTGCGGCTCCCATCCGAAAATCACCGAAGGTTTCAAGCCGACATGTTCGGCATATTGCGCAGGCTGGACGGACGAAAGCTTCGGATCGAACTGGTTGATGACCAGTTTCGGGGGCGAGTCGTTCGGTCTCGAACCAGAAATCACATCAACGAGACTTTTCGTGTTGCGGAAAGCCGCGAGGTCTGACGTTGCGGTGATGACAATTTCATCGGCAGTTTGAAGAATGCGCTTCGACCAGGCCGTCCAGATGTGCGGCACGTCGATTACAATCGTTGGCGCTGCGCCGCGAACAACGTCAATCACGGTCTCAAACGCTTGTTCATCGAGTTCGTAATCGCGGTCGAGCAGGTTCGGCGCAGTGAACAGGCTGAGGCGGTCGGTATGTTTCTGCAGCAGCCGATCGAGCAGCACGTCGTCAAGACGTTCAGGCGCTGACAACGCTTCAATGAGGCCCGATGTCGGGTCCTGCTCGAAATCGAGGCTTGCAGTGCCGAACGGCAGGTCAAGATCGAGAATGACCGTATCGCTCTTGAATTCCTCTGCGATACACCAGGCGACATTGTGCGCCAGCGTGGAAGAGCCGACGCCGCCGCGCGCGCCAACGAAAGCTATGGTCTTGCCAATCGGCGGCGCTGACGGATCGACGTAAAGCGCCGCGATCGACTTGATGATCTGCAACGGCGACTTCGGGTTGACGATGTATTCGCTGATCCCTTGGCGCACGAGTTCGCGGTAGAGGCCAATATCGTTGACCCGGCCGATGAGAATTACTTTCGTCGACGGGTCGCACACTTCGGCAAGCTCGGCGAGTTGGGCGAACAATTGTTTCGTGCTGTCGACGGTCTCGACAATGATTAGATTCGGCGTTGCGCTCGTTTGAAAATGCTCAATCGCCTTTGGCAGACCGCCCATGTGCATCGTCATGTGCGTTTTCAGAAGGCGGCGATCGACGGCTGCGCGCTCAAGCAGCCCGGACGTCGCCGGCGTCTCGCAAAAGGCATGGATCGAAATCCGCGGCACGGGACGGTGATCGAGATCGTCGCCTGAACCCTCGAACGCCGGTGCGATTGCTGTTGACGCGGCGCTAGCGAGCGCCACTTCCTGCGTCAGCGGCGCCATCGCTTCTTCGGGGTAATCGAGTTCATCTTCTACCGGATCGAATTCCGGCGCCGGCGCTGGCGCTTGTTTGGCGATCCTTGCCGGCGCAGCGAGGCGCGGGGCCTCGTCGATGTAGTCAAGATCTTCAGCGAGCAGTTCTTCATCGTCAAAATCATCCGCGCCCAGCGCGGCGAGTTCTTCGTCCGATAGTTCTTCATCGAGCCAGGCGTCATCCTCGGCCACGGATGCCTGAGTGGCGGCGTAGCTAACCCGGGCGCGCGCGAGAGGTCCGCCGTCCGGCCCCAATCGGGCGGCGGACGGAGCAACGCCTTCCTCGTCATCGACGAAATCGAAGGCTGTTGTTGGGTTCGTCTTCATGTCGTTCTCCCTGGCGGGCCTTGGTCTACGCGATTTTAGTTAGCAACTTGCGACTGGATCGCGCCGTCGGTTTCAGATGCAGTGACCGAGCCGTCGCGGTAGGCGCGCACCGCACGAATGCGCGAGGCGGAATCAGGCGAGGTCATGTCGGCGGGTTCGACGAGATCGCGCGGGTCGGCGATCATCGCCGCCAGATTGTTCTGCGTCGCGCAACCGAAATTCGGCGAACGGATGTTGCGGCTGTCGGCTTCGGACAGTCCCACCCAGATGCCGCACGCGCTTGCGGTCGCTGTGTAACGCGTAAAGGAAACGATGACGTCGCTACGGACGGGCGCGCCTTGCGGATAAGTCCCGACACTGATCGCCGCCTCCGGCACGCCCGCTTCATAGAGCGCGGCGCGCACGCGGCCAGCTATCGCATCAGCTTCGCGCCCCGATACGCCCGACGGCGCTGAAATGCTGAGCGGCCCGTGACCATTGCGCATATAGGCGTCGGCGACGCCGCGCACGCGCGCTGAATCGAGGGGCGAAAGGCCGTTCTGCGCATCGTCGATCGCAAGCGTCAGCGTAACGGTCTGGCTATCAACCGAGATCGGATGCGCCTGCTGCACCGTCAGGGCCTCTTGTGGTCCGTTAGGAGATACTGCGCAGCCCGTCGCGCCAAACGCCGTTGCAAGGACCGCTGCTGCAATATGTCTGTTAAGATTCGGCATCGGGTGGTCCTTTCAACTAATCGAGGATGAAGCCCAGCGGGCCCTGCAGCGTCTTTTCCGAGACGCCCGCGCCTGCAAGGCCATAAGTCGACGCCAGCTTGCCCAGCATGAAGGTCTGCATGTCGCTCGCTGAGACGAACCCCTTCGCCGGATCGGTGAAGGCGCTTTCATGCTTGGGCACGACGATGTAGGGCGTGACGATGATCACGAGTTCCGTTTCACCCTTCTCGAAATCGCGGCTACGGAATAGCTGCCCGAGCACCGGCGCTTCCTTGAGGCCCGGCACGCCCTGGATCGTCTGGCGCAGGTCTTCCTGAAGAAGGCCCGCGATGGCGAGGCTGCCGCCGCTAGGCAATTCAACGGTCGTATTGGCGCGGCGCACCGAAAGTCCGGGAATGCTGAGGCCAGCGGTCGTGATCGGCTGGCCGGTATTGGGGTCAACAGTGATGGCTCCAGGCGCAAAAAATGCGTTGGCGTTGGTGATCTCGCTCGATTCCGTCGAGATCTTCAGGCTGATGTTGCCCTTGTCGATCACCAGCGGCGTGAAGCCGAGGCCGACGCCGAATTCCTTGAATTCAATGGTGATGACGCCATCCTGTTGACCGACCGGGACCGGGAACTCACCGCCGGCGAGGAAGTTTGCCGACTCGCCCGAGACCGCGGTCAGATTTGGCTCGGCAAGCGTGCGGATGAGGCCGTTCGATTCCAGCGCCTGGAACGAAAGATCGAGCGAACCGCGTCCCTGCGATCCGATGTTATCAATCGCGGTCGCACCCGTCAGGCCGCCCGTCGCCGCCACGCTGTTGATCGCCGCAAGCTGAAGCGCGACGTCGTTGAGCGCGACCGCGCCGCTCGTGTTGACGCCAAGTTGCTTCGTCAGCTGGCGCTGCATTTCAACGATGCGCACTTTCAGCATGACTTGTTCGCGGTCGCGCACCGACACCATGCTGATGACTTTTTCCGCATCGCCGCCCGCAAAACGGACTGCGATATCAGCGGCGTTCGTCGCCTGCACGCTTGTTGGCACAACCCCGCGCAGGATGATGGTATCATCAAGCGCTTCGACGACGATGCGCGAGTCCGGCATCAGCCGATCGTAAAGCGCGCGCAACGCCTCAATATCCCGCGCGACCTGGATCTCGAGATTGAGAATTTGCCGTCCGTTGGCGTCGAAGAAAAAGGCGTTCGCCTGCCCGACCGACTGGCCAAGGAGGTATACCCGGCGCGGCGAGCGAACGACCGCATCAACGATCGCGGGCTGCGAGACAAGAACGTCAGAGGCCGCCTGCGGCAGTTCAACGATCGCCGCCTTGTTCAGCGGCAGGACGATCCGGCGGGAGACCTCGCTCTGGCCGCCGCCATCCACCGTTGCCGCGCGCTGTGCGGCCGCCGGAGCAATCGCGATCATGGCGCTGAAGGCGAGCGCGCAGGAAATTCTTGCGGCTCGCGCAAGGCCCGGAAACTTCATCAGAGCGTTTCTCATTTCCATTCCCTCGTCGGGCGCTTGTGTTTGGCTATTGTTCATGACGACCATGATTACGACCGCCCGTATCGGATGACGGCGAGATTGCCCGAGCGCTTGCTTTCGGTTTTCACTGCTTCGTTCTGTGTAAAGACGCTGCGGAGCGCGAGGTTGAGCGTGCCGGAAGCCCGCGCCGTGACGAACGCTTCGGCGTCCGGCGGGGTAAATTCGAGCGTAACGTTGGCGCCCTCGATCGTCGGCGTCTCAGGGTTTTCCGCATAAATGGTGTTGATCGCGAGAACCTTCACGTTTTCAAACAGCGTGCGCGTCTGCGCCCCATTGTTCCCTTCGGTCCGGGTAAAGAGGATATCGACGCGATCGCCCGGCAGGATGAAACCCGACACAGCCGTCTCCGGCGAGATGCGCATGGAAACGGCGCGCATGCCGGGCTCGACGACGGCCGCCATCATGCCGGATGCGCCGACGCGAACGATCTTTGATTCGATGATCGGCTCGCCCTTGACGATCGTCGTTCGGGCGACCGCATTGGC
>CAZSBU010000072.1:1629-5958 GCA_964605055.1 uncultured Caulobacterales bacterium | reverse complement strand
TGCTCAGGGTCGCAAAACGCTTCAGGAGTACATCCGCATTGGCGAGATCTTCAGGCTTGCCGCCGCTTGCCTCGGTGACGTAGGCGGGCGACAGCGCCTTTTCAGGCCAGGTCGTCCAGCGTACTTTATCCGCCTGAAGGCGTTCGCCGCGAACGAGGTCAACGTCCGATACGAGGATGCGCGTCGTCTTTTCCTCAACCGGCGCCGCGAGCTGCGTCGGGGCCTGCGGACGGTTGCCCATCATCAGATAGAACGCCACGCCGCCAGCGACAAGGGCCACCGCGAGAACGATGATACGGGTCATGTTCATGTTTCAACCTGCCTGCCGCGAACGCGCGCGGCCTTTTGCGCCACTGATCTGCATTGTTGGTAAAAGTCCTCAAAACTCCATTAACTTAAAGTCACGGATCGTCCCGTTTCGGACTTATCTGAGCCGAGATACCCATCATGCGCCGAACCAGAGCTTGAAGAGCGGCGTTGTCGGAAAACTCATCAGTCCACCGATGCAAATAGCCACCGCATACGGAATGTCTTTTGGCCGCTGATGTAGCCTGAGGAGCCACGGCGCCTGCGCATAGACCGGCAGCGCTGGCGTCTGACGGAAAATCATCAGGAACATCGCGAGAAAACCGCCCGCAACAGCCACATTGAGAAGGAAATTGAGAAAGCCCGCGACCCCGATCCAGGGGGCGATGGCGGCGAAAAGTTTGGCGTCTCCGCCGCCAAATATGCGCCGCGCGAACAGCGCGAAGCCGATGACAAGCGCGGCGCAAGCAAGCAGCAGCCCCTCGATGATGACTTTCCCCGGCGCGCCGACGGCGGCGGCAGCGCCGAAGAACGACACGAAAAGGACCGCCGACGCCCAGTTCGGGATCTTGAATTCAGCGAGGTCGTTGAATGCGGCAATGAGCAGGGCCGCGGGATAGGCGGAAAGAAGAATTAGCGGGATCATCAGGCGCGCTCCGTCACTTGGCGGTTGACCGTAAACGGAGGGCTTTAAGATTTAGTTAGATATAATTTTCGTTAGTTTTTAGCGGATAATTCGTAGCGGGAGGTTTTGGCGTTTGCGCTAGGCGTCCGTTTGAAAATTCGCCTTCATCCTGAGGGCGCCATCCCCTTCGTCCTTCGTGACGCCGCTTCGCGGCCCTCAGGATGAAGGGGATGGCGCGTCACGAAGGAGGAAGCGCGACCCTTTACCCAGGATCTTGTCATCCCGGACGCCGCAGGCGATCCGGAATCTCCTGCAATCATCCCCGAAGGGAGATCCCGGCTCTGCGCTTGCGCTCCCGCCGGGATGACACAGAGGCTGCCCTTCGTGACGCCTCGCGATGCGAAGCTCCTCAGGGTGAAGGAGATAGGGGAGAATGCTGGGAATGAAGGAGCGCTTCATCCTGAGGAGCGCCGAAGGCGCGTCGCGAAGGACAAAGCGCGCGCCTGCCCGCCATCGCAACTGCATACGCAAAAGAAAAGGGAGGCCGAAGCCTCCCTTTCCATCCATCCGATATGTTCGGATGAGAGCCGATTAAGGAGCCGGCGCAGCGCCTGCGAGACCTGAGCTGACGCCCGAGAACGTCGAGTTCAGGTTGGTGCCGAGCGTGCGGACCGCCGCGATGATCGCAACCGCGATCAGGGCCGCGATGAGGCCGTATTCAATGGCGGTCGCGCCATCTTCGTCTTTGATGAAGTTCTTGATGAGCGTTTTCATGTCTAACTCTACTCCTGCTGACTTATTGCCCTGCCTTGGGCGCGTATCTAGGCTGCGCCGCTGAACGGGCGTCGCCCCCTCAGACTTTGCGAATATGCGCGGGAAATATGAACGAACATTAAATTCCGGAAGCGAAAATCATCTTTTTTCTGTTTACGGATGATTATGGTTAACGCAGGTTTTATTGCGTTTTTTTGGCGTTTTCTGGTCGTTCGTGACGCCGCTTCGCGCGATGGGTCCCCGTCCCATCGCCGTCAGGAGGAGGAAAAAATTCCAACCCCCCTCACCCTGAGGAGCCGCGTAAGCGGCGTCTCGAAGGGCGAAGGGGGGGCGTCCTTCGTGACGCGATGCTGCGCATCGCTCCTCAGGATGAGGGGGGACAGATTGCGCTCATCAGGATGTGGAGAGCGGAGCGGATGAGCCTCAAGACGCCAATCGGTGCAGCTCGCCGATATCGTCGACAATGAGGCCCGGATAATCCCGTCGGGCGACGCCTTCCTGAATGATATGAGCGATGGCGTTGGCGGCGACCATCTCCTCAACGCCTGCACGCTCTGCGAGCTCGCGGTGTCGTGGCATACGGGCTATACGCCAGGCGCCGCTGATCGCGTCGCGTTCCACATAGGAAATCAGCGCAGCGTAAACGCTGCGTTCCGGACTTGCGTCGTCAGCCTCGGTCGCCGACGTCGCCTCGACCAGCATTTTTGCGAAGTGCTGCATGAGAACGCGCGTCAATGACGGGCGCTGGGCGATCACGCTGCGGAATTCCTCGGCGTTGATTTCAACGATCTCCGTTGCCTCGTCACAGCCAATGGTGACTGCGGCGTGGGATGCGTGCGGCTCGCCATGAACGGCCGCTGCGAGGCCATAAACCGCGCGCGCGGGCGCTTTTTCGATGACCATCGCCCCTGAATGAGGATCGGCGTAAGAAATTTTCAGAGCGCCCGACCGGACGACGAAAAATTGTCCGCCGTCATATTGCCCGAGCGCAAACAACGTCTCGCCCGGGGCAAGCGTGCGGGTCTCGGCGATATCCTCGATGGCTTTCATCGCCGCGTCGGGCAAGTCGGCAAACGGCGCGACGCCCTCAAGCGGTCTTGGCGCAGCAGCTGGTTCCATTTCGATGGCGACGGCGTTGGCGGTCATCTGACACTCCCGTTGAGGCAGAATGCGAAAGGGTTTTTAAGGTTGGGTAAAAGATAAAATTGTCAGTATGCGCAAGGGCCCCGCTAGGGCGTTCGCCATTTCCATTGCGTCGTCTTTTGACGCCTGCGGTTAACAACTCTTTGGCATCTGGCGCTGTATCTTGCGCGCAACTCCAAAAGGATTGAGACCCATGCGCGTTAGACATCAAGGTTCCCTCGCCCTGTTCGCTGCCTTCGTCGCCCTAAGCGCGGGGCCCGCCTCCGCGGAACAAATCTGGCTGACCATGGATCAAGTGACGCCCTATCGTCTTGGCGCCGGCGCCGGCGAGGTCGTTGTCGGCAACCCGGCGATCGCCGATGTCACGGTTCTCGACCGCGAGCGCATCATGCTCTTCGGCAAGGCGCCGGGCCTGACGAATATTTTTATCTTCGACGAGAACGGCGAGCCGATGCAGGACCTCGTCATCCGTGTACGCACCACGGGTACGGAAATGCTCACTGTTCAGCGCGGCGCCGACCGCATCACCTATAACTGCACCAGTATCTGCGACCAGACAGCGACAGTCGGCGACGGCATTCAGACCTTTGGCTCCGTTAGCCAGCAGGTGCAGCAAAAGCTGCAGCAGGCGACGCGCGCCGGCGGCGGTAATTCGGGCGGCGAATAAGCTTTCAGGCGCCGGCGGCGGCCTTATCCGGCGTTTCGTCCAGGGTTGGCCGGAAGCTATAGATTCGGGGCCGCTCCTGCGGCCTCAAATTTGCGCGGCACCAGACATCAATATCACGCGCTTCAGGCTCAGTTGGCGCCTGACCGCGCGCGAGCTTGATCTCCGCAATCAACCGGTTGAAGCCGCTTGCCTGGCGCGCAACGACGATTCGGCAATCATCGACAAGCGGGTGACCGCGGATCGTCTCGGCAACTTTATCAGGAAAAACGTTCACCGCGCCTATTTGTACGGCGCCGTCGCGCCGCCCCGTAAGGCGAAACCCGCGTTCGGTTTCCCATGTGAGATTGTCCATGGCGGCGACAGCGCGCGACGCGCCTGAAGGCAACGTTCGAATGAGCGCATCTTCGTCGCGCCGCCAAAAGTCAAAGAGCGTGAACGGCTCGGCGGGCGTGTCGCGCCAACCAACCAGTCCGGACTCGGTCGATCCGTAAAGTTCGCGCTGCGCGCCGAAACCAGCCTTGCGTATATCCGCCGCAAGCTCGACCGACATCGGCTCGCCGAACGAGACCGCCATTGCGTTATCCGGCGCGCGCAAGCCTTCACGAATGACATAGCGCCAGAGGCTTGGCGTTGCGACTACCGCATCGCCAAAGGCGAGGTTGCGGCCAAGGTCTTCAGGCGCCGCCCCGCGCGCGTCATACACCTCGATCTGTTGCAGGTTCGGCGTCAGCACCGTCAGGGCAAAGCCGATCAGGCTATGCGGCGCAACGAGCGATACGAGCCGGCGTCGTCCATAGAGAAGATTTGCAACCGC
>CAZSBU010000072.1:0-1619 GCA_964605055.1 uncultured Caulobacterales bacterium | reverse complement strand
CCGCTGCCGCGTCAGCAAACATCTCGTCAGCCTGATGCGCGCAGCCTTCCGTTACGCTGTCCCGTCCGGCGGCGGAGAATACAAAGTGCGTCATCGATTTATACAAGGATGCGCCGATAGTTTCAGCCCAGTCGCCGAGCGTCGTCGACGGCGTAGCGATTAGCGCGCCCTCGGGGCAGCCAAAGAAACGCGCAACACGACCGGCGCAGGCTTGCGCCTCGGTTGGATCAAGGCCTGCCCCGTCAGCGCCGAGCATTGTCGTTGCACCCCATGTCGCCACGGTGAGCGCGTCAACGTGCCGACGAAAGCGCAAGCCAAGTTCGTCGCCGATGAGGCTGCCAGCAATGGCCACAATCTGGGCGGGCGCAATGCAGAAAGCTTTCACGTGATCACTCCGGCATGCAGTTTGCGCCGCGCGTCATTCAGATCGGCCACGATCGCAGAGTGATACCATTGCTCCAGTTGGCCGAGCGACTCCAGCGCCGCTTCGCCTGGCTTTGCGTCATTCGTCAACAGCCGCGCGCGCCTTAGTCCGGCGACGCTACTCGTTAGGATAATGACGGCCTTTTCGAGCGTCGCAACGCCGATCGCGCCCTCGCTGATGGGTACGCCATGCCTCGCGGCGCCGTCGATGAGGCAGGCGCGCACGATCCCCGGCAACGCCCCCTCGCTTATCGCTGGCGTAGAAACGTTCCCGTTCTGAGCGATGGCGAAAATATTGGCGGTCGTCGCGCAAGCAACGCGCCCAAATTCGTTCAGCATGACGGCGTCGTCGCATCCGCTTTCTGCGGCCCAGCGGCGGGCAAGGATGTGCTCGCCATAGCCGCCGATCGCCTTGAAGCGCGACGTCGCCGCGCCCGCATGGCGGCGGAAGGGCGCGACCGCAATCGCCAGTGGCGCTTCTGCGGCGGCGCGGGCGATCGCGTCAACCGAAACGACGACGGTTACCGGCGCGCCGCGGTCGGCGCTGGTCCATCGGGGTCCGACGCCTCTGGAGATCGTAAGTCGGGCCGCTGCATCACCCGATATTCCATCAACATTGCAAATTTCCTCAACGATGCGCGCGAAGTCATCGGGCGCGATCGCGGAGTCGATGCGGAACAGGTCGAGCCCCTGCCGCAAACGGGCGAAGTGCGCCGCAACAAATGCGGCGCATCCATCGCGGACGAGAAACGTTTCAAATATACCGTCGCCGATAGAGAAAGCTCGATCGTTTGCGTCGATTGCGAACGCCGAAGGACGGAACGCTCCATTCAACCATATGGTCATGACGCCTTCCGCTCCCGGACCGCTTTTACAAAACGCTCGATCATCGCGCGACCGTCAGGCGTCAAAACTGATTCCGGGTGGAACTGTACGCCCCATCGCGGCGCTGTGCGATGGCGAACGGCCATTAGTTCACCCTGCGCTGAATATGCGCAGGCGATTAAATCAGATTGCGCCGGCAATTCGGAAATCAGCGAATGATAGCGACCAGCAAGAAAGGGGTCCCGAAGACCCGCAAACAGCCCCTCGCCATCGTGATGGATCGGGCTCGCGTCTCCATGCATCGGCTCGCGCGCGCGGACCGTCCGCCCGCCCACTGACTCCACGAGACACTGATGCCCGAGACAGACGCC
>CAZSBU010000071.1:8284-11418 GCA_964605055.1 uncultured Caulobacterales bacterium | reverse complement strand
ATTCGGCTATATAATCCGGTCAAACAGTCGCGCGATCAGGATAGCGACGGCGCGTTTATACGGCGCTGGGTTCCCGAACTGCGTCGGCTGCCCGCCGCGTTCATCCATGAGCCCTGGCTCGCCCCTAAGGAATTGCTTGCGGCGGCAGGCGTTTACCTCGGGCGGACCTATCCCCTGCCCCTTGTCGATCATATTGAAGCGGCGCGAGAGGCGCGCGCCCGGCTATGGGCTGTCCGTCAGGGAACGGAATATGCCGTCGGCGCCGCTGCGATCCAGTCGCGCCACGGCAGCCGGCGCTCGGGACTTTCGCAAGTCTCTGACGCCCGCCGCAAGGCGAAGCGAAGGGCGCAGAGGGAGCCGAGCCGACAAGGGAGCTTTGACTTTTGAGCAGGCATCAGAACGGCGCGGCGCGGCCGATCAGGTAGCCGGCGTCCACCGCCGCGCCCGACGCGCCGTAACTGTAGGCGCGCGCTGAAGGGTCGAGCCGGGCGGCGCAAAAGGCTTCGAACACCGCATCTGGCGCGGCGACCCTCAAAGCTGCGCCTTGTAGCGCCAGCGCAAGATCTTCCGCAAACGCCCGCGCGCGCGTCTCGGACAGCGCGCCCGGCTCGAACCACCGAGACAGTGACTGGCAATGGCGGTCATAGGCGGCGTCCGCGCCTTGCGCCCGGGCGACGACGCCGATCACGGCTTCGAGGCATTCCGGCTCGCGGCCGACGGCCCTGAGCACATCAAGCGCGATGACGTTGCCCGAACCTTCCCAGACCGCGTTCAGCGGCGAGGCGCGGAAATAGCGCGGCATCGGGCCTTCCTCCACGTATCCGGCGCCGCCATGACACTCTAGCGCCTCGTATACGAAGTTGGGCGTGCGTTTGCAGATCCAGTATTTGGCGATGGGCGTTGCGAGCCGCGCAAACGCCGCCTCGACCGGATCGTCCGCAGCGCGATCGAAGGCGCGCGCAAGGCGGAAGGCGAGCGCGGTCGCGGCCTCGCTCTCAATCACGAGGTCGGCGAGCACGCCCGCCATCGCCGGCTGATCGATCAACTTGCGCTGGAAGGCGCGGCGATGCTCCGTATGCCAAAGGGCATTGGCAAGCGAGGCGCGCATCAGGCCAGCCGAACCGACAACGCAATCAAGCCGCGTGTGCTGCACCATATCGATAATGGTGCGCACGCCCCGCCCTTCCTCTCCCACGAGCTGGGCGTACGCGCCGTGATATTCGATTTCTGACGAGGCGTTGGCGCGGTCGCCGAGCTTGTCTTTCAAGCGCATGATCTGAATGGCGTTGCGCGCGCCAGATGGCGTCCAGCGCGGCACAAGAAAACAGCTGAGCCCGCCCTCGGTCTGCGCCAGCGTCAGGAACGCATCGCACATCGGCGCCGAGCAGAACCATTTGTGCCCGGTCAGGCGCCAGCCGTCGCCCGTGCGCTCGGCTTGCGTCGTGTTCCCGCGCACGTCTGAGCCGCCTTGTTTCTCGGTCATCGCCATGCCGATGGTGACGCCTTTTTTCTCAGGCGCCGGAATGAAGCGCGGGTCGTAGACGCCCGAGAGGGCGCGCGGGAGCCAGTCGGCGGCTACAGCCTCCTCGCGGCGCAGCGCCGGCACAGCCGCATAAGTCATCGACATGGGGCAGCACACCCCGCCCTCGACTTGGCCCATCAGGAACAACAGCCCCGAATGCAGCAAATGGCCCGCGTCATGCGCGCGCCAGGCCCCGGCCGCGACGCCAGCCGACAGGCCGAGATCCATCAAGGCGTGGTAGCTGGGGTGGAATTCCACCTCGTCGAGACGATGGCCATAGCGGTCAAAGCTTTTAAGCTTCGGAGGGTTGCGGTTGGCGAGGTCGCCATGATCGAGCGCCTCGGCCGATCCGCAGCGGGCGCCGAAGTCTGACAGGCGCTCCCCATGGGCAGCGCCGCCGAACGCCTCTACGGCTCCGATGAGCGCGGCGTCATTGTCATAAAGATTAACATCAACGAATGGCGGCGGCTGATTGGCGACGTCGTGAGTCGCGAGGGCGGAGGCGGGTCGGAACGGCGTCATGCATGCGGCTCCTTTATAAGCGATGTTACAAGTCTACATCCCCTGCACGCAGAAGCGTAGCGTCTGTGGCGCCGTTCACTTGCGGTTGCATGACATGAAACCGGGCCGGATTCCGCTGAGTGCGCTTCTCCGGGACGCAGCGCGCGAGGACGCGGCGATTTATAAGGAAGTTTTTTGGCTTGCCAAAAGTTGCATCGAAGGAAGTATGCAACCGTAACTTCAACCGATGCGTCTTCGCCTGTCGAACTCAAAAATATTATTTTTATGCGTAGACGGTCTTTTATTAATTCTCGCTGATCGATTCGCGCACTAAACGTCAAAGTGGCAAAAATACGCCTGCTCAACCTTCGCGAAATCGCCGCGCAAGAGATTGCCTGCGAAGCTGCGCAACCAATGCGTTATGCAAGCGGATTCTATTTAAATTCTGTGAGTTTTCTTGTTGTTTTGGTACTGACCATCGCTTACGGTCCGCGACACCAAGTCGAAGGAGAGAGCGGGTTGGTTCGTTTGCGTACAAATCGAAAATGCAATCAATACCTGCGGTCGGCGACATCCGGCTGACAGGCGTCACGGGGCATTCTTCAAACATCTCTTCCTGAGGAGACGGATTTTCACGCGAGAATCCGTTCGATTTTTTGTGCGATGCAAAACGACCCGTGTCATCACGGGCCGAAAGGGACATTTTATGAATAAATCTAGTGGGTCCTTGCGAAAAGGGTCGCTGCTTGCGGTAGCAGCAATTGCGCCGCTGATGCTGTGCGGGCCTGTTCTGGCGGAATCAGGCAATCCCAACTTGCAGGGATATCTTGGGTCAACAAGCAAATCGGAGTTTGCGCGTAACGCGCTGAACAGGCTTCATGCGAAAAGCCTCAACCGGAAAGCCCAGAACACGTCCGACCGCATCGTTATGTGGCACGAGGTGTTGCTTGATACCATCGCCATCGATCTGACTCCCGATCCGGACACCGGCGTTGCGCCTGCCGATCAGGTTGGACCGACGCGCGGCAGCCGCGCCCAGGCGATGACGATGATCGCCGTATTCGACGCGGTTAACGCATTTGGAAGACGGTTTACTCCGTACAATGACATA
>CAZSBU010000071.1:3097-8274 GCA_964605055.1 uncultured Caulobacterales bacterium | reverse complement strand
AGGACGCCCGAAACCTCCTGCATCGATTGACGTGGCGATAGCCTATGCCGCGCATGACACGCTCGTCGCTCTGTTCCCGGGCCAGGCCGCGCGCCTCAACGAGATTCTCGCCAACGATCTTGCCGCGATCAAAGCGCCGCCTCCGGGTCGCGTCCGAGGCCGTAAACTGGGTCAAGCCTCGTCAGCCGCCATGCTCGCTCGTCGCGCAGACGACAATTCGAGCGGCGGTGAAGTCAATTTTGGTTTTGGCGGCCAGGTGGCCGATGGCAACACCACGTTCTTCGGTACGCCGGTCAATGGCGGCACTGGCCTCACCCTCGAGTGGACGCCAGATCCCTTGACGCCCGACGCGTCACAACCTTCGGGCATCTTCCAGCTCGCGCTTGGATCATCCTGGGGCGCCGTTACGCCGTTCACGCTTTCAAGCGGCAATCAATTCCGGGTTCCCGAACCTCCTGTTCCGGGTTCGCCTGAATTCATCGAAGCTTTCAATGAAGTCGCCGCGCTTGGCGGATCGCCGGACAACGTCGCCACGCCAAGCACGGGTACGGATGAGACGCGATTTATCGGCAACTACTGGGGCTACGACGCCGTTCCAATGCTTGGAACGCCGCCGCGCCTCTATGCGCAAATCGCGATCCAGGTGGCTTTAGCGAAGAAGTTGCGGCATCCGCGAGAACTGGCGCGTTACCTCGCCCTGATCCACACCGTGCAAGCCGACTCGGGCATTGCGGCGTGGGACAGCAAGTATTTCTACAACTACTACCGGCCGGTTACCGGCGTTCGCGTTGATGACGGCGTTGCGGAAACAACGAATGACCCAAGCTGGGATCCGTTCGGCGTGTCGGTCATCAATACGACTGACGCCATCCGGGCGACGCCGCCTTTCCCGGCTTATCCGTCAGGGCACGCTACATTCGGCGCAGCCGTTTTCGAGATTATGCGGTCGTATTTTGGCGATAATACGCCGTTTACGTTCATATCAGACGAATATAACGGACAAGGCGTCGATCCGTTCGGTACGCCGCGTCCGCTCGTGCCCGTCCGTTTCGAGACGTTCCAGCAAGCGCAAGAAGAGAACGGTCAAAGCCGTATCTTTAACGGCGTGCACTGGCAGTACGACAACACGACCGGGCAAGATATGGGCGTGAGCATTTCCCAGCACGTGCTCAACAACACGTCGGCCTTCCAGCGGCGCTAGAATGCAAGGGGCCGGGTAAGTAACCCCGGCCCCTTACCTTTCCTACTCACTCAAAAGGATGCAGGAGCGCTGTAACGGCGACTTCCGCATTTCCTCGACCTTTGTCCGTCTGCAGCCGGACCGATCTGCTGTTCCAAATTACAAGGTTTGCGTCTCCCCATGAAAAATTTACCCCGATTGACCCTCCTCGTCTGCTTGCTGGCAGCCGCCGGAACTGCTGGCCTCTCAATCGCGCGAGACCAACCGGCGCCTGAACAAGCCGCAACCGATAATGCGCCAAAACAAGGCGTCGCCGCATCAAGCTCGGACGATCGCTTCAAAGAATTGGGCCTCGAAGACATCGTTTCGGCGTTTACGCGCGAAACCGTCTTGAAGCTGAATGCAATCGTTTCCCGTTCTCTCGACGCAGTCACACGATATGACGACGAAATTCCAAAAATGGAGAAGGCGGTAAAATTGGCTAGCGCTCCGGACGCCGATGATCAAGCCCAGCAAGAAGCTGAGGCGGCGCTGGCGCTGCTTCGATCGCTTTCCGAACAAGCAAGCGCCGCTCATGCCGACATGCTCGTTGCTAGCGAACAGGTCAGGACCAGCGGCGAGGTCTATAACGCGCCGCTCCTTTCCGGGATGAACCGCTTTGTCCGCCGCGTAGATGAGGAGATTCTCGAGAAGCTGCAGTCGCTGAGCGCAGCACTCCATCACGAAGAACACAAGGAGTAGGAATAACGGTCATCGTTCCCATGCGATTTGGCGATTGCCAGTCGCAGATCGAAGCACATCGCATAAAGTTGCGTGAACGCAAAAAGGTTGGCTGCCGTGACCTTCAGCGGAATACTCAAAACGACGCCTCTGCGCCTTCCCCTATTGGCTACGAGCCTTGCTATGGGAGCCGCCAGCGCAGCCTCGGGGAGCGAGGCCGTACAGATAACGCCAGTCTCTGAAAAAGACAGCGTCATCGTCGATGGTCAGCGAACACAAACGCCGACGCTTGGACGCTCGCTAACGGCAACAATCGATACGCCCCAATCGGTCAGTTCCATTGATCGAGAAGACCTGGTCGCTCGCGGATCGGCGAACCTGAACGACGCGCTTAGAAACATTCCCGGAATCAGTCTCGGCGCAGGCGAGACGAGCTTTCAGGGCAACAGTCCGAACTTACGCGGCTTCACGACGCGCAACGATCAGTTCCTCGATAACATTCGCGACTATGGATATTACTTTCGCGATACGTACAATGATGAAAAAATTGAAGTGTTCAAAGGACCTTCGTCAATCCTTTTTGGACGGGGCTCTACCGGCGGCGTGATCCATCGTGTCAGTAAATCGCCGCACGGCGACAATGCTGTTGACCTTGAACTAACGGCCGGCACGGATGAGACGCGACGGGCGGCTGCGGACGTCAATCTCGCTAACCCCATCGGCAACGGATCGGCGTTACGCGTCAACGCCATGGCTCATCGCTCTGAAGTGGCCGCAAGAGACGGCGCGCTTTTTCAACGCTGGGGCGTCGCGCCAACATTGGCGGTCGGACGGGGCGACACGACCCGGTTCACGCTAAGCTACATTCATCAGGAAGAAGAGAACCGACCCGATTACGGTATACCATGGCTCCCCGGCTCCCCGACTGCGCCGGGATCGCCCGCACCAGTAGAGCGATCCAACTACTATGGCTTCAGCAATGATTTTTTCGACACCAATGTCGACATAGCAACCGTTCGCGTTGAACATGACATGAACGCACAGTTTACTGTTCGCTCGCAAAGCCGGTATTCGCATAACACGCGCCGCTTTCGATATGGCGAGGCGATCATTGCCGCTGGCACGCCGAGGGATACGCCACTCGAGACGATAAATATTTCAAGAAACCTGTTCGAGGGTTTCTCAGTTGACGAGTTCATTCAAAATCAGACCGACATCATCGGGCGATTTTCGATCGGCCCGACCGATCACCAACTAATCGCCGGAGTTGAAGTTGGCGCCGAGAGTGCAAAGCCCGTCTACATCACGAACTTTCTTGTCCCTGGAACATCGCTCACAGCGCCCGAAAACCCCGAATACAACAGTCCAAATCAATTTGTTCGCTTGCGCGCTGATAGCCGCGCGAAAACGACAGGCGTGTACGCCATCGATACGATTCAAATAGGCAACAAGCTAAGCGCAATCGTCGGCATCCGGTGGGACCGTTTCAGCGCCGATTACGAGAGCATTGGCTTTAATGCAGACGGCTCAATTGACGCGGAAACGTCTGTCGATCGGGTGGACCGGGCGGTCAGCTATCGCGGCGCACTGGTCTATAAACTCACGGAAGCGGCTAATCTATACGGAGCATTCGGCACTTCGTTTAACCCCTCCGGAGAGGGGATAGAATCCTTTATTTCTGCCGGCCGCTCTGTCGCGCAGGCAAACATCAATCTCGACCCGGAGACAAGCCGCAGCGGCGAAATCGGTGCAAAATTTGGACTGTTCGATCGCGCTGGCCTTCTCACTCTTGCCTTGTTCCGCATTGAGAAAAACAATGTTCGCGTCCCCGACCCGGCGACGCCGGGCTTTAACACCCTCGGCGGAAACCAAAGGGTCGATGGATTCGAGTTTGAGTTCGCCGGCTCTCCCGTTCCGTCCTGGCGTTTACAAATGGGGTATACGCTCCTTGACAGCAAAACGACGGCCTCGTCGCCGAATGGGCCACTTGTCGGCGAGCCGTTGCTTCTGACGCCTCGGCACATGGGAACAATCAGCAGTTGGCACGATCTCACAAATCGATTTTCAGCAGGAGTCGCCGTCGTTGGGATGACTGAGCGACTTGGACAGAACACGCCGGGTTCGTTCTTGGTTGCGCCGGGTTTTGTGCTCATCGACCTCAGCAGTCGCTTCGCAGTCAGCAGGAATGTCGAATTGCGGCTTAACGTGAACAATCTTTTCAACGAAGCGTATTTTGACCAACTGCATCCTGTCCACGTTATACCGGGCGCTGGACGGACAGCTCTGTTGAGGGTTACGATTTCAGGCTAACGGCCATCGGCGGCGTCGCGCTCTGTCCCGCAAGTATTGGGAAGCTCCAACGGAATGCTTCATGTTCAAAAAGTTCTCTGCAGCGAAACTTTACAACGCGTCACTGAATTGGTTGCGCGCTCCACTTGGATTGATGGCAGATCGACAGCAGGGCATTTATCAGCAACGGTAAAGAAAAATCGACAGATTCCCGAAAATGATGCAAACGGCCTCGAAGCGAGCGGCATTATTCTAAGTCAGCTCGCGAAACACTCGACCTTCGCTTCTGCTGCGCTGGCGTGCAAAATTTCCCCTCCGCTATTCAATGTGTACGAGACCGGCGAAGAGTACGGCCCGCATATTGACGGCTCGATACGGCCATTTGGCGCCACGTCAATGCGTACGGACCTTTCCGCGACGCTGTTTCTTTCAGACCCTGAAAGCTATGACGGCGGAGAACTGGTAATTAAGGACGCGACTGGAGAGCACGCCGTGAAGCTGCCTGCAGGAGATATTCTGCTCTATTCTGCAACAAGCGTCCATTTCGTCTCCCCGGTAATTCGCGGCGCACGGCTGGCAAGTTTCTTCTGGGTTCAAAGTCTCATTCGCGACCCACAATGCAGAACGATACTGTTCGACCTTGACCGATTAATTCAGTCGTTATCGGCGACCGAAAGCAGCACTGCAGACGTTTTGCAGTTGACGAGCATTTATCATAACCTACTTCGACTGTGGTCTGAAATTTAGTTCGGCAATTTTCCTACACTCGCAGCGATAGACCCAGCAGCGCTTCAAGCTCTGAAATTATAGGCGCCGCACTATCGAGCGGCGCCTTGATCGTTCTTATACCCATAGCCTGCGCCGGCTTCAGGTTTGGTCCGAGATCGTCGATAAATATGCATTGCGTCGCCTTAACCCCGAGCGAAGCGAGCATCATGTCGTAGATTTTCGGTTCAGGCTTTCGCACCCCTGCCTTGGCTGATTCGAT
>CAZSBU010000071.1:0-3087 GCA_964605055.1 uncultured Caulobacterales bacterium | reverse complement strand
GTCGAACATCGCGAAAACCTCGCGGATTGCGCTGGGCGAAACGTCCGGGCCGGCCATGCCTGCGGCGTCCATCGCCGGCGTATTATTGGTGATGCATCCGGTGAGAAACCCAGCCGTCTTGATGCGCCGCAGCGCTTCAACCATGTCGCTACGCAGATCAAGCGTCAGGAGGCTGACGAGCGTCCGCCCGCGCACCTCGCGACCAGCGTTGCGCGTCTCCGCAGCAAAAAGCACGTCAAATTCCTCATGTCCGATTTCGCCGCGCTCAAGCCGCGCGAACGCGCCATGATCGCCGTTATCCCGGATCACGCTGGTGAGGAAATTCGGCGGCAAGTCCTCGCACCGTTCAAAGGCGGCGAACGCAACGAGCGGCGACGTTGTGAAAACGCCGCCGAAATCAAAAATGACAGCGCGGAAACCGCTTTCCCTCGACAGCGGCGGCGGCGTCATTTGTTGCCAGCCTCAATGCCGAAGCGTTTGGCGAGCGCCGTATCCACCATGCGTTTGGGCAATAAATTCGGCAGCGTCCAGAGCATCAGCTTGTTCTTCAGAATGGCGTAGCGCGTGTCGGGTTTGGCGTCCGTGAGAATTTTCAGGACAAGCGCGCCCACGTCTTCCGGCGGCAGGCCGCTTTCACCAAAACCCTGCATTGCGTCTTTCATCTGCTGCATGGGCGCAAGGTATTCTGTTTCGCGATAAGGCTCGACGTCGATTTCGTCCGCCTTGGCCCATATCGGGGTTTTCACCGCGCCGGGCCCGACGACGATCACGTCTATCCCTGTGCCGAGCAGTTCTCGGCGCAGGCTGTCGGAGAGGGCCTCTAAGGCATGTTTCGACATCGCGTAGGGCGACATGAATGGCGAGGCGATTTTGCCGGCCACGGAGCTCATATTGACGATCCGGCCCGGCGGCCCCTTGAAGGCGGGGTCGGCTCCAAGCATGGGCAGGAAAGCCTGGCAGGCGCGAACAACGCCCCACACGTTCACGTCGAATTGACGCTGCAGTTCCGCGATGTCGATATAGCGAAGGGGTCCGGCGACCGCGATGCCGGCATTGTTGATGAGCGCGCCGAGCGTCTGTCCGTTAAGCGCGCGGCCTACAGCCTCGGCCCCGGCGGCGATTTCCTCTGCGTTCGTCACGTCGAACTGAATGGGCTCAAAGCGCTCGCCGAGAGCGGCCTTGGCTGCCTCAGCATCGCTTTCCTTCCGCACACTGCCGAATACGCGCCAGCCGTCATTGACGAGCGCCTCGGAGATGGCGCGACCGATTCCGCTCGACACGCCCGTCACGACAGCCGTTCTGTTGAGGTCGCTCATGGGTTCGCTCCTAGAACTTCACGGTCTTCATGTATTCGGCGTTTAACTCTTCGGCGCGCCGGAACGCCGGCCGGCCTGACACGCGATCAACGTAGTCCGCTATCGCGCCATCCTTCGCGAGCGCTCCAAACATCGTCGCGAATCTCAGCGTAGAGCCGAAGACGACATCCGCCGCGCTGAATTTATCGCCGAGCAGCCATGGGCCTTGCGCCAGCGCCGCCTCGATCGCGCGCGTCACCCGCTCGGCGTCGCCATGGCCTACAACGCCCGAATTTTCGCGCGTCACGCCGCCGAGCTTATCCATCATCATGGGTTCGATACAGCTCGGCGAAAAGAACATCCAGCGGTAATACGTCCCCCGCGCCGGATCGTCCGTGTCGGGCGCAAGTCCGGCCGCAGGGAATGCGTCCGCGAGATAGGCGCAGATCGCCGCCGACTCCGTGACGACCACGTCGCCATGCATGAGCGTCGGCACTTTTCCCATGGGGTTCAGTTTCAGATAATCCGGCTTCCTGTGCGCGCCGGATTTCAGGTCGATAAGACGCACCTCGCAGGGCGCGCCCAACTCCTCGTTCATCCAGAGCGTCGCGCCGGAGCGCGTTTGCGGCATGTGATACAGCACGGGTCGGATGGCGGTCATGGTTCTTTCTCCGCTGATGTTGAAGGGGCGGGCGTCCGCGTCGCTTCATAGAGCGCGACAGCCGCGGCGGCGGCGACGTTGAGGCTCTCCATCGACGGCGCAATCGGTATACGGAAGAGGCCGTCGCAAACGCTGGCGACGAGCGGGCGCAGGCCATCGCCTTCCGCGCCGAGGACGAGCGCGATGGGACGCCCGCGCGGCAGGTCGCCGATCGCGCTCCCGGCTTCTCCGGCAAGCCCAACGCAGAAATATCCAAGGCCCTGAAGGCCCTCAACGGCGCGCGCCACATTGACGACGCTGACACAAGGGACCGTCTCAATTGCGCCGGCGGCGGCCTTCGCAAGGGCGCCGCTGAGCGGAGGCGTGCGGCGATCCTGCGCAATAATGGCTCGCGCGCCAAAAGCGGCGGCCGCGCGGAAGATCGCGCCGATGTTTTGCGGGTCGGTGATCTGGTCGAGCACGACGACGGGACGCATCGCGTCGCCAACGCTCTCCTCGCCTGCTTGCTGTGCGCAAGCTTCTTTCAGGCGCGCGCGCGGCAGGTCGAATACTTCAGCAGCGAGGCCCTGATGCACCGCGCCGGAAGGCAGGAGGCGGTCGATATCTTCTGGCCGGGCGTCTTCAATCCGCGCGCGCCGCTCCGGCGACAAGTCGAGAGGCGAGAGCCAGTCGGCGGCGTTCTTCGTCGCCAGCACGCGGCGCACGCGCCGTTTCGGATTCATCAGCGCGGCGGCGACCGCATGGCGCCCGTAAAGCCAGAGCCGATCCGGCGCGCCATCGCGGCGACCGGCGGGCGGCGGGGATCTGCGTTCCGGTCGGCGCGGGCGCTCCGTGGAAGATGCTTCGACTGGGGCCGGCATTTTTTTCGGTTGGAAAAATTTTTCCGGCCGGGATGGGGTCTCGCTCCGCGGCGGCCTCGGCGGCGGATGACGGCCCTCGCCTCGACGTGTCGCCAAGCGTGGCGGCTCGCCGCTCACAGCGGGCGCGGCGCCTCGTGACGGCGGCTTGTTGCGCGCAATCGACGGTTTGCCCGGCGAAGGCTTGCGGCCAGCAGGCGGCTTTCGCGCTGGGTCGATCTCGGACGGATTGCGGCGTGGCGGCGGGCGGCGGTTTGACATTGCCGACTGCATA
>CAZSBU010000070.1:10865-11518 GCA_964605055.1 uncultured Caulobacterales bacterium | reverse complement strand
AAAAGGGACAGTGGGCACGCTGTCTGAACGACGAAACGCAAGGGGCATGCCGGTAAAGAGAAATTAGCAACCGCAGAGCGCGGTTGGCTCGGTCAATCGATCATTTTTGCCGAACGAAGCCAGAACTCCTCATCGAACCCGGGCATTTCAAGATTGCCTATGAATTGGCGCGCAGCTGAATCCCAGGAGAAGTTTTCCGCCCATTGCCTGCACGCGACGGGGTCGCGCGACTGATACGCGTCGAGGCACGCTTTGCGGAGATCTTCGTTCATTGCTCCGCAACCTGCCGGAGCGCCGTCCAATATTTCCAGCGGACCGCGCACGGGATACGCCGCCACTGGAACGCCGCAGGCCAGAGCCTCCACGTTAACCAGCCCGAACGTGTCCGTACGAGACGGGAACACAAAAACGTCGGCGGATTGATAGTGCGCCGTCAATTCTGCGTCGAATTTTGGCCCAACGAACACGGCCGCCGGATACTTTGCCTCAAGCTCGGCGCGTTGTGGACCCTCGCCGACAATGACTTTGGAGCCTGGCAGATCAATTGCCAGAAAATCCTCAATGCTTTTTTCAACTGCCAGGCGCCCGACATATAGAAAGATAGGGCGTTCAAGCGTTTCGAACAGGCTGGATTCCCCTGGCCGAAACTGGCG
>CAZSBU010000070.1:2728-10855 GCA_964605055.1 uncultured Caulobacterales bacterium | reverse complement strand
AACTGGCGAAGATCAACGCCCCTTGCCCACAGCTTCATATCCTCGAATCCGCGCTCTTTCAGCTCGGCCATAAGGCCGGGCGTTGCGACCATCATCGTTTCGCCGTCCTTGTGGAAATCGCGGAGGACTGCATAGCCCCATTCAATTGGAACACCCCAGCGCTCATGCGCATACTCGGCGAACCTTGTGTGAAAGCTCGTCGTAAAAGGATATCGCCGCCGTTTGCAGAAACGCCTTGCAGCGCGCCCAATTGGACCTTCCGTTGCGATGTGAACGGCGTCCGGTTTGAACCGATTGATCAAGCTGGCGACTTTTCGATTTGGAAAAAGCGACAATCTGATTTCGGGATACGAGGGGAGAGGAACGGAATTGAATTCGTTTGGCGTGATGTAAAGCACCTCGTTGCCGAACTTGGTAAGGATGTCGCCGAGCGTCTCAAGAGTTCTGACAACGCCGTTCAATTGCGGCTTCCAAGCGTCTGTTGCGATAACAATCCTGAGCCCGCTTGCCGGATTGGGCATCTGAAAACGTTGTTTTGGTCGCGTAAGACGCGAGACCCCTGCTCCGATCTGGCGCAACGCTCCGCGTTTGCGTTCCGGCACAGGTCCGGGGTCGGAAACAAGAGGGGTGGCCTCGCGGCCGTTTTCATCGACCGAACTGTCCAATTTCGACAAGCTTGCAACTCCGGAGGGCGTGATTACGAAATTTTACGGTTACCAAACATCTGGGCAGGGAGGAAATGGCCTTTGCCGCTTAGCGGGCGCCCCGCCGATGCGCAAATCATATTGCGGTGCAAAAAAATGTTGCGCCGCGGAATAAATGGGGTATCTTCTATATGTGGCGTTTGACGACGCCGCTTGCCCTTCTTGGGCGTTTCCTCCCTAAACTTTCCGCCGCGGAGCTTGTCTCCGCGGCTTTTTCTTGTCGAACCGGTCGCTTTACAATCGGTTGCCGCACTGGACCGACGTTGCGCAATTTTATTGCAATGCAGCATATTTTGCTCACTGTGGGGGTTATCTGCCCGCTTCTTTATTCGGCAGCTTGCGGCCATCGAAGCGCGGCAGGCGTTAGCCGGATAAGCTCCGTAATGAGTAACTGGAGGTCGTCCCGCAATTTTTCAAACCGGGCAGTGCGCGCCATCTTTACCTCGTCGAGGTAGAGCGCGCGGTTGATTTCAATCTGCAGCACATGAATTCCGTCCGCTGGACGTCCGTACGACGCCGCTACGTAGCCGCCGGCATATGGCGCGTTTCGAACCACGTTGTACCCGAGATGCTGAAGCGTCCGCTCGGCAACTGCAGTCAATACGGGCGTACACGACGCCCCGAAACGATCGCCCAAAACAATGTCAATCGCCTGTTCCCCCTCCCTGAAGGGCGCCGCACCGGCAGATGGCATCGAATGACAGTCAATGACTGCTGCGCACCCAAATTGCCCCAGCGCCGTCAAAATTAGCCGCTGGAGCGCTGCATGGTAAGTATCATAACAGGAAGATAAACGACGCGCGGCTTCGAAATACTTCAGCTTCTGGGGATAGATATCGTGGCCGTCCGCTACGATTCGCGGGATGACGCCAAGACCCGCGCGAACCCGATTGGACCGCGTGTCGGCGGTTGGCGGAAGGGGATCCGCGAACATACGCTGATCGAGTTCGTCCCTGCTGCGGTTAACATCGACATAAGCTCGCGGGAACAACGCCCGCAACAGGGGCGCGCCAAGCCGCGGCGCTGAGTCGAACAGCAGATCCACATACCCGTCTTCCGATTGGCGAAGCGTGTGGCGATCCAACTGACTCATTCGTAGCAGCTCGGCCGGATAACGACGGCCGGAATGCGGTGACGCAAACACAATTGGCGATTTTGTTTCGATGGGCGCAGCGACGTCGACCGCCGCCGTTAAATTTTCAATGTCGCCCAGCTTTACTAATTTGAGCATGTCGGACCGCGGCGCCACCTTCCGTTTCCTGTCCCCGGCATGCAGCTTAACGACATTGACGCTGCCGAGGTAAGGGCGCCAGCCGAAAAATTATCAACGGCGCCGAAATTGCTTAGCCTCGGGCAAGTGCATTGCGACTGGACAAGCGCTCAAACTCGATATCGCCGCTTTCAACGCGGCCCAGATTTGGCTAGACGATTCAATCGAGTGCGCCGCGCGGGGCGGGCAGACAAGGCGACAAAATGGCGACGATCCTTTTGGCGGAAGACGATGAGTCCATGCGGCGCTTTCTAAAGAAAGCGCTTGAGCGCGCCGGACACAGCGTTGTTGACGCTTCGCAGGGCGACGAAGCGCTCACGGAACTTCAACTGCGCGAATTCGACCTGCTTCTGACTGACATCGTCATGCCCGTTATGGACGGTATTGAATTGGCGCGACAAGCCGCTGAGATCGACCCCGAAATGAAGATCATGTTCATCACCGGGTTCGCCGCGGTCGCCCTAAACCCTGCGCAGCGTGCGCCGCAGGACGCAAAAGTGCTGTCAAAACCCTTCCATTTGCGCGATCTCGTACAAGAAGTTGAGCGGGTGATCGCAGCCTGAGATCTGGGCCGCCAAGGCATCTCGCCAATGTCGTCGACGCAATGTTTTCCTCTACCGAAACCTCTTGATGAAGTCGTCTTTTGCCGTTACCTAGCGCGCTCTTCGGGCGCATAGCTCAGTGGTAGAGCGCCACCTTGACACGGTGGAGGCCCGTGGTTCGATACCACGTGCGCCCACCATGTTTATTTCGGCCATTGATGCGAAATCCCAGCAAGCGGACCCTGGTCAGGTCGATTATCAGTCGTGCCAGTCGCGTTTGAGGTGCGGCGCTGCTCTCAACAATAGGAATGCCGCGAGAAGGTAAAACACTGTGCCGCAGAGAATAGCATATCGAAGCCCATCCTCCGCGTAGCGCTCGGTCAAGGCGTCTGATATTGCGCCGATCACCAGATTGCCCAATCCGATGCCAATCAGATTGTTGATGAATAGAAAAACCGCTGACGCGGTAGCACGCATGTTGGACGGCACAAGGTGTTGGAAAGCGGCAATCACCGGCCCCAGCCAGACCAAGCTTAACGCGGCCGGCGCCAAAAACATGGCGAATGTCAGGGGAAGCGATTCTGACAACACCCCGATAACGTAAAAGGGCACGGTCGCTAGAAATGCCATCGCGGGGACAAATGCATAAGCCGCCTTGCGGTCGGGTCCGTATCTGTCGGCGAGCAATCCGCCAAGCCAGATTCCCGAAATTCCTCCAACTAAAAGAATCGTGGCGTAAAAATAGGACGCATACAGCAGCGGTCCAGCATTCGCTGGTACGAGCCATGAAGGCATGAATGAAAAGAAATCGGGCAGTTCAGCGCCGAAACTTCGAACAAGGAAAGAGGGCAGCCAGAATATCAACCCGTAACCCATCATCGATGAACAGGCCGCCCCTAAAGATAGGCCCCAGAAGCTTCGTTTCGTGGCAAGCGTAGCGATGACATCACGAATAGGAGCTGGCGCCGAAGGAGCTGTTGAGCAGTCAAGGCCGCCGCGTCGCGGTTCGCGCACTGTGAACAAGAAAATTGGCGCGATCAGCACGCCCAACAATCCAACTATAATAAACGCCGATCGCCAATCGAGATAACTCGTCAGTACGCCGCCCAACAAAATGCCGAGGGCGCTTCCAATCGGAATACCAAATGAATAGATGCTGAGCGCCCGCGCTCGTTGCCCGGATGGGAAGTAGTCGGCGATCAGCGAGTAGGCGGGCGCCACGCCGCCAGCCTCTCCGACGCCAACCCCGAGGCGCGCCAAAAATAGTTGAAGGAAATTCTGCGCGAGCCCGCACACCGCGGTCATAGCGCTCCAGACAACCAATGCGACTGTCATGATTTTCACGCGGCTGCGGCGGTCTGCAAGGATGGCGATCGGGATTCCAAGAAAGGTGTAAAATAGCGCGAACGCCAAACCGCCCATGAGGCTCAGTTGGACGTCCGACAGTCCCAACTCCGCTTTGATTGGTATGGCAAGGATTCCGACGATCTGCCGGTCAATGAAATTGAAGGTGTAAACAACGACCAAAATGAACAGCACCCAGGCCCTATAGGCTGGTGTTACATTTCGCGCCGCGGACGCTTCTGGGTTGCCCGTCATCTTTACGGCTGTCATTCGCGCGCATCAGCGGGCGAGTCGGTTTTCTGAGGGCCATGAGCAAACTGCAGGAAACTGGAGAGCGCGGCCAGAGTCTCCTCCGGAGCTTCCTCATGGGCCACATGCCCCACGCCATCGAACGTCACCAGTTTTGCTCCAGATATCATGCCGGCCAACCGCTTGCCGTGTTCGGGTGGCACAACACGATCCTCTGCCCCCC
Organism: uncultured Caulobacterales bacterium; assembly: GCA_964605055.1. Taxonomy (GTDB): domain Bacteria; phylum Pseudomonadota; class Alphaproteobacteria; order Caulobacterales; family Parvularculaceae; genus Amphiplicatus. The sequence goes on along the minus strand of CAZSBU010000070.1, from coordinate 6,523 downwards.
ACATGATAAGGGTGGGTGCAGAGATCATCCGCAAGTCGACTGTTGGGTCAGGCAAAACGAACTGCTCGATTGAACGAACGAACGCTTCTCCATTACCGCGGCGACGCATCATATCGCGCAAGAGTTCGAGCCGCTCGGGCGAGACTTTTGTCGGGTCCGCGTAAATGAGACCAGCGGCGGCTGCAACGCCGGCCGCTGGGGCAGTCTTGAGATAAACCTGCATTGCGGGCGGAGCAGGAAGCGCCGTATCGCCTACACCGTTGAGCGCAAACGCGCCCGGCGAGATCAGCACAAGAGCCTTAACGCGCGCCGGCTCAATGGCCGCGAAACGCCACGCGGCAAGGCCGCCGAGCGAATTACCCGCGACGATCGCTTCGTCAAGCTCGATCGCATCAAACAGTTGAGAGATGAACTCGGCGCGCGCCATTGGCGAATACCGAGCTTGGGGATCGGGGCCAGTGAGGCCATGTCCGGCTAAATCAAACCGGAGAACCCGATAGTCGCGTTTCAGCGAGGCCGCCCAAGCATCCCAAGTTTCGAGACTGAAAGTGAAACCGTGGACCAGGACAATCGGCGGCCCTGACGCTGGCCCCTCTTCGCGTAGCCTGACGCGAACACCGTCTACATCAATAAACCGATCCGCTGGCGTGACATACTTTGCTTCAAGCGTTTCAGGCGCAAGGCCTCCGCTTTGGCGGAAAACCAATACGCCAAAGCCGATAACACCGACGACAATGATTGCCAGAGCGGCAGCCAGCAACTTTTTGATCATCTGGATGTTCCTAGTGGCGGATCGACCTGCAAATCCGCGTTTATCGGCAGGGATGCCTAAAACTTGGAGCCGCCCCTTACTCACCGGCAAGGGGCGGCTGTCGGGCCGCATTAGAAGGAAACTGCGATTGTCCCGAACACTTGCCGTGGGTTACCGTAGAAAGCCGTGAGAACGCCTGTCGCGCCGAGCGGGCTGTTGCCGAATGCTGGCTGGGCTGTCACGAAATCATAACCGGCGACGATATATTCTTTATTCAGAAGGTTCGACCCATGGAGCGACAAGCGCAAGCGTCCGCTCTCGGACGTCCAACCGAGGCCGGCATCCACCAACACGAAGCCCGGCTGGTCGATCGGCGACTCGAAGTTAAACTGATTGGTCTCGGCGCGGTAAGAGAACGATCCAAAAATGCTCGCTGACCCCTCTCCCATCAGTTGCATCGGTCGGGCGTAAGTCAGGCGGCCATAAGCGGTAATAGGCGGCGTATTCTGGAATACTGCTTGATCCGAGACGTCGACAGGCGGCGACCCACGGCCGAGCAATTCATCGAAGCGGGCATTAATGTAGCCTAGCGAGAACTGGAAGTTCAGATCATCGCCGGCAACGAAGGAATCCTCTGCTAACAGAGCATTTCCTTCGACCTCCAACCCGTACAGCGTCGCCGCCGCCGCGTTGGTCGTTACGCCGGCGAATGTATCGGCCTGGCCGTCGCCATCAGTATCAAGTCCGACTGAACCCGGAATCTGGACGTCCGTATAGTCGCTGTAGAAGAGCGCCAGATTTGAGGTAAGCCGCCCCCCAAGCAATGAGTTCTTCCAGCCGAGTTCATATGTATCGATGTTTTCCGGCTGAAAGAGGCAGAACGAGCGTTGGTCGTCCGGGTCGAGCGCGCCAGGAATGCCATTGCCGTTAAGGTCGGGCGCCGACGTGGCGACGCATCGAGGGTCAAAGCTGCCACCTTTGAACCCTTGAGAGTACGAGAAGTAGACTGTGTGGTCAGGGCTAGCCGTATAGGAAACGCTGGCGCGCGGACTGAAATCATTGAAGTCAGCCGAAGCGTCGAGATTCGTCTGCGTGGCGAACGGTGGGCGCGGCGTGCCGCCGAAAGCGGGCGAAAGCCCGCCCAGAAAGATTTGCCGGCGCAGGAATATGCTCCGCTCGTCTTGCGTGTATCTGCCTCCGAAGGAGACAGCGAGCCGATCGGTCAGGTCATAGCTGAAGTCACCGAATACCGACCAGGTACGCGTATCTACGTCGCTTGACGTAAACACGTTCAGCGCGCCTCCATTCAGCAAGACGTCGAAGTCGTTTCGTGCATTGGCCGACAGGTAGTAAAATCCGAGAAGCCCGCTCAGGCGATCGCCGTCATAAATAAACTGGAATTCTTCGCTGAACTGGTGGTTCCGGTAAAACACCGGAACGTCGAGATCGACAATCGGAAGCGAGTCGAAGTCGATAGGCGAACTCGTGTCGTCTTCCCGATACGCCAGGATGTTTTTCAGCGTTACGGCTTCGCTCACGCGCCATTCGCTGACTTGAGACGCGCCTTTTGCAACAACGCTTTGTTCCGGCGTCGTCAAACCTGCGCGCGTGTCAAAAACGTTATCGAGGACCGGAAACCCAGGAAAATCAAGAAGCCGACTCCCCTGACGAGGATCGGAATTGTCGTCTGTCCAGTCACCCGTAATTCGGAACGAAAGATCGTCCGTGGGGGCCCATTCTGCGGCAACGCGACCTGCGAGCACTTTGCGATTGTAGTTTTCAAACTCTGGAAGGTTCAAATTGTCGCCAAAGCCATTGCGCCGGAAATAGCCGATCGTGCCGCCAAGCTTCACATCGCCGATGACCGAATCTTTTAGCAGAGGCAACTGAAACGATCCTACGCCGTCGAACTGGCCAAACGTGCCGCCCGTCAACCGCAATTTAAATTCCGGCTCGTTGCCCAGCCGGCGCGTCACATATTTAAGGGCGCCGCCGATCGTGTTTCGGCCATACAGTGTGCCTTGCGGGCCGCGCAGCACTTCGATCCGCTCGACGTCGTAGATATCCAGCAGCGCCGCCTGCGGGCGGTTGAGGTATACATCGTCGATGTAGATGCCCACGCCGGCTTCAAACCCGGCCACCGGGTCCTGCTGGCCGACGCCTCGAATGAAGGCGGTCAGCGTCGTATTTGTGCCGCGCGATGTTTCAAGCGTGACGTTGGGCGTAATCTGTTCGATATCGGTGAGATCGGAAGCGCCGATCGCCTCCAGCGTATCGCCAGAGAAGGCCGATACCGCGATCGGGACGTCACGCAGCGACTCGTCGCGCCGCCGCGCTGATACAATGACCACATCGCCGGAGGGCTCGCTATCATCAGCTTCCTCCCCGCCGGATACCTGCGCCGAGGCGCCGCTGCCGCCAACGATAAGCGCCGCAGCTGAGCAGCAGCCCAAGATGACGGCTCGTGACATACCGCGCGGGTGCGCGAGAAATTTCCTCATAAATCCCTCCCTGGCGCGCTCGTTTTTTTAAGAGCGCTTAAGCAAAGGATAGGGCTGACTGCCGCGGCAAAACACGACTGGAGCGATCGCGGCAACAGGATAATTTCGCTCAGTGCTTCAGGGAGCCGGGTCGCCGCCTGGCGAAAGTTTTGGGCGTAAAGCCGTTCCAGTCCTTGAAAGCTCGGTTGAAACTGCGGACGTCTGAAAATCCAAGCGTTTCGGCCACGTCAGCAATTGAACGTCCGGCCAAAAGCGATGCTTTCGCCGCCTCGTCGAGCACCTCGCGGCGAAGCGCTCGGAAACTTGTCGCCTCGGCGGCCAAATGGCGCCGCAGCGTCGCAACGCTGACCCCGAGCAGTTCGGCCACGCTCTCCTGCTCTACCTGGCCCGCCGCAATCGCCTCGCGTACGCGCGCTGCTGCGGCGTCTACCTGTACGCTGGGCAAGGCGCCGCCTTCGCCAATCATATCGATGACTCGCTGATAGACTGCCGCCGCAGAGAGTTTCGCCGGATCGGGGGGCGCGATAGTTTTGCAAACGATCG
>CAZSBU010000070.1:0-2718 GCA_964605055.1 uncultured Caulobacterales bacterium | reverse complement strand
CATACTCGAGCCGATAAGCGCCCGCGCCAAACCGCAACGGCACGGGCCAGAACGCCAAATGGGGCGGGGTTGGCTCAATGGAAGGTCGCCTGACGCTCACTTCCAGCAAGCCCCGTTCAGCAAGTCCCGGCGCGATTAGCGAAAACATACCGTGCACGAACATCTGGACACATTCGGCAGCGGTCCAGACCGCTTCTTGATCATCTCGGTCCGTATAGGGAAATTCCCGGTCGTCCATGACAAAATCGACGTGGTTCTGTAGCCGGGCGACGCTGTTATAGGCGCCGCCATGGAGAAGATTATAAGCGCGCGCCAGTATCCGCATTGCGTCGTCCAGGGTCGCTGCGCGGGACACCTGACCCAGCGCGAAGTCGGTAGTTCCCGGCAGGAGCTGGCGCGCCGACTGGCGACAAGTCTCATCGGCGATGGCTAACGCAATCTTGCGCTGCAGCCGGAAGTAGTCAGCGAGCTCGATTTTATCTGACTTATCAGCAAACTCGACCATCAAAGGGTCAGCTCGGGCAACGCCTGCTTCTCTGGCGAGTTCGACCAGCGCCCGGGCGGCGCGAGGGGCAATACCGACCGTAGCGGCGCCCTTCACCCTCGCTGTCGCCCGCTGGCGTTCCGACATTTAACGCTCCCCAAAATGCGCCGGCAATGGGTCGGGGGACCTTCCAGAAAAGCGACGTCTTTCATGCGCTATAGAACCGGACCGTCCTCCGCCCGGAATTTACCGGAGCCGAACTGAATTCCCAGATTACAATGCATCCGACGCGCGCGCCTAGCAATCAAATGTTGCCACTGGCCAACCTTAGTCGAGTCCGACGGGCGCAACGCCGCGGCGTACCCATATCTCCCAAAGAGGGGTTCGCTCCGCCAAGCGAAATTCAGTGTACAGAATTGCTTCGGCTCTACCCTTGGCCGCAGCTGTCGCCTCGTTGAAATCGATACGCGGCACCAGCACGATACTCGCAAGACCCATGGCGGCCAGACCATCCCGGCGGCAGGCGCGCGGTCCGGCAATTACGCAGCCCGTGTCGGCGCTCGTCAGGATCGCGACGTCAGCGCCGCCCTCGACCAGCGCCCGCGCGCGGACAGCGGCTTCCATCAGGATCGCCGACTGATCGATCGGCCCGAGCGCAAGGAGTTCGCGCGCCTCCGGCGTTGAGAAACGCCCCTCTTCAATCCAGCGCGCCATAGTCGGCCCACCCGGTTGAACTAGGCCAAGCTCTGCACGGAAGGCCGGGTTGGCGTTCGCTGCGACACGATATTGCAGGATGAGTTGCCCTGACGCCTGCACGATCAGCGCAGCGGTCCAGAACAGCGTCAGCGCTGCGACCGAGCCAGCAATGGCGACGCTAGCCCGATCGTGCGCCCGAAATAGCCCATCATAGAATGGCGAGGCGACCGAGAAACAAGCAATCGCGGCGCTCAAGACGAAAAGAGGCATGAGATTGGCGCCAGCAGCCCTGCCCGCAATCATTGCAAGCGCGAGAAACAATGCGGCCGTCGCCCAGCTCCGTACATGCTCCCGACCGCCGAAAATTGCAGCCGACGAGAGAACAATGCCGGTCGCTACGGCCACGCCGGCAAGCCCCCAGGCTGCGTTGCCGCCGCCAAGCATTGGCGCGCTGGAGAGAAGGTGCGAAGCGGCCTCCGCACGCGCCGCATTCAGGCCGGGCGCGAAAATCTCGGCGAACACCGCCAAGGTCGATGCCCCGATGAGCGCCGTCGCGTAACGGTGCAGACCCGCCCGGCCGGAAAGGAACGGGCAGGCCGACAAGGTGAGAAGACCGGCGAGCGCAAAAGGGGCGTTCAGCGCCCAGAGCGCTGCGATCAAGGCGCCGCTGACGCCCCCCTCGATATAGGCCCGAGAACGCCCTTCGTCGGCAGGCGCCGCCATCAGCGCGGTCGCGAGCGTCAGATAAAGCGCCAGAGCGATCTCGGCTGCGCCAGCGAATGGAGCGGCGACATAGGCCGCCATCGCCGCCGTCATCAGCACCGACTGACAGGCCGGGAACCGTACGGCTGTGAAATAGGCGAGCGTTGCCGCCACGAGCATGGCGGCGATTGCTTTGGCGACTAGGTGAACCCGCCCAGGCGTTTCAGCGAACAGGTCCGCCAGCCCTATCAGCAGGGCGAAAAACGGGGACGCAGCATCGGCCAGCAGCGCTGACCCGTTCGCAATCGCCCGCGCATCCGCGATGGGCGCAATCATGTCGACGGTCGGCGTGAAACTTAACAGCGCAGGCGCAAGCAGCGTCGCAAGGACGAACGGCGTGGCCGCCAGAACAGCGGCCGCCATCACCCATTCGGGATCCTGCCACGCGTACACCGACATGGCGAAGCGACGAGCCTTCGGCGCCGGCCGACGCCAGCTTGGATGCTCAATAGAAACTGTCTCGTCCATGCAGTTGCGCCCGCCCAACTTCCTCAGCCGGATTGCCCGTGTCCGGTGGGGCTGTGTCCCGGAATGACGCGGCGAAGCGCCGTTTCGAGACAAGCGGTTAAAACTTTCGCAAGACTTCTGCCGGTTGGGCTCGAATCGGCGGCCGAGACTGTTAAGGTCCGCCGCATGCGCACCCTCTTCCACGTACCGTTTGACCCGCTCTCGCGGCGTATTCGCCTGATCTTGCAGGAGAAAGGCTTGCCTGCGCGTCTTGTCGAGACGCGGCCTTGGGAGGGCGATGAGGCGCTGGCCGCCCGTAACCCCGCCCT
>CAZSBU010000069.1:1215-11699 GCA_964605055.1 uncultured Caulobacterales bacterium | reverse complement strand
TGAAATGATCGGCCTGCGCCTCTGTCTGCCTGCGGAGCTTTTCGATATTGGTTCGATTGAAGTAGCCCTGCGCTATCAGGCGGTGCTTGCGGTGCTCCTCGCCATCCATGTGAACGAGGGTTTTCAGGCCGTTGAGATCGCCGAACTGGGCGAGGTTTACCGCTTCCTGCGCCAGCGTCTGCAGGACGGTGCGCCGGCCTGCGAGAAAGGTCTCGGGATCGTTCTCGATCGCCTTGATGTCGTCATGGCGGGTGACAAGCCAGAAGGGCGGATAGCCCTCGGCCGCTACTTTCGTTACCGGCGCCTCGGCGCGCAGCCTGCGAAACAGCGCATGAATGCGCGCCGGGTCCGCGAACGCCTTCGGGTCGGTTACGGCTACGGTGTCGAGGTCAAGCACGACCGGGCTTTTTGTTGGCGATCCGATCTTTTGGCGAGCGCCGCCGTTGGTTCCTTTACCGACATATCATACTCGACTTGGCGCTGCATTGAACGTCGCTGGATTGGCAACGCAGAAAACGAATCTAGGCCGCAGTCAAACCCCATCCGCTCAGTCTTTCATACCTGTGCTTCGCGTTTGCGAAGATGTTCCGAATTCCTTGTTGAGCACCTCGTGAACAAGATTTTCAACAACACTGCCTACCTTTGACGCGTAGTGCTCCAACCCGTCTTCGACCTGGCTTGCCGATTTCCGGAATGCTTTTGTCCAGAAATCGGGAGGCTTCTGACCTAAAAAGTGCCAAACGGTCATCCCCTGAATGATCAAGAAAACAGAAAAAACCACATTGGCGACCGTGTTCGGCGCCGCAGCGCCTGCCCCGATGATGGCGAAGTTCGACCATACAACGGCAAATGCGGTGACCAGCGCCGAGACCTTCAGAACAGAGAAAAAAATTAGCGCCAATCTATTATAGGTGCGCACACACCAGATCACCGTCGTTGCGTAGCGATCAAGGTACTCGGCGCGTTTTGCGTTCCAGAGCGCAATGATCACCCAGCACTTAGCCCGCTTCGACCACTCGCCGCCCTTGCCCACGCGATCTCTGGTTCGCGAGCAGGCAACTGTGACTTCCGTGACGATGTCGTCGATGCGCTTGAACATTTTAAACGAAAAACGTTCAGCGCGTACTTCCATGAAATAAAAGAACGCAGAGCGAACCGTGTACCTAAAAATTGCACCCACCGCGCCTACAACAAGGATCGCAACGGACGCAACGAGCCAATTCTGGGCAAGCTCGGAAAGGGCAGACGAATAAAAGCCTGAAAAGAAGGCGCTTTCGAGTGGGAGCGAGAAAATCATTACTTGAAGCGTTAATACGGCTGCAAACAAGAGGAATGTTACGAGCCGCATCAACGCATAGAAGTGCGTCACCGCATCCTGGGTCTGGCTTGCTTCGGCGTATAAGGCCGCATCTCTTGGGAACAGATCAGCTGTCGATTTTTTCAATTGCCTTGAAAACGGCAATTGGTGCGTATCCGAAATCCCGTAGTGGATGCTATCGAAGTGCTCCTGGGCCTCCTTGAGCACGTCAAGCGCAGGAAAGTCGGTCGTTATGCCGGCTTCTGCCGCCATTTCCTCGTGAGCCGTCACGATCAAAGCTTGATCGTGGCCCTCGTTGCTTTCCATGTACGCTGATCGCAAACCACTATCTGGCCCCGCCCGCTCGTAGCTTCGTCCATCCGGTCTCGCATCAGGCAAGCTTTCGGCGAGTTGGTTGGGAGCATTGCGCCCGGCTAATACGTTCGAAAAAAAATTATTTGTCGCGACAGTCATGTGGATTGCTCCCCCGACAAATGGTTAACACCTCAGTTTCTCGCTATCAACCTAGCCGAGACAGTCAACTCGGCTGCGTGTTGCAGCCAGGCGCGACATCATTGGTGTTCACCTGCGCGCCTTGCCCTCGCGCGCCGCCCGATGCAAATGAGCGCCCATGAAAACGGCGGAACCCTTAACCCCTGCCGAGGGCGTTGCTGCGGCGGGCGACGGCGCTTATCCGGCGCCGGAAAACCTGCAAGGCGCGGCGGATGCGCTCGCCGAGCAGGGACCACGCCCGCGGGCGCCGTGGCGAGGCGAATTGAACGCGCTCCTCGCTCTCGGCGTCCCGATGGGGTTGACGCAAATCATCCAGTTTTCAGTCAATACCGTCGATATCCTGATGATCGGGCGGCTGGGACCGGAACCGCTAGCCGCCGCCTCGATCGGCATCGTGATTTTTTACGCGGCATGGCTTTTCGGCCTCGGGCCGGCGCTCGCTGTCGGGCCGCTCGCCGCGCAGGCGCTGGGGGCCGACCCAGACGCCACGGAGGATGTGCGTCATTCGATTCGCATGAGTTTCTGGGCGCTCGCTATCGGATTTGCGCCGCTCCTGCTGATTTTCATCTTCGCGCCGCAGATCGTTCTGGCGCTCGGCCAGCCGCAGGCGCTGGCGTCGCTGGCGGGACCCTACGTGCTGGCGCTAGCTCCGGGGCTTCCGTTTGCGCTCGCCGTCATCGTGCTGCGCACGTTTCTGGCTGCGATCGGCGAGGCGCGCGCGCCGCTTGTGATCATGGTGCTGACGACGCTGCTGAACGCCGGCTTGAACGGGCTGCTGATCTATGGGGCCTTCGGCTTCCCGCGGCTTGAACTCGTCGGCGCCGGCATCGCCTCATCGCTGTCGCATGCGGTCGGGTTTGCGCTTCTTGTCTTCTACATCCGGCGCAACCCAAAGTCGGCGCGCTTTCACGTTTTTCGAGATTTTCTGACGCCGCATTGGGCGCGCCTGAAAGAGATCGCCGCGCTGGGCTGGCCGATTGGCGTCACCATCGCTTTCGAGGCGATGCTGTTCAACGCCTGCGTTTTCCTGATGGGGCGCATCGGCGTGGCGGAGGTTGCAGCCTATCAGGTTGCGGTCAATGTCGCGGCGCTCGCCTTCATGATGCCGCTTGGACTCTCGATGGCCGGCGGCGTGCGCGTCGGGCTTGCCGCTGGCGCAGGTGACCTCGCAGGCGTGCGCCGCGCCGCCGCGCTGACAGTGCTTGTCAGCGTCGCGGCCATTCTTTGCATCGCGCTGCCGGCCGCGATCGCGCCGAGTCTCATTGCCAACCTCTATCTGCGTCCTGACGACCCCGCTAACGCCGAAGTGCTGGCCCTTGCGGCGTCGTTCCTTCGCATGGCCGCCGCATTCATGGTCTTCGATGGCGTGCAAGTGGCCGCAAACCAGACGCTTCGAGGATTGAAAGATGTCCGTTTCCCAATGATCGCAACGGGCGTCGCTTATTGGGTCGTCGGCTTTCCGCTGGCGGCGTGGCTGGGTCTTGGTTCGCCCGTGGGGGCCATCGGCGTCTGGTGGGGACTGCTCGCCAGTCTCGCCGTCGCCTCGATCCTGCTCGGGGCCCGGCTCATCGCCCTGACCGGCCCGCGCGCCGCCGCCATCCAGCCTGGTTAACGCTTTATAAGCCATAACGCGCGATGAAGGCGGATTGAACGGGGATGGCCGGCGATCCGCCTCCCGAGGGGTTCAGCGAGCATGGCGGCTGAAACGGCGCATTGGCGGGACGAGCGGCTCTCCTTCGGGGAGAACGCAACACTTGCCGGTCGCTGGTTTCATGCCTGGTGGGAGGGCCTGCCGTTCGATGCAGGGATAGAGCGCGCCGCGCTGCGCGCGCGCGCTGCGCGTCCGCACGGCGCAAGCCCTTCCGACTCAATCGCTTGCCTTATCTGGGGGGCGGGCCGTCTCGATCCGGGCGACGCTGCGTGGACGGAACGGCAAGCGCGCACGCTGGCTCTTGGCCCGCGCGCACGCGTCGTCGTGTTGGGCGCTGGAAGCGGCGGACCGCTGGGCGATTTAAAATCTTTTTCCCAATGGCGCGCGACCGGATTCTCGCAAGCGACAGCCTCGCGCGATCGCCGCGTCAAACCCTACAGCGCGCGGCCGCGCGCCGCTTCGGCGCCTCATGACGGGGCTCTCTCATTTTTTGAGGCTCATCGTGCGGCTGATGCTTTGGCGTTCAACAGCTTTGCAGCCAGCCTGATCAAGGTCGGAGCTCCCGCAACGCTGATCGATTTCACGGTTTCACGTCGCGGCGCGCGGTTGCGCTCGTGTTTCCGCGAGCCTTGGCCGGGTGCGCCGACAACTCAGGTCGAGACGGCGGACCTGCTCGAACGCGCGGGGTTGCGCGTCAATGATGCGGTCGACGAAACGAAGCATTTCGCGCCGCTGATTACACGCGGGTTTGCGCGCTGGCGCGGCGTCTATGATGTCGCCCAAGCCGAGCCAGATACTGCTCTGCGTGCGGAGCTTCTCGCGACCCTGTCTGGTTTTTCCGCCCTCTGGGCCGACCGGATTGACGCCTTGCGCACGGGACAATTGATGGTGACGCGGTTTCTGACCCGCCGAAGGGTTTAGCGGCTAGGCGCGACGGGCCGGCAATTTAGCGACGATATTTCAGCCAATCGTCAAAGCGCGCCAGCACCACATAGACAACCGCCAGAACGATCAAGATCTGCAGCGCGAACTGTATTTGCGCCTCGGCCTGATATTTTTCCTCTTTTGTCGGACGGTATGTCACCGACTCAATCGACTCGGTCGTCTCCGCCGGGTCAAGGTCCATCGGGGCGCCGTCCTCGTCGACGATGATCGGCGTCGCGCCGGGAGCAGGGTCTTCAATCGCCGACCCCGCCGGTTCTGGCGACGCCGCAATTTCTTCGGCAGGAGAGGATTCCGGATCAGACGTGCCGGAATCAGGAGCATCGGCTGGCGTCTCTTCCCTCGGAACGGGTAAGATCACCGTAGTCTCAGCTTCAATCGCGGCGCGCTCGTCCAATTCCTCCGCGCTCTCCTTGCCCATGGAGGACGCGGCGATGCCGGCCCCGCCGGCAACCGTCGAGCCCTGAAGCGTTCGGCTGTCGCCGAGACTGGTGCGGCGCGGGGAATCTTCAACGGGCGTCAGGCGGGAGTTTTCCGTAACGTTCGTTGGATCACTGACAATCGGTGGATTGACGGGCCGCAAGAACAGCGCCTTCTCGTCAGCGCGACGGTTCGACAACCCGCGCGAGACCTGCAAGACGCCATTGATGGTTGCCTTGTTCCACCAGGTCAGCGCGTCGGCAGCGCCCGGACGATCGCCGGCATTCAATCGTTTGCGTGCGGTCGAACCATTGTAAGCATTGACGCCGACATTGTAGACGAAACTGACGAGCGCATCGAACTCGTTCTGGTTGAGCGGCACTTTCGTCAGCTCGGCGACAGCCTTCTCCCGGGGGCGAAGGTCACGCTGAAGGAGTTCTTCCGCTTCCCGCTCGGTGATCTGCTGGTTGGGACCGGCTGTTTCCGTATGGCCGTATCCAATTGTCCAGATGCCGGCGATATCCTGATAGGATTTTAGCTCCAGCCCTTCCCATCGCTTGATCAGCGCTATCCCGTTTTCAGAAATTCTCATGGCTCGCGAACCCCGCTCCCCGCCTTCGCCCACGAGTAAATGTTAAGGCCAAATGACGACAGAAGTAAAACGCCGGGCCGTTTCACGAAAATGAGATGAATCAGGGGTCTCGACGGATTGCCATCTCCCTGCGACGATGTGTTAACGTCCCGGGGAAAGCGGACCCGAGGCGGTCGCAGTGTCTGTCAGTGGGGGCTGCGGTGGGGCAGGTTGGGCTGGAGAGAGGGAATAATGCGTAACGTATTGAAACTTTTGGCGGGCGCGGCGTTTCTTGCTGGAGCCACCGCGGCTTCGGCGCAGACGAGCAATTCGACTTTGTCGGCCGGCCGGTCTTTGGAGTCGATCAGCGCCGCCGACGTTCAGGCGATGCTCACAGAGTTCGAAATCGGCAGCGAGTTGCAGCCGAGCAACGCCGGCCGCGCGCCTTCCGTACTGGCGACGACCGAAGGCGGCGCAAAGTTTCTGATCGGTTTTTTTGAATGCGCGAGCATTGCAACCGCCAGCGGATGCAAGCAGGCGCTGATTTCAACCGCGCAGGCTAGCGGCGGCGTCTCGTTCGAGGACCTCAACCAGTTCAACGGCGTCAGCAGCGTGACGACTGTGGTTTATGACGCGGGCAATCAGATCCTGATTTTCGGACGCAACGTGTTCATGCCGGGCGGGGTCGGCCGCGATAACTTCAAGCTGCAGATTGCGTTGTTCCTGCGCGACATGCAGACCTTTATCGAGGGACGTCAGACGACGGCAGCGCAAGTCGCCTTTACCGTTCGCCCGCGGCTGGAGGAAAAAATTTCGTCGGTGACGGGCGCTGGCGAAACGCGCGCTGCCATTGCGAAATTCCTTATTTCCGACGACGGCTCGACGGAGGTTGCGCTCGCGATCAACAACAGCGTCGACAAGAGTTTTGCGCCAGGCGGCGACGCAATTCTCGATTAGGCCCTTACGCTTTCGCGTCGATAACGATTGGCGCGTGGGGTAACGCCTGCGTTGGCGCTGCGCAAGCGCTGTAACGGGCCTCCGCGCCGGGCGCGGCGCGTCCTGCTTCCTCAGCGACGATTCTCAGAACGCCCTCGGCGGCGCGACTTGCCCCGTCGAGCAAGGCGCGCTGTCGCAGCGCAGCGCCTTCAAACGTACGCGTCAGCTCACGGAGTTTTTGTAAAAGGTTGTCGCCAGCCATTGAGACCGCCCCGCGATCGGCGGCGATTTCCCGGATTGACTGGGCATAGGCGGCCGCGAGGCGCGCCTTGTCCGCCTGCAACGGCGCAATGGCGGCCGGACGGCGGTCCTGCAGGCAGGCGTTTTCCTCAACAATAATGTCAGTGAGCTCCTCCGTCAGCGCCATGAGCGCCCGCACGCGCAACGCTGCTTCGTCGCGATCGGTTTCATTGGAAATTGCATCTATCGGAGCCGGTGTCATTGTTTCACTCCTGCGGCGCGGTCTGAACGTCCCGCTTCTGTCTGCATGTCGATAAGGGCTGATTTAACGGCGTCGGCGATTCCAAGACCGCCGCGCGCGGCGATCGCCTTGGCGTATTCTTCCTGCAGCATGGCCCCGAACGCATCTTGCCCCGGACCTCCGCCAGCGATACGCGGCGTCTCAACGGAGGCGAACAGAGGGGCGAGGAATTGCGCCAGAACAAGCGCCTCGAAATCGGTCGCCGCTTGCGCCGCAAGCGCATCATTGCGGCCGCGCTCGGCGAGCGGCGAAACGGTCGCCGCGGCTTGCGCTGGCGGACGATGAGCGATGGCGAGCGGCTCGGTCACAGCGCCTCGATCTCGGCTTGCAGAGCGCCAGCAGCCTTGATCGCCTGCAGGATGGCGATCATGTCGCGCGGGGTAACGCCGAGCGCATTCAGCCCGTCAACGAGATCGCGCAAGCGAACCCCGCTGTCGACGATCTTTAATTCGCCCGCGTCCTCCTGCGCCGTTACGTCCGTACGCGGTACAACGACCGTCTCGCCGGCGCGTGAGAACGGCGCCGGTTGGCTCACTTGCGGGGCCTCGCTGACGGAGATGGTCAGATTGCCCTGCGCGATCGCGACGGTTGATATCCTGACGTCGTCGCCAATGACGATGACGCCCGAAGCCTCGTCGATAACGACTTTCGCGCCAACATCGGCGTCAACGCGCAAGCCTTCGATGGAAGCGATCAATCCGACCATATCGCCGGTAAAGCCAGGCGGGCGCGCCAGAACAAGCGTGCCCGGATCAATAACTGCAGCGGCTGGCGATTGCAGCGATGCGTTGATCGCGTCTCTTATGCGTCCCGCCGTCGTGAAGTCAGGATTGCGGAGCGCAAGGCGCACCTGTTGCTTGCCTGCGAGGTCGTAATTCACCTCACGCTCGACGACCGCGCCGCTTGCGACCCGGCCGTTCGTCGCAACGCCGCGTGTGATGGACGCCGCCTGGCCGCGCGCCGCGAACCCGCTGACCGCAACCGATCCTTGCGCAACGCCATAGACGTCGCCGTCGGCGCCATAGAGCGGCGTCGCCAGCAATACCCCGCCGCGCAGGCTTTCTGCGTCGCCAAGAGCGCTGACGGATACGTCGACGCGCGATCCGGGCGTCGCGAACGGCGGCAGGCTAGCCGTTACCATAACGGCGGCGATGTTGCGCGTGTTCAACTGTTCGGAGCGGATGTTGACGCCCAGTCGCTCGAGCATTGAGACGAGGCTCTCGCGCGTGAAAGGCGTGTTGCGCAGGCGGTCTCCTGTGCCGTCAAGACCGACGACTAGGCCATAGCCGAGCAACGTGTTTTCGCGGACGCCTTCTACCTCGGTCAGGTCCTTTATCCGCGACGATGCGTGCGCCGCTTCGAACGAGCCGAACAGCGCGGCCGCGAAGGCTAGCGCCGACAACGACAGGCGCAGGGCGCCGTGCATCCGGGCGCGCGAGGGCGACCCCAGTTCGGTTGCTGATGACGGAGCGTTGGTGAGGTCAAAGCGCATGGGCTTGGCGTAATCCTTTATGCGCCGCAGGTATGCGGTTCGCTCGATTAAAGCGAGAATCGCGCCAACAGGATGGCCAGCTAAATGTACTGTAAAAACAACGCAAAACGCGGTGTTTATCATCTGTTAATCCGACCACGAATGGTAGGTATGGACAGCCCGCAGAGAAAAAATTGCCGGGCTTAACGCCGTCTTTATTTGCCCTGCGCAATGTGCGGGCGACCTGCAAGGGATCCTGACGGTGAAGATAAATTCAAACAGCGGCGCAGGCCCGACGAGGTCGGCGACCTCGGCGGGGGCAGGCAAGAACGCTTCGCCAGGCGGCTTCAGCGTTGACAGCGCCGCGCGCAGCGCAAGCAATGTCGCCGCCGCTGAGGCCGCGCCGTCCGCGCTCCTCAGCGCGCTGATCGCCTTGCAGGCAGGGGGCTCGCCGGACGAACGCGTGCGACGCGCGCAGACAATCGCAGCCGCAAAGAATCTCCTAGACCTGCTTGAGGAATTGAGAGATGGGTATCTTGAGGGTGGACTGCAGCATGAGCGCCTCGATGGATTGGCGCGCGCCGCAGAGGAACGCGGACAGGTCGCCGATCCGGCGCTGGCGGAAATTTACGCCCAGATCTCGCTCCGGGCGCGCGTCGAACTCGCCAAGCTAGGCCGGTGAACCCTCACAGCGCACACAGCGCGCATACTTGGAAAACATAGCTTGTGGCCTGCCGTTATCGCTCAATATGAACCTTTTGGTCAGGCATCCCCGCTAAGCATGCCTCTTGCAAAGCTTCCGACGCTGAATTTTTTGCGGCTTGAGCGCGGGAGCAGGCGCCGTTATAGAGGCGAAGCGCGGTCCGAGCCGGTGCGGCGCGAAAGCCTGACAAAGACACCCGTTCAAGGGTGCGGAACGAGAAGTCCCGGGCGGTGAAACGTTTTTCTCTGTCGGGTTGTGTGGGCGTAAGCTTGCGGGAGCGAAACAATGACGGCTACCGATCTTCAGGAATATCGTCCGTCTGAAGATGAACCGTTCATGAATGATCGCCAGCGAGAGTATTTCAAGCGAAAGCTGCTCGACTGGCGAAGCGATATTCTCAGAGAGAGTAAAGGTACGCTGGAACAGTTGCAGGAAGAGAGCCTGCATCTGCCCGACCTGACCGACCGCGCGTCAAGCGAAACGGACAAAGCGCTGGAATTGCGCACCCGAGACCGCCAGCGCAAGTTGATCTCAAAAATCGAGGCGGCTCTGCGCCGAATTGAGAACGGCGAGTATGGGTATTGCGAAGAGACCGGTGAGCCGATCGGCATTCGCCGTCTGGAAGCGCGCCCGATCGCGACGCTGTCTCTGGAGGCGCAGGAACGCCACGAGCGCTCCGAAAAGGTCCACCGCGACGACTGAGCGCATGCCGCGCTAGTAGCCGAGACCCGTTTGCGGCGAGGTCGCTGTGATCGGACAGCCGGCGCGCTGACGTAAACCAGACATGAGCGTGAAACCTACCGTTTATTTCGACGGGGCATGCCCCTTATGTCGCCGCGAGATCTCGTTTTACCGAGATCGCAAAGGGGCCGACGCTGTTGAGTGGGTCGATGTATGCGCGGCGGGGCCTCAATCGCTCGGGCCGGGCCTCAATCGCGACGACGCCATGCGCCGGTTCCATGTGCGAAACGCTGATGGGACGCTTCTGTCGGGGGCTGATGCTTTTGGCGCGCTCTGGCTAACGCTGCCCGGGTTTCGCTGGGCTGGCCAGTTGATTCTCTTGCCGGGCGTTCGATGGGTCGCCAACAGGACCTATGATCTGTTTCTTGTCGTCCGACCATTCATGCAACGCGTTGCGGGCAGGCTCGATCAGAACGGGAAGAGGATCTCGTAAAGCTGCTGGCCGTAACGCGCCTGCTGAGCATCGGTGAGCTGTCCGCGGCCGCCGTAAGACACGCGCGCTTCCGCGATCTGCGTGTGGCGGATTTCATTAGCGTTCGAAATGTCTTCCGGTCGAATGACGCCAGTGACCGTCAGCTCCCTGACCTCGAAATTGACCCGTACTTCCTGTTTTCCGGCGATCACTAGCGTGCCGTTTGGCAAGACGTCGGTGACGATCGCGGCGACGGTCAGCGTCACGTTCTCGCGGCGGTCGATAT
>CAZSBU010000069.1:422-1205 GCA_964605055.1 uncultured Caulobacterales bacterium | reverse complement strand
GATATCCCCCTGTCCCCGAACATTCGATGCGGACGAAAGATCGACAAGTTGGGCGGCGTTTGCGCCGTCGGGCAATAATTCGACGAGTTTTTGCTCCAGGCCGCCAAAGGCCGGTAATTGCGCGGTCTCGCCGGAGTCGCGACGCCGTTGGGTCGCATTGCGCAGGCGCGCTTCATCATTGATGTCGATGACGACCGTCAGAATGTCGCCGCGCGTTCTCGCGCGCTGATCCTTGAAGAAAGAGCGTGCGCCGGGGCGCCAGAGCGAACTCGGATACCCCTCCTCTGTCGGCGTCGCCGGCATCGGGAACGCAACATTCCGGCCGCCATGCAGGCCTGTCGGGCCTTCAGTGGGCGACAGCGGCGGAGCCTGCCCGATATTGCGCAGGCGCTCCCCGGCCGCGCAGCCGGCTGCGAGCGACAGAACGGCGGCGGCGAGGGCGCCGCGCCGGACAAGCCGCGCAAGGCCGACGAATGAACGGTTCGGCTGTTTCATCGACTAAAATCCTTGCGCAGTGCGGCCGGGCAGGCGCGCGAGACGCTCCGCCACGACGACGGCCTTGATTATGCGATCCGAAGCAAGATTGCGGATTTCGACGAGATCGCCCGCGCCGCCTTCGGTCACCGCGACGCCCTGCTGCGTCAGGCGAATGCCGGGCGATTCAAGCACCATCGTCACCGTGTCGCCCCGGCGCACGAGGATCGGCGCGGCGACATCCGAGAGACGAACCGGTGCGCCCGCCGCAAGCGGAGCTTTCTGCCCGTGCGCGAGTGGATCACCTCC
>CAZSBU010000069.1:0-412 GCA_964605055.1 uncultured Caulobacterales bacterium | reverse complement strand
TTCGAGGGCGATGGAGGCCTTGACTCTGACTCTCGCCCGCCGCAAGCGGTCGACGCGCGATCTTGCCAATGATCTCCTCCTCGCGCACTGCGAGCGGGCTTGCCGATGGGTTCAGCGCGTCCGCCCAGTCAATATCTTCGGCGCCGATGGTCTCGCCGCGCGCGATCAGTCGGGTCGCGACCGCCGCCCGCTGGCGCAGGCGCGCGACCCCTGCGATCGCCGAGGGCGGTTGTCCGTCGAGACGAAGGACAAAGCGCCCACTGGCTGGATTATAGCTGACGTTCGAAAAGGTAATCACCTCATCCACCGGAACCAAGATCGGCGCGTCAGGATCGGCGAGCGTGATTTCCGATGACGGATCAACGCCGCGCTGGGCGAGCGCCGCCTCGATCTCGGGCATAATGTCGGAGGC
>CAZSBU010000068.1:0-11834 GCA_964605055.1 uncultured Caulobacterales bacterium | reverse complement strand
GCCGGCGACGCGATCTTTGCCGGACTCGCGCGTTCGGTACGGCAACATGCGCCGAATGTAAAAGCTGTCCGATTCCGACCGGATTTCGCGCTCGATCGCGTCATGCTGTTGCAGCACTGCCCGCGCGTCGGAAAGGAGATGCGGGTCAGGGGCAAGCGCGCTGAGGTCCGCAAGCGGCCGTCCGATATCGCCGGGAATGACGTTGAACATCAGGCGTGTCGCCGGCGTGAAAAACCGGATATTGAGATCCGTATCGAGAAATAACGTCGCGACATCCGTGCTGTTCAGCACATTCTCGAGATCGTTCGAGGTTGTGCGTTGCAGATCGAGCGCTTCGTGCAATTGCGTGTTCAATGCTGTCAGTTCCTCATTGAGGGACTGAAGTTCCTCCTTCGAGGTCAGCAATTCTTCGTTGGTCGACTGGAATTCCTCGTTGACCGAAAGCGCTTCCTCATGGATCGCGCGCTGTTCCTCGCCGGAAATTTCGAGATTTCTGATCGCGCCAAGAAGCTCGGTGCGCGTCGCCTCCAGCTCCATTTCGAGATCGGCGACGCGCGCGCTGTCCTTTGGCTCCGGCTGACCATTGCGCGCAGCAGCCGTTGCCGGCTCCTCAATGAATCAGATCAAGATCAGATCGAGGTCGCCATGCGTGACCGGATGGGCCTCAAGCCGGAAGGCGCTGGCGTTATCCGCGCTGCCCGCTTTCATGCCGGGGGAGGATACGCGCGCCCCTTCCTCGGTTGCCTTGTGAACGATCGCCCGCAATCTGGCGCGCATATCTGACTGCGTCATCGCCAGCAGGTCGGTCGTAGGCTGGCCCGCTCCGACCTTTAGATAGCGACCAATGGGGCCGATGAAATAGAGGCATTTGAATTTCCGGTCGACCAGAACCGCGGCGGGCGCGTAACTCTCGCTGATGATTCCGGCGCACAGATCGGCGTAGGCGCTATCGCGATCTGCCGCAGCGGCAAGGCCATTCGGCGGCTCTTTTCTGTCGCTTTCGATCTGGTAGGTCGAATAACCGAACCTCGCCGGCCGTCCGCGTCCGACTTTGCGGAAAACGCGACCGGATTTCGACAGCGTCTCAAAACGCCCTTCCTCTGAATTCAGCGTTTCGGACGTGCCAAGAACAAGCACGCCACCCTTTCTCAGCGCGAAGTCGAATAACGAGGTTACTTTCGCTTGCGCATCCGGCCCGAGATAGATCATCAAATTCCGGCAGCAAACCATGTCGAGGCGCGAGAAAGGCGGATCGCTCAGAACATCCTGCACCGTAAAGATGACCGACGAGCGCAGGTCAGGCGAAACCCGGTACCCGCCATCTTCCTTGCTGAAGAAGCGGCTGAGGCGATGGGTGGCCACATCCGCGGATATCGACTCTGGATAAATGCCTTCCCGGGCCCGCGCGACAGCGTCCGGGTCTGCGTCAGAGGCAAAAATCTGAAGTTTGATGTTGAGGCCGCTCGCTTCGAGCTGCTCGCGAAACAGCATGGCGAGAGAATAGGCCTCTTCGCCGGAGCTGCATCCCGCCACCCAAATCCTGATCGGTTGGTCGGCGGACGCCTCGCGGATCATTTCCGGAACGATGTTTTCGGACAGGAAGTCGAAGACGTTCGCGTCACGGAAAAAGCTGGTCACGTTGATCAGCATTTCGGCGGCGAGCTGTTCCAGTTCGGCGTTGTCGCGGCGCAATAAGTCGAGATATTTTCCAATATCGCCGGACCCCATCGACAGCATTCCCATTCTGCGTTCGAGGCGCCGCAGAAGAGTTCCCTTTTTGTAAAGCGAGAAATCGTGCGCCGTCCGCGTGCGCAGCATTTCAATGATCTCGTCGGGGAATTCCCATTCCACGACGACGGGCGTTGAACCATGCTGGGCCGGCGTTTCGCTTTTTTGCTGGTCGCGCTGCGTAAGAGCGCTCGCGATCTTGGCGATCGGAAGGACGAGATCGACGCTGCCCGTCATGATCGCGCTGCGAGGCATGCCATCAAAGGCCGCCTCGTCTGGGTCCTGCACGATGACCAAGCCGCCTTTTTCCTTGATCGCGCGAAGCCCCAGGCTTCCGTCAGCGCCCGTACCTGAGAGAATGACGCAGATTGGCGGCGCGTCGCAGTCCTCCGCCATGGACCGCAGCAGAAAGTCAAAAGGAAGCCTCGCCCCGTGATGCGCTTTCGGACTTGAGAGCCGCAACGCTCCGTCTTTCGTCGAAAGGTACACACCGGGCGGGATTACGTAGAAGCAATCCGGCTCGATAGGCATCCCGTCCGTCGCTTGCCGCACCTTTAATTGCGTGTGCGGTGTAAGCAGGTCGACCATCATGCTTTCGTGCGTCGGGTCGAGATGCTGCACCAATATAAACGCCATGCCGGCCCCGACCGGCAGATCGGCTATCAATCGGCGGCAAGCGTCGAGGCCGCCAGCGGAAGCGCCAATCCCTACGACGATGAGTTTGCGATTTTTTTTCTTCGGGCGCTTTACGACACCTGCCGGCGGGGTTTGTCGGCCGGGTGATTTATTAACGCCATTCGCATGACTTGCCGTCGATATCGTGTTCACTCGCGTCTCGAATGCTCCCAAATATTGGTGATTTACGTCTGTACTTAACACAACCACGCGAAGAAATACGATTAATCGTTGTTTTCAATCGCTAAAGCCCGGTTCTTAATTCTTGAGTAGTTTCCGAGCCTCGCGCCGCACCGCGACGCAGCTTATCTTATTGTCGGCTGTAGCCTGTTGCGTCAGCCAGCCTGCCCGCCGCGTCTCTCTCGCCGCGGGTTTGAATCGATTGAGGGCTTACGGCTCTTGCTGCCCAGCGTTACCGTGGTTCCTGCAATCGAAACCTTTGGAACGTCTGCCTGGGGGAGGTTCCGAAGAAAGCCCCGTGACTGCCAGCTCGCTGCCCCGTGTAACGCAGTCAGTCACGGGGTATTTTTGCCCGGCGCCCGTCGTAATGCAACCACGGCCTAAAGCAACCTCGGCCAATTCGAGGCGACCCTTAATTCAATCGTGATACTCTGCGATGCGCCGTCGCCATCTGGCGGGATAGCGACGCCATCGACAGCGATGAATGGTCCTGAAGGATTCAATCAGTCCGTTTACGGAAAAACCGCTGACCCCACTAAGTGGGGTCAGCGGCTCTTTGGCGTTAGCGAAGCATGATGGGCGAGAGCGTGCCATGCATCACAGTTACCGCCAGTTGCGGTGGGCGCCGCAGTAAAAAACGTATCAGCGGTTAACACGAGCAAACAGTCTCGGAATCTACTCATTCCAGCGATTACGCCATTAACATCCGTTAACGGACGGATTAAAAATGATCGCAGCCGCGCCGTCGCAAGCCCCTCGCCGCGAAGCCGGAAAGCCAGCTCGATACCCGCGATTGGGTAACATCCGATCCTCCCCCGGCTCCATCGCAAAGGTTAACAAATGCGGTGAGAGGTCAGGCGTTCTGCACCGTCATGCGCTGCCTATGGCGGACCGCAACGCGCCTCTCCTTGAACAAGTCGCCGACGCTGCGACGATCCGAAACAGGAGGCATTTTATGAGCCATCTAGATCCAGCCGAGCTAGAGACGTGCCTTCCCGGGCTCTATCGCTACGCAAACTCCCTCACCCGAAATAACGACCAGGCGCTCGACCTCGTTCAGGACTGTGTGGAGAGGGCGTTGAACAAGTCGCATCTGTTTGACGGCGTCAATCTGCGTGCGTGGCTGACAACGATCTGTCGTCGCTTGTTTCTGAATGAAATCAGAAAGCGGAAGTCTCGCGGCGTAGATGTGCTCCTTGATGACGCCCATGCAGGATGGGGCGCGGTCGACGCCGAGCAGGACATCAAGCTGCAATATAAATCCGTTATCGGAGCTTTGAGTACGCTTTCCGCAAACGATCAAAAAGTGATCTTGATGATCGCCTTCGAAGGATTGAAATATCGCGAGGCCGCTAAAAAACTGGCAATCCCGACCGGGACCGTCCGCTCACGTCTATCGCGCGCCCGGTCGCGGCTATTGGAAGCCGCCGACAGCCAAGGCGTGCGCATCCCGTCCGAGTTGGCCCCGGTCATTCAGAGCGGCGTCTACGCAAAGTTTCAACGCGAGAAACAAGCCGCCGCCTTGATGCGACCCAGCGCGCCGGATGAGGCGAAAAATGGACAACAGTGCGTCAGCGCCGCCGGTGATCGAGCCGAGGTTCTCCGTTCCGGTCAAATTGCCAAGCCCACCAGAAAATCACCCGCCAATGACCGCGCCGGGAATGCCTATAGCGATGCCGCCAAGAAGACCAAAATAGTTTCCGAGGACGCCGGCGATCCAGCAAGCGATGGCCTCGATCAGCCGCAATGCCAATACGCTTTCAAAGGTCATGCTTAGAGCCAGGTCCCGGCCTGTTGGATCGAGGTTTTTCTCAATGGTTTTTTACCCGATGAGTTTTGACCGGCCGGAACGCCGCGACGCTCAATCGGTTCCGGAATGATTTCCACTCGAGGGAACGAATGCCCGTGAGAGGCGTTATCTCCGTGCAGCAACCGGCACACCCGCGCGTGCCCAGGAGATTTACCATGCAATACACAACACCAACGGATAAACCGACCGATAAAAAATTCGAAGGAGACACGAACGGCCGTGGCGGCTCTGCCAAAGGAATGGCGGAAAAGGTAGATAACGTCATTCATGACGTCGGGACTTCGGCAATGGAGAAGGGCAAGGATGTCCTCCATGATTTGCAGGACAAAACGGACGAAGTCACAAAAGACATGAAGGCGTTTTATGCCGACGGCGCAGCCATTCTTCGCAGAAGGGTCGCTGACCAACCCGTCGCATCTATCGGCATCGCGATAGCGGCCGGCGCTCTTCTCTCGCTCATGATGTTCCGGAGATAGCAATGGCGCCGCCCATTAAAGCCACTTTGATGAAACATGTCGGCGCGCCCGCAATGACGGCGGTGAAAACCGCCGTCACGTTCGGCGGATTAGCCTTCATCGGGGTCGCCTTTGTGTGCATCGGCATCCAGTCCGAACTTAGCAGATGGATGAGCGAAGGCGCGGCCGCAATCCTGATCGGGGCAACGCTGCTTATCGGGTCCTATGTCTTCTTTGGCCGGAACTCAGAGACTGATACCGAAACGGCTACTGCTGCCGAGAAAATCGACGCCAGGGAGCCGGATCAAGCGATCTCCAAAGCCACCAGCTCGATTGTTTCATCCAAATTGAATGAGGTCGCGCGTACCGCTTTCATTGGTCTTGTCGCGCGCCGCCCAATTACCATGCTCGGGGTCGCTACTGCAGTTGGCGCTGCGATGCTGGCCGTTGAAGCAGACAAGAATACCCGCGCCGCAAACGGGCGAATGCCCGCCTGAGGCGACGAGCGAATGCACTCGCAGCTGTGAGGAGCAAACCTCGCGCGCAAATCTTGCGCGTTACAGAAATATCATCCGTACCCCGCTGGACTGTA
Organism: uncultured Caulobacterales bacterium; assembly: GCA_964605055.1. Taxonomy (GTDB): domain Bacteria; phylum Pseudomonadota; class Alphaproteobacteria; order Caulobacterales; family Parvularculaceae; genus Amphiplicatus. Next base: position 6,394 of record CAZSBU010000068.1, on the reverse strand, counting down.
AGCGGAACAAAACTCCAACAAATTCGTTTTTAAGGTGGAGGGCGACCAGTTGCCGGCGTTCACACCGGCAGGGAGTTTTGTATGAGTCAGCCCGTAAACTTCACTTTGAAACGCATTAAGCAAACCGGCGCCACCAGCATCCTCGCACTCGCATCTGTCGGCTGCGCAACTTACGCGAACGACGATCGGTTCAGAAATTCAGGCAATTATTCTCCCGCACAATCCGAGGGCTCAAACATCGGTGGCGCCGACTATTTTCCATACAGCGGTGCAGGTCGCGGGATCGACGCTGCTCGAGAGGCCCACCGAATGTATTCCCCCGATCGCGCCGAACAACTCGACGGCAATTGTGAGCGCGCCGTAAGAATAAACCGTGGCGAAACGTTATCGGATCTTGCCGAGTATTGTGATGTATCCGTTGCGTCCATCATTGCCGCCAACCCTGACATTGGCGATCTGCGGTATCTCGCTGTTGGCCAACAATTCTACATCCCGGAACAGCGCGCCAATATCTATGCAGGGTATGCGCAAAATTTCGACCGCACCGAGCCGGTTAATCCCGGCATTGACGCCAGTTTTGACGACGGTGCTGACGACGGTTCATATCAGCGCAATGCAAATGCGCGCGGCGACAATCAAAGCGGCTATTTTCATCTGGTGCAGCGAGGGGACACGCTCGGCGACATTGCTGCGCGATACAATGTCTCCGTGCCGGACATCGTCACGCTCAATCCCGACGTCCGTCCCCGCAATCTTGAAATAGGCGATCGAGTTTATCTTCCGGAATACGCACGCACCGCATCGCATTCTGGCCAAGCTGACGACAGCGCGGATAGCGAGCCCTTGCTTGATGATCGGCGCCCATCCGTGTCCTTTTCGCCAGTTCGCGGGCCCCGCGATGGGGACATCAGATTAGTTGGGAGCGATTTTGGCAACCGTGAGCGGGTCGTCATTCTTTATGGAGACCATCGCGACAGGCTTTCAGAAATTCGCACGATAGAAGCCGACGCGCGTGGCGACATCAATGAAATCATCCGCCTGCCGGACGATTATCAGAACAGCGAAGCCTATTTTGGCATGCAACGCGGAAACGAGGTCTATGTGAGCGAAACCGCATATAAGGTGGAATTCGCCGAAGAGAGCCGTGGGATTTCAAGGAGCGATTACGAATCCATCCCAGGTCTGCTGGAGCGCCGCAGCGAGCCATTATCTGCCGCCACGCTGACAGCAACCAATAGTGATGTTAACCGGAATGATGCTGTCTCACTTTCGGCCATTGGCTTTCCGCCGAACACGGTGGTGGCAATCTATGGCGGGCCGAGCCGGGACACGCTGATGAAAATCTCGGCAATCAGAACTGACTCGTCCGGGCGCTTTGAGACCGAAGTTCGCGTCCCGGATAATGTCGAAGGCGACACGGTTCTGTTCGTCGCCGCTGTTGACGACGGCTCTAGCGCTTACTTCTCCGAGCGCGTTCGCGTCAATTCGACAGAGCGTGCGCTTGACGACCACCCCGAAGACCGCGGCGTATCGATGATGGTTCCGGAAGCAGATGGGTCGCGTGAAAAATATTGAGGACGGCAAGTCGATTATGCGGGGCGAGTTCGAAATGCTCAAACGAGTCCGGCGACTGAACAGTGGGCGATGACATGGAACCCCATGGCCATGGCGTCCGCGGGTCACATCTGCGTTATAAGGCCGAAAAAGTTATCCCCCACCCCCTGCGGCGGTCGCACTATTGTCGGTGACAGTTGGAGGGCGGGCCGTGCAAAAGCAAAAGAGGTCGATCCATTCGATCCACCTTGTCCATTGTGGATCGCCCCGCGCCCAATGCCGGGAATGCACGCCCGCGAAATCGCGCGGCGGGGGAAAATCAATGGCTGATGGACATGAGGTCGCCGACGCGGGTCGGTCATTTGGCGACACCTGACTGTCCTGTTGGGTCAGGAGCAATGTAAAAGGAAGTTTTAGTCGGTTAAGGAGTGGTACCGCCTGCTGGTCTCGAACCAGCGACCTCTAGATCCACAATCTAGCGCTCTAACCAACTGAGCTAAGGCGGCGCATGTGCGGGCCTGAGACCGCGCGCGAGGCGGGAACCTAGTCGTGGGCTCAAGGCTTTGCAACCCGCGCCAAGGCAATGTCCGCTTGGGCTAGAGCAACGCTATTTCCCTCTGCAGTTGGGCGATGCGCGTCGCATCGGCCGGATGGGTCGATAGGATTTCCGGCGGTCCGCCGCCGCCTTTTTGAGAGGCCATCTTGGTCCAGAAGCGGATCGTTTCGTTAGGGTTGTACCCGGCCCGATTCATGTAGCGAAGACCAAATTTGTCAGCCTCCAGCTCGTGCTTGCGCGAAAACGGCAGGATCACACCAAGGCTGGCTCCAAGACCGAGTACGCCCAAGATCTGGTTCTGATACTGGTTCCCCGATACGGCCACCTGCGCGACGGTCAATCCCGTCTGGGCCAACGTCGACTGGCTGTATCGTTCGCCCGAATGGTTATAGACGACGTGCGCAACCTCATGGCCCATCACGGCGGCGATCTGGTCGTCATTCTCCATCAGGTCAAGAATGCCGGTGTAGAAGCCGACTTTGTTGCCCGGCAACGCGAATGCGTTGAGGTCTTTGGAATCGAACACCTGCACGTCCCACTCGGCGGGGTTGCCGCCGGACGCGGCGATGATTTTCGGCGCGACGCGCTGAACGCGAGAGGTGTAGCGAGTATTGGTCGATACCCGTTGCTGCTTTTTGAGGTCCGTCCAGGCTGACGCCCCAAGCTGCGCCATTTGTCCCGATGAGACAAACAAAAGCTGGCTGCGCCCCAACTCTTCATTGTAAGCGCACCCGGGCGCCAGAACGACAATGCTGCCTGCCGCGAGTCCCCGCACGATGTCACGGCGCGAAAGCGTGAAGACTTCTGGCTCGCTCGCGCTTTGATCAATTTTATGATCGTAACCGCACATGGCGTTTTCCCTCCATCTTGCCCTGAGCGAATATCATAGCCCTAGCCAACAGTGTTAGGCCACCGGGAGCATAAGAACAATCTAAAGGACAGATGCCGCCTGATACGCCTATATGCTGAAACACGCGATCAGGGCTCGAGTTCGGAATCCCAATAGAGAAAATCCTGCCAGCTCTCGTGCAGGTAGTGCGGCGGGAAAGCCCTGCCGCGTTCGTTCAACTCAAACATGCTTGGCCTGACTGGCGCGCGCGCAGGGAACATCTTGGCGTCGCGCGGCAACCTCCCTCCCTTGCGAAGATTGCAAGGGCTGCACGCCGCCACAATGTTTTCCCACGTTGTACGGCCACCGCGAGAGCGTGGCGTGACGTGGTCGAAGGTAAGTTGATCGCGGTCGCTCGATCCGCAGTATTGGCAACTGAAAGAGTCGCGCAGGAACACATTGAAGCGGGTGAAAGCTGGCGTTCGTGCATGGTTCACGTAGGTCTTGAGCGACACGACCGAAGGTAATCGCATCTCAAAGCTCGTTGACCGAACCGTCGTCTCGTACTGAGCGACCACATCGACCCGATCGAGAAAAACTGCTTTTAGCGCGTCTTGCCAAGACCACAGCGACAGAGGGAAATAGCTGAGAGGCCGGAAATCGGCGTTCAAAACGAGGGCGGGACAGCCGTCAGGCGCGTTACGTATCACCTGCATTTTCGCCCCGCTCCCGAAACATTGGTATCGTGGAGTAGAAGGTCCGTAAAATCAGTGGTCGCGCGCGCAAAGCGAGGCTGCGTACAAGCAAAGGCGTTGGGCGCCGCCGGGGTTTCGCGTTCGTAACTGAACGTCGGTCCTCCTACTAACGGAGGCCCCGCCACGAGCCTCACCTAGGGAATGTCTATCTGATTCCCCGTGACATAACGTTGACAGTTTCGCAGAAATTTTCGCGATCGCCATACATCATATGGGGGCGGAGGCTGCGTCAGAGCGCCTCTCACCCCAAGGAGTTGCGGACCCCAGACAACGAGTTGTCGCAATAGACCTATTCCGGCGAACCGGATGCCGCCGCGCCGGCGCTCGCCGCGTCCTGCGGAGCAAGGCCGGTGTGATGGGCGATAAACGCCCACTGATCAGCAGTCGCCTCGATGACTTTTGAGATTGGCGTACCCGCCCCGTGACCCGCGCGCGTCTCAATGCGGATCAGCTTTGGCTGCGAGCCTGTCTCTGCTGCTTGAAGCGCTGCGATATATTTAAACGAATGACCAGGGACAACGCGGTCGTCAGTGTCCGCCGTTGTCACCAGTACGGCGGGGGATTTTCCGCCACTACGGATGTTGTGATAGGGCGAATAGGCATAGAGGGTTCGAAAATCCGCTTCGTTCGCTGGATCGCCATAATCATCAACCCAGAAGCGCCCAGCCGTGAACTGATTGAAACGAACCATATCCATGACGCCGACGGCTGGCAACGCCGCGCCAAAGAGATCCGGGCGCTGATTGACAACGGCGCCGACAAGAAGACCGCCGTTTGACCCGCCTTGGATCGCGATATTCTGCTGCGTGGACCAGCCAAGGTCGACGAGCGCCTCGGCAGCGTTGATGAAATCGTCGAAACCATTCTGCTTGTTCGTGAGACGGCCGCCATCATGCCAGTCGCGACCGTACTCACCACCGCCGCGGATGTTGGCAAGCGCGAAAACGCCGCCCATTTCCATCCATTGAAGGCGCGTCGCCGAAAATGAAGGCGTCAGTGAAATATTAAATCCGCCATAGGCGTAGAGCAACGCCGGGCGTGCGCCATTCGGCGTTATATCCTTACGGTGAACGATGAACATCGGCACGCGAACGCCGCCAGTCGAGTCGAAGAACGTTTGTTCAACGACATAATCATCCGGATTAAACAATAACTCTAGCGCCCGGTGTATGACGCTTTCGCCGGTGGCAACGTCATAGCGATAGGTCGCGCCGGGCTGATTGAACGATGAGAATGTATAAAACGTCTCGACGTCGTCTGACTTTCCGCCGAAACCGCTGACAGAACCGATGCCCGGAAGATCAACGTTGCGCACGAACGTCCCGTCAGGTTCATGCACGCGGACGACTGACTTAGCATCTTCCAGATACTGAACGATCAGCTTGCCGCCCACGAACGAAGCGCCATCGATCGGAAAGCGCCCTTCAGGGATGATATCACGCCATGAGTCCGGTCCTGGATTGGCGAAATCTACCGCGACAATGCGGTGGTTGGGAGCGCCAAGGTCTGTCCGTACGAAGAATGTCGAGCCAACCGAACCGATGACGCTGTGATTGTTGTCGAAATGATCAACGGCGATGACCCGACCCCGATCGGGGTTCGCCAAATCGATGAAGCTGAGACCGTTGCCGTCGGTGCCTTCGGAACCGTAAACGGCGAGATACCGACCATCTTCGGACACGCTAACGCCCCAGCCGACTTTTGGACGCGCAGGGTCCTCGACAATTACTCGATCGTCGGATTGCGGCATGCCGAGTCGGTGGAAATAGACTTTCTGGTTGAGGTTCAGGCTGGTGAATTTTTCCTCAGCACTCGTTTCCGGATAGCGAGAGTAATAGAATCCGGATCCGTCCTTGGCCCATGACAGACCTGAGAATTTCACCCATTCAACGCGATCGGCGGTTTTTTCGCCCGTGGCGACATCGAGAACTTCGATAATCCGCCAGTCTGAACCGCCGTCCTGAATGAGATAAGCGACCTTTGATCCATCCGGCGACGGCGACGTCCCGGCGAGCGCCACAGTGCCGTCGCTCGCCCATGCATTGGGATCGATCAGCACGCGCCCGTCGTCACCAGCTTCGTCGGCCACGTAAAAAACGGCTTGGTTCTGCAGGCCATCATTCTTGGAGTAGAAATACCTGCCGCCTTCTTTGTCAGGCAGACCATAGCGCTCGTAATCAAGCAATTGCGTCATCCGCGACGCAATGGCTTCACGGCCCGGCAATGCCTTCAGGTAGTCAAAAGTGACGGAGTTCTGCGCTTCGACCCATGCGGCGACGTCAGCGTCAACTCGCACATCGTTTTCAAGCCAGCGATAGGGATCGGCGACGGCAACCCCATGATAGTCGTCGCTAACGTCGACCGTCTTCGTTGCAGGATAGGCAATTTCCGCCACGGCGCCGGCTCCTTGAACTGACGGATCAGTCGCGGTTCCCGACGTCTGTTCGCCGCAACCCGAAGCAGCAAGGCCGCCCGCAAGCGCCGCCATAACCCCCGCCATACGCTTCAAATCCCGCATATCTGCTCCTGCCCGGCCAAAAGATTTGATTATAAAGGGAACCCACTAAAGACTAGGCCTTGTCGTTTGAAATGCAACAGCGCCCAAAGCCGAAGCGCCATCAAATGGGCGTGCGCCCCTTAAGGTGAGCGTAGTACGTCCACAGGATGTGAGCAGCAACGCCCCGGAACGGGACCCAGTCC
>CAZSBU010000067.1:0-11955 GCA_964605055.1 uncultured Caulobacterales bacterium | reverse complement strand
GCCGTCCTGTTCCGCATACGCGCAGCCAGTCCGGGCCGCTGTCGGTTTCGGCGCCGTTGGCTTTCAGACCCGCCTCGATCGCCGCCAGACGGTCGCTTTCCTTGACGCGCAGTTCCTGCAGGCCGGGCATGTAGACATCCCCGTCGGCGAAGGAAGCTGCAATCGCGAGGATCGGGTATTCATCGATCATCGATGGCGCGCGCGAGGCCGGTACGGCGACGCCAGACAAGCGAGACGCGCGGGCGCGAATGTCGGCGACAGGCTCCCCGCCGGCTAGCCGTTCATTGGTGAAGGCGATATCGGCGCCCATCTCCCTCAGTGTCGTGAAGAACCCTGTGCGCAGCGGATTGACGAGTACATTGCGCACCGTCAGGTCGGAAGCCGGCGTTATCAGCGCTGCGGCGATGAGGAAGGCTGCCGACGAGGGGTCGCCGGGCGTTTCAATCTTTGCCGCCCGCAATTTTTGCTTTCCCGCAATCGTAATCCGCCGCGCCCCGTCGACGTTCGCCTCGACCGATATCTCCCCGCCAAAGGCGGGCAGCATGCGCTCGGTATGGTCCCGGCTGGGGCTCGGCTCGATGATGGTTGTCGGCCGCTCCGCGCCAAGCCCGGCCAGCAGTGCGGCGGATTTGATCTGCGCTGAGGCTACGGGCAGTTCGAATTCGATCCCCTCAAGCGGGGCCGCCGAAAGCGTCGCCGGCAACAGCCCCGACCGCATCTCGATCTTTGCGCCCATTTTGACCAATGGAGCAGCAATCCGCCCCATCGGACGGCCACGCAGGCTGCCGTCGCCGTCGAAGACGACGGTTGCGGCTGCGCCGCCGCGTGACGCGGAGCCGGCGGACAGCGCGCCCGCGACAGCGCCCAAAGACAGGCGGCAGCCGGTCCCCGCATTACCGAAATAGAGCGCGCGTTCCGGCGCGCGCCACCGCGCGCCCCAATCGGCGCCGGTGACGCGCCAGACGGGGGCTGGCGCCGCATCCGGCCCGGGCGCATCGGCGGTCATATCTCGTTCGATGACGGCGCCGAGCGCGCGCATGGCGCCAGCCGTGCGCAGCACGTCCTCGGCTTCCAGAAGACCGGTAATTTCGGTGACGCCATCGGCGAGGGCCCCGAGGATCAAGGCGCGGTGTGAGATTGACTTGTCGCCCGGCGCCTCAACCGATCCCGTCAATGCGCTCGAAGGGCGGGCGACGAGAGGGCCTTTCAACGCAGGGGGCCTCGCGTTACGAACGCTGCGCGAAAGATGAGCGCCTTCACCGGCGGTAAGATCGGGCATGGTGGCGGGTCCTCTTGCGGCGACGGCCGCCATTCCTTTTGACAGCGCCCCATGAGCGTGGCAACAGAGCCGACTTTCCCTCCTGACCGCTGAGAAAGCGAGAAACCGTGACCAGACCAGAACTCGGCGTAAAGCGCGACTGCCCGAATTGCGGCGCGCGTTTTTACGACCTCAACAAAGACCCTGCGCATTGTCCGAAATGCGAAACGGACTTCACTCCTGAAGCGCTCCTGAAGCCGCGCCGGGCGCGCCGCGAGGATGAGCCGACGGATGAAGCCCGCGCCGCTGCAGCCGTGCCGAAGCCCGCTGCGGAAACCTCGCTCGAGGCCGCCGACAAGGAAGCCCGCGCCGCCAAGAGCAAGCGTAAAGCCGGCCTCGATGAAGAGTCCGGGGACGCTGAGGGCGAAGACATCCAAGACATCGAGGATATCGAACTCGAAATCGAAGACGACGACGTCGATGACACCCTGCTTGAAGACGATGAAGACGACGATGACGGCGTTGTCGGCATAGTAGGCGGCGACGACGAGGAGGACGTCTGACGGTTCGTTCGTGTCTGCTGGCGTCTGGGCTGCTTGGGATAGCGCTTGCGCGCCGCCCATGCCGCCGCTAGGTTCCGGCTCCCAAATGCAGTCGCCCTCAAGGCAATTGCAGTCCAACGCCCGCTGATCGCGGTTGCGCAAGTTGGGGCTATAGCTCAGTTGGGAGAGCGCTTGAATGGCATTCAAGAGGTCGGCGGTTCGATTCCGCCTAGCTCCACCAGTTTCAATTTCGCATTACTGACTTTGGTCAGCGTTCGCAAGCGCTTGGCGCTCCGGGCGCGGCGACGCCGGTAAGTCCAGGGGAACTTGAAGGCAAACGGACTGCGTTGGCAGCACGTCCCGCCAGGCTGAGATGAGCTGTTTGTAGCATCTGCCAACCGCGCGTATTTCGCGATTGAGATCATAAAGTCCAACCGGATGCACCCGGTTATTCTTTTCGCGCAGCGCCGTGTCCCAGTCCATCTGATCGGTCAATGAATACCAGGTGAAGCCAACTGTTGGTACGCCATCGTTGCGCACACGGAGGACATTCGCCCATTGCTTCCACAACCAGTTCACGGCCTCGTCGCCCATGGGTCCTTCGACGAGATTCGTCTCCGTGTGCATGACGGGTAGCCGGTAGCGCGCGTAATATTGGCGCGTGATCTCGCTGTACCCGAAGATCTCTCCCGAGGCGCTTGAGCCGCCGTCGGCCGCAACTCGGTGCTCGTTTGTCCAATAGTAGTCATTGCCTAGGATGCAATGGTGCCGAACCGCATTGCCGAGGAAGAAATGATACTCCTCGCGGGTCATGCCATTGTCGAACAGATACTCGTACATTTCGCTGTCGACGCGGTGACCGTAATTGAGGTCGAGCGAGAGGAAGCGCTTTGCATTGAAGATCTCCGCCGGCTTGATGGCGGAGGGGGTTTCCGCGTGGAAATACTCCGACGACTCGCTCTGGATGAAGATTGCGTTTTTCCTGACCTTCAATATCTCCATCATCGCAAGCACGTTGGCTTTCACGATGTGTTTGAGCGCCGTGACGAAGGTTCGGTCCGTACGCCCTTGTTCGTTCCACCACCCGAACATGGCCGAGAACTGCGCGCAGATGAACATCTCGTTCACGGGCGTGTAGAGCTGGACCCACGGGTAGCGACAGGCGAAGGCTTGCGCATAGTCGCCGAACTGGCGCGCAAATTCGGGATTCTGGAAGTCGCCGATCCAGTCGGGCACGCCAAAATGACAGAGATCGACGATCGGAACGATGCCCCGACGCCGCAGATCGGCGAACGTCTCATCTGCGAATGACCAGTCGTACTTTCCCGAGCCTAGCCAGGTCTTGTGCAGCGGCGGGCCGTATCGAAGGAAGCTCAGACCGAGCTCCTCGACGAGATCGAAGTCGGTGCGCCAGTGCTGGTAATGGCCGCAGGATTCCATCTGGTCGACGCGCGTGCGACCGTTGTCTATCCGTGGGATCGAATTCTCGATCCCGGTAGCGAACATGAAGGTTATCCCGCGCTCCTGTTCAATCCCTGAACTGCAGGAACGCGCGCGAGGGGCATCGGTTCAATAATTGACTGCAATTAGCCGTTGATCTTGCGACATCGCGTGAGGGTCGTCAGTCCGTCAGCGCCCGTTTCGACATTGCGAACCCAGACTTTATCTTGATGGATCGCAATAACGCGGTAGTGCGGAAAGTGGTTGTCGCTCGTGCGCACAAGATCGCCCACGCCGACCACATCATCGCCCGCCTGATGCTCAGGAACGTTGTAGACGTCGAGATAACTCAACCCTGACATCTCGTTTTACCCGTGTTGCCCGCCGAAGGATGTAACGATTCTCGGAGGAGACTGGAACCTTTTGCTGAATTTTGTGTTAATTACTTTTCGGCGAGTCCGCGGCGCCAGGAGATGAGCCTTGTCCGAACCACGGTCGCGCCCAAGGCGAAGCACCCTGACCTACGGAAAGTTGGACCGAGACGGCTTCATCCACCGTTCCTGGATGAAGAACCAAGGACTGCCGTCCCATGTTTTCGATGGCCGACCGATTATCGGCTTGTGCAACACATGGTCAGAGCTGGCCCCCTGTCACAACCACCTGCGTCAACTTGCCGAACACGTGAAGCGGGGGGTGTGGGAGGCGGGCGGTCTGCCGCTCGAATTCCCCGTTATGGCGCTCGGCGAAACTCAGATGCGGCCGACTGCAATGCTATTTCGGAACCTTCTGGCGATGGAGGTCGAGGAATCCATCCGTGCAAATCCGATTGACGGGGTGGTGCTGCTCGGCGGTTGCGATAAGACGACGCCAGGCCAGCTCATGGGCGCGGCAAGCGTGGACTTGCCAACGATCGTCGTATCCGCAGGCCCGATGTTGAACGGCAAGTTTCGCGGTCGCAGCATTGGGTCAGGCACCGACGTCTGGCGCTTCTCTGAAGAGGTTCGCGCTGGCCTCATGCCCGCCCGCGATTTCCTTGCGGCGGAGGCGGGCATGTCAAGAAGCGCTGGAACCTGCATGACGATGGGCACCGCCTCCACGATGGCGAGCATTGTCGAGGCGATGGGCCTCGCGTTGCCAGAGAACGCGACCTTGCCCGCGGTCGACGCGCGACGCGGCGCGCTGGCTCATCTATCGGGTATGCGGATCGTGGAAATGGTTCGGCAGGACATCGCCCTTTCCCAGATCGCGACCCTGACGGCGTTTGAAAACGGCATCCGAATGCACGCCGCCATCGGAGGCTCGACCAATGCGGTTTTGCATCTCCTGGCGCTGGCTGGCCGCCTCGGCGTGCCGCTCAAGCTAGACGACTTTGACCGCCTCGGCCGCGAGGCGCCGCTTCTGGTGAGCTTGATGCCCTCCGGCCGCTTCCTCATGGAAGAGTTCTGCTATGCCGGGGGCGTCCCTGCGGTGATGAGAGAACTGGGCGACCGTCTTGACCAATCCGCCGTCACCGTGAGCGGCGCGACCATCGGCGAGATTGCTGCGGCGGCGGAATGCTTTGACAGCGAGGTCATTACCAATCTCGACAAGGCGTTCAGTCCATCGTCCGGCGTCTGGGTTCTCAAGGGAAATCTCTGCCCGCAAGGCGCGATACTGAAGCCGAGCGCCGCGTCGGCGGAGCTCCTTCAGCACACTGGGCCTGCGGTCGTGTTCGAAGACATCGAGGACTACAAGGCGCGGATCGATGATCCTGATCTCCCGGTCGAACCGAACTCCATCTTGGTGCTCAAAGGCTGCGGCCCAAAAGGTTACCCAGGCATGCCGGAGGTCGGCAACATGGCGCTGCCTTCAAAGCTCCTGAGAAAAGGGGTGCGCGACATGGTTCGAATCTCGGACGCGCGAATGAGCGGCACCGCCTATGGGACTGTAATCCTTCATGTGGCGCCGGAGGCCGCAGCAGGCGGCGCGCTCGCCCTTGTTCAGGATGGCGACATGATCCGCTTGGACGGGCCAGCGCGCCGTCTGTCGCTCGACGTGCCCGACGATGTGCTCGCGGCGCGTCGTAACGCATGGACGCTGCCGGAGAAGCCTGCTCGAGGCTGGGCCCAACTCTATGTCTCGACCGTGCTGCAAGCCGACCGCGGCTGTGATCTCGATTTTCTGGTGGGCGCGAGCGGCAGCGTGGTAACGCGCGAGTCGCACTGATGGCCAGCGCAAGCTACCCAAGCCTTAGCGAGCGCACGGTCTTCGTCACAGGCGGCGCCTCTGGCATTGGCGCGGCTTTCGTCGCTGCGTTTCATGAACAGGGAGCGAGAGTAGCGTTCGTCGATCTTGCTGCGAACGATTCCCCACCATCGTCCGTCATCTGGTCGCGACGATGCGACGTCACGGATACTGATGAGCTTCGCTCTCGCATCGAAGAGGCTGCTGCGGCGCTCGGCCCGATCACGGTGCTAGTGAACAACGTCGCCAACGACCAACGTCACGAGCCCGAGGAAATTGATGCAGATCGCTGGCGACTGCTGATGGCTGTCAATCTGGACCATGTTTTTCACGCCGCGAGGTTCATCGCCCCGGCGATGGCTCAGGCTGGCGGCGGGGCGATTATCAATCTCAGCTCGATCAACGCGTTGCTGGGATCTGCGCATATGTCCGCTTATGTGGCCGCGAAGGCTGCGATCCTTGGCCTGACCAAGGCGCTGGCGCGCGACTGGGGCAAGGACGGGATTCGCGTCAACGCGATATCTCCCGGCTGGGTCGTGACAGAGCGTCAACTCGAATCCTGGCTCACGCCGGAAGCCGAAGCGGACTGGGCGGAACAAGTCGCACTCCCCGGACGTCTCATGCCGGAAGATGTCGCGCAGCTGGCTTTGTTCCTCGCCTCTGACGACGCTCGCATGATCACCGGCCAGAATTTCGTAATCGATGCAGGTCGGACATGATCCCCTTCCTCGCTGTCGACTGGGGCACGACCAATCTCCGCGGCTGGCGCGTTGGGCGAGACGGTCAGGTTGAAGCAGAGGCGGAGTTCCCGCTCGGGGTTTCTCGCCTCGGCAAACAGACGGCCGCCGAGTGCTTCGCGACGACGTTGAGGCCCGCGCTCGGCGGCGAAACGCTGCCAGCCTTGCTTTGCGGAATGATTGGCTCGACGCTCGGCTGGCGCACGGCGCCTTACGTTTCATGTCCATCCGAGGCAAAAGATGTATTCCAACGTCTGCTGACCGTTGAAAATCAGCCCGCGCCCGTACGAATCGTACCCGGACTTATCTGTGACGGTCCATTCGGGTCGCCGGATGTCATGCGTGGAGAAGAAACGCAAATCTTCGGCTGGGTGGCGCAAGATCCAGCGCGCCAGCATGGCGCACATCTTATTTGCCACCCTGGCACGCATAGCAAGTGGGCGCGCATCCGCGACGGCCGGATAACGCATTTCGCCACCGCCATGACGGGCGAACTGTTCGACGTCCTCCGGCGAGCCAGCATTATCGGCGAGGGCAGCATCGATGACGACGAGCAGGAGTTTGCGCGAGGCCTTGCTGCGGCGGGCGACGGGGGAGCCCTCAGCGCAAGACTGTTCGCGACGCGAGCGCGCATTGTCGCGGGCGAAGCGGAGGCGGCGCGCGCGCCCTCCTTCCTGTCCGGCCTTTTGATCGGCTCGGAGATCGGCGCGCTGCCGGGTTTAATGAACGCCGAAACGGATGAGATGATCCACGTCATTGGGTCTCCAATGCTGGGCTCGCGATACGGCGCGGCGATCCGGGGCGCAGGCTGGCCCGTCGACATTAACGATGGAGACAGAATGGTATTGGCCGGTTTGAAGTTGCTGGTGACGCTTGGAGCCCTTGATGACGTTTGATGAAGCGCTGGCAGAGATGCCGTTGGTCGCCATCGTTCGAGGCGTGCGACCGGACGAAGTGTGCGCCGTCGCGGACGCGCTCTATCGCGGCGGGATACGTATCATCGAAGTGCCGCTTAATTCGCCTGAACCCCTCGACAGCATCGCGAGGCTGGCGCGAACATTCGCAGGCGGAATTGTCTGCGGAGCGGGGACAGTGCTTGCCGCTGCTCAAGTTCGGCAGGTCGCCGACGCAGGCGGGAGTATTGTGGTTTCGCCCAATGCAAATCCTGAGACCATCGTTGCGGCGACGCATGCCGGTCTTACGCCGGTTCCCGGCTTCCTGTCGCCGTCGGAGGCGTTTATGGCGATAGATGCCGGCGCGAGGGTTCTGAAACTGTTCCCTGCCTCAACTGTTGGCCCGAAGCATCTGTCCGCGGTACGTGCAGTATTTGACGCTGACGTGCGCATCTTGCCTGTCGGCGGCGTCGATCCGGGATCGATGGCGGCTTGGCGCGATGCCGGCGCCGCTGGCTTCGGTCTTGGGTCGGAGCTTTACAGACCTGGGCAATCCACGGCGGAAACGCTTGGAAGAACGAAACGGGCGGTGAGCGCAATGCGCGCATGCCTTTAGCCGGCGTTGAGAAAGAGATTGAGCTCCGACGCGTCAGCGACTTGGGGCAGAAAGAGGGTTGTTCCGACTTTCCCGGCGAAGCGTTCGATCGCCTTGTCCAGTGACGGCATGAGCAACCCGCGTTCGCTGGTCAGGGCGGCGAAGTGCGGCCTTGCCGCCTTCCACGCCATTTCTGACGCTGATCTCTGACGAATAAGGTTTGCGGGTAGCCCGGTCGCACACGCGATGTCCCTGCCGAACTCGGCCCAGGTGCGTGCGCCGCCGCAGGTCAAGTGCCAGACGCCAGTCTCGCCATCCAGAAGCAGGTCGAGAACGGCTTTGGCGAGATCCGGTACGTAAGTAGGAGACACCACATCATCGGATGCGTCGATCGGCATCCCCGCCGAAAGCTGCCTCACTACTGCGGCGGCAAAATTATGCGGATCATGCGGCGAAAAGAACGCGGCCGTACGGATGACGAGAGGCTTGCCGCCTTCCGAGAGCAGGCATGTTTCGGCCTTAGCCTTGCTTCGGCCATAGGCGTTGAGCGGGGAAGGCGCATCGCGTTCGACGTAGGGCGTCCGCTTTCGCCCATCGAACACCAGATCGCTCGAGAATGAGACGAGCGGGATATCTCGCGCCGCACAAGCGCGTGCGAGATTGGCGACGCCCGTTGTGTTGGCCGCTTCGCACGCGGGCTCGTCATTTTCAGCCTCATCGACACGCACATGCCCGGCTGCGTTTATTACCGCCCACGGACGGTGCTCAAGAAGCGCGCGCTCGATTGCTGCTGGATCAGTCAGGTCGAAATCGCTCCGGGACGTCAGTACGTGCCGGATCCCGCGCCATGCGCAGGCGCGCGCGAGCATGCGTCCTAAAGTTCCCGTAGCGCCGACGATTATCACAGGCGGCTCACGCTTGTATGCGGTTTTTCCTTCTAGCGCGACTGGAACATCTTGGCACGGATGGACGGGCGCATAGCCGAGGCGAATATCGCGCGCCCACCAACCTTCTCCACGCCACCCCATTGGGGCTGGCGTTCCGTTGCCAAGAGAGGAAATCAAAGACGCCAGCGCCGTTCGGCGAGGCGTTGGCCCCCGCACGTCGAATGCGCCGGGCTCGTAATGCTTGTTATCCAGCGTCAGCAAGCTATTCCAGTCGAACGCGCCGAGCAGCGACCAGGCGGTGACGGCGCGCACGTCAACGCCGCGGCTTCGCGCCGCCTCCGATACCGACCATGCTTCACTGAGCCATCGCAGTTGTTCCTCGCGTGTGCATCCATTGTGAATTTCCGTAAGAGCCAACGGCGCGCCATAGCGCTGCCACGCTTCGTCAAGCGCGTTCTGCAGGCTCGGGGGCGCGGGCTGCACGACTCGGATGGCTTCAACGTCCGCATACTGCATAAAACGATTTCCGCCGTGTGCGTGGGATGGGTAGCGGTCGAGGCGCTCGTCAAGGAATCGGTCGCTGGTCAGATAGTGATTGATGCCGACGATGTCAGGAGGACACGGATCGTCTGCAATGGCTCTCAGCCTGTCTGCAAAACCCATACGCGCCAGCCGAAGCCAAAGCGGATGAGCGGTTGTGACTCGCCCGAACAGCAAGTCCCAAGTCATCCAGCGCCGCACATTATCAAACGCAGCCTGATGCGCCGTGCCGAGCGTCGAATAGGTGCGGCCGAGATCTTCCGTCTGCACAAGTTTTGCGCCGGAGTTGACCATTCGAACAGCGCGCATTGACATACGCACTGCGTCGATCTGATTCAGCAGCGCCGTCCAGAAGAGGCTCTCGTCGTGCTTGTGGGGATGCCAATGCCCGTAAAGAGCGCTGAACTTGGCGGTCGTCAGCGGTTCGTTTACGGGCGTCCACTCGTCAACCCAAGGGTATCGCTGGGCGGCTTCGCAGGCAAAAGCGGCAACACGAGGCGCGAACGCGTCGGTCACCAACGTCGCGTCGGGTGGGCCTGCGCCATGATGCACCAAACCTGCAATGGGCCGCACGCCTCGCTGTCGTATTTTTTCCAATCGTAAATCAGCCCACGACCAATCGAATCCTGAATCTTTCGCGGTCTTTTCCCACAATAAAGGATAACGGAGCGCTCGCACGCCCAGGTCTGCGAACAAGTCGATGTCATCCAGCCGTTCCTGATGGCCGCTCAGCGCAGTTTGATCACGATAGGTATTGTCGACACGATTCATCGTGCATTCGTGTCCGCCCCATAGCTCCAGCAACGTCATAGGACGGCCTTACTGCGCGTCGCCAGATAAACGGCGACTTATCGTAACTCACAAAAAAACGGAACTGAATTCGTGTCCGCGGCTTAGTCAGAAGACGCCCTCTGGTGGGGCCTTGTTCCAATTTTCAGGATTTTAAGCGTGAAAAAAGCAAATGCTCCTCGGTTGCGCTCGGTTTCGCCGCAGTTCCCGAACTGTGATAAACTATCTAGCGGTTCCCTGATCTGTTTCTCGCATCTCCGCTGGAATTTTGTGTTCCAAAGGCCGCAGCACTTGATGGCGCGCTTCGCTGAAACGCTGCCCATCCACTTCTGGGAAGAGTCAATCATTGATGAAGGCGTGCAGCCGCGCCTCGATATTCGCCTCTGTCCCGCTACGGCGGTGACTATTGTCACGCCAATTTTGCCAAATGGAATAGACCCGGTATCGGCGCTTCGCGTTTTGCTCGACGACTATCTCGTATCCATAAAAGCAACGCAGCTTGTGCGCTGGTATTATACGCCAATGATGCTGCCCTTTTCCGAGCACCTTGAAACAGCGGTTACCGTCTACGATTGCATGGACGAACTCGCGAATTTCCGCTTTGCGCCGCCGATGCTCATGGAGCTTGAGCAGCGTCTGATGGAAATTGCAGACGTAGTGTTTACCGGCGGCTACAGCCTCTACGAGGCAAAGCGACATCGACACAGGAACATTCATCCGTTCCCCTCCAGTGTCGACCGCGAACATTTCGCCAAAGCGCGCGCCAGCATTGACGTCCCATCCGAATACGACGCGATGGCGCGACCACGGCTCGGCTTTTTCGGCGTTGTAGACGAGCGGATGGACCTCGAGCTTCTGGCGCAGATGGCCGATCAGCGACCTGAGTGGCAGGTCGTCGTCCTGGGGCCAGTGGTCAAAGTTTCCGAAGATGACCTGCCTCGCCGCCAGAACCTGCACTATCTCGGCGGACGGAACTATGCGGAACTTCCGGCGCATCTAGCGAGCTGGGATGTCGCGCTCATGCCCTTCGCACTCAATGAATCGATCCGTTTCATCAGTCCGACGAAAACGCCGGAGTATCTGGCGGGCGGCCGTCCGGTTGTGTCGACGGCGATCACCGATGTCGTCCGTCACTACGGCGACCTTAAATCGGTCTTCATCGCAGACAGCGCGGGCTTTGTCGCCGCTTGCGACGAAGCTCTTGATCTGGCTCATTCGGGTTCGGCCTGGCTAGAACAAACGGATGAGCGACTGTCAGGCCTCTCCTGGGATACAACAGCCAACGCGATGCTATCGCGTGTCACCGGAAGTATTGATACGCAGACGAATACGTCTGAAGCGCGCATTGTACGAAGCGAGGCGTTGACACCGCCTCAACGTCCGCTTTCTCCCGCGAAGCCCTTCGATTACCTCATAGTTGGCGCTGGTTTCGCTGGCTCGGTATTGGCTGAACGCCTTGCGGGCCAGGAAAAGAAGCGCATTCTTCTAATTGATCGTCGACCGCATGTTGGGGGCAATGCATATGATTTCCGCAACGCCGCCGGTGTGCTCATGCACCAGTATGGTCCTCACATTTTCCACACAAACAGCGCCGAGGTATTTAACTATCTCGCGCAATTCACGAAATGGCGGCCCTACGAGCATCGCGTTCGCGCCGTAGTAGACGGCAAGCGCGTGCCAATGCCGATCAACCGTACGACGCTCAATGCGCTCTACGGCTCAAATCTCGAGTCAGACGAAGCGGCGGCCGCCTTTCTGGCCGCACGCGCCGAACCGGTGGAAAAGATCAGAACGTCCCGAGACGTAGTTATCAACGCGATTGGAAGCGATCTGGATGAGAAATTTTTCCAAGGCTATACGCGTAAGCAATGGGGCATGGACCCGAGCGAATTGGACAAGTCGGTCACGGCTCGCGTGCCAACGCGCACCTCGGTAGACGACCGCTATTTTCAAGATAAATATCAATACATGCCAGCAGACGGCTATACGCGCATGTTTGAGAATATGCTCGACGATCCCTTGATCACCATAAAATTGGGCGTTGCGTTCGA
>CAZSBU010000066.1:8403-12120 GCA_964605055.1 uncultured Caulobacterales bacterium | reverse complement strand
CAACCTTGGAGGAAATGACGGCGCGGCTTCGGTCGCGCGAGCCGGTCATTCTCTCTGAGGATCCGGTTGAAACCCTTCGCGCCGAGCGCGATCGTTGATTGTTCTTGATGCTTCAGCCGTCGTTGAAGCGCTCATAAGGGGATCGGCAGCGAACGCCGTCGCAGATGAGATAAAACAGGCGGGCGACCTGCACGCTCCGCACCTGATTGACGTCGAAGTTTCCCATGTCCTGCGCCGCGCTGCGCTAAAGGGCGAGATGTCGTCTGCGCGCGGGCTTCAGGCTATCGACGATCTGGCTGCACTCCGTATCGTTCGCCATCGTCATGACATCTTCCTTCGCCTGATGTGGTCGCTCCGGGAAAACATGACGGCCTATGACGCCGTCTATGTAGCGCTGGCGGAGACGCTGGATGCGCCGCTCCTCACGCGGGATCGGCGATTGGCGGAGGCTGCTCGCGCCTTCATCGCCATCAGGCTCGTATGAAGCGCAAACGCGATTTCGCGCTACAGGTTATGCCGCAATTGGATTGACGCTGGCGCGATCCCGCCGCCCGCTCGCGCAAATGCGATTTTGAGCCCTCCGCGTGCTGGCCCCATTGTGCCTTCGGCGTAATCAAGGCGGGGCCATGCACAACTGGACGAGCTTCTGTTTTCGAAACGCAGGCGCCTGGCGCGTCGATGCGGTCGAGACGATCGCCGGGCCGGGGCTCGAGATCATGGACGCCGCCATGGAGGTGGTCGCCGGCGCGGCCGAAGACCCGCGCGGGGTTGTCCTGCGCGGGGTGCAGAGCAACATCCGCTATTCGACGACGCCGGAACGGGCCGAACTGCTCGCCCGGCAGGAGGGGCTCGGCCGCCCGCACGCGACGTGCGCTGCGCTTATCCCGATTTCCAAGAACGACGACTGGTGGAAGCTGGCTCAGGATGAGCGCCGCGCGATCTTTGAGGAACAATCGAAGCACCATACGATTGGCCGGGATTACCTGCCGCAGATTTCCCGGCGGCTTTACCATGCCCGCGACCTCGGCGAGCCGTTCGATTTTCTCACCTGGTTTGAATACGCGCCTGGCCACCAGAATATGTTCGAGGACTTGCTCGACCATCTGCGCGCGAGCCGCGAATGGACCTATGTCAGCCGCGAGGTCGACATAAGGCTGACGCGCGCAGGCTGACGCGGCGTTGCATTTTGCCGCCACGCTGTGACCCCGAGATTTTTAGGCCCGCCGCCGGGATCGCTAACGGCCAATCGCCAATATCTTATCTTTTAACATGTGACATATGTTTCTTGACATCGATATATGATGTGACATATGTTTCACGTGAAACAAATCGGCGTTCGGCTAATAATTGCGGTTTGCCGCTCAGGTCTTTTCGGGAACACGGATTCACTCGCGCATGGGCGTTTATCAGAAACTTGGCGAATTGCTCGCTGCCCGGCAGGGAGATGAATGGCCGGTCGGCTTTCGCGAGCTGGAGGCGCTGATGGGCGTCGCCCTGCCATCGAGCGCGTTCCGCTATGCGGGGTGGTGGAGCAACAACCCGTCGAATAATTCCATGACGTCGGTCTGGCTCAAGTCGGGCTGGCGAACCGAGAAAGTCGACGTCGCCGAGCAGACGGTCGTGTTCCGCCGCGCCGGGCGCGGGCCCGCGCTGGAGACGAAGAGCGCCGGATCTCCGGCGGGGCAGAGGCCGGGCGGGCGCGCCGGGCCGGAGCATCGTCTGAGCGATCCGGGGTTTGCAGACCGGCCCTATGAGATTGCCGCGCGGCTTTCCAATGACGGGTTTGCCGAGCGCCCCGCGCCGCACCGAAGCGCTCACCCGCAGGCGGCATCCCGCGCGACCGAGCGCGACCTCCTTTTTGATACCGATGCGCTACTCGGCTTTGCGGGCGCCGGCGCCGTTCTGGCCGCCGACGCGCGCGCGGAAATCGGGAAACGGCTTGCAGCCGGCGGGGCGCTCTTCGCCTCACCCTTTTCCGCCCTCGTCATCGGTGAAAAAGTAGCCGCGGGCGACCTGAAACTGACCCAGCGCCCCGAGGCCTGGTTCGCTGCGCTGCCGGGCCGGTGCGGCGTTGCGATTGCCGACTTGCCGCCTTCGGCCCTGATCGCCGCCGCATCCCTGCCGGGCGCGCCCCCGGCCGATCTTGCAGAGCGCGTCATGGCGGCGACGGCGCGCGAATTCGGTTATGTACTTCTGACCCGAAGCGCGGCGTTGATCGCCTATGCCGCCGATGGGCATATTGAAGCCGTCGCCTGCTGAGAGCCGTCCCCCGAGAGAGCGAACATGATCATTATCCTTGAACTCATCGCGCTGGGCGTTTTACTGCTTGTGCTCTTCCAATACCTCTCTGGGCGGCAGGGCGGCGGTAAGGTGACTGACCAGTCGAAAAGCCGTCCCGCAATCGACGACGACCGCCCGGCGCAGGCGGCCGCAGCGACATTGCGCGACTTCGAAAACGCGCGCGCCGCGCTCAAAGGGCGCTACCCCGCTGTGTTCGCCATGCTGGCCGGCTACCTCAACGCGCACACGCTGAACGAAACGGGCGGCATCGAGGCGGCCGTGCGCGAGATGATCGCCGACTGGACGCCGCGTCGCGAGGAAGTCTCGCGCGAGCTGACGCGGCTTCTAGCCGAACTCGACACCGAGGAAGAGGCCCGCGCCTTTGTCGTTTCGGCTTGCGAGGCGACGTTCGAGGAAGAAGGCTATCGCGCGTGGCTCGCCTGGCTTCTCAGCCGCTTCAACGCAGCCTGACGAGAGCACGGCCGGATGCAAACCAAACTGACAATCTTTTTCCTCCTGTTCGGCGTCGCGCCGGGCCTTGTCTATCAAACAGTGCAGGATCGCTTGCGTGCGGCGGCGGTCGGCGGAGACGCGGCTTTAGTTTACGCGCTCGGCGTCGCGCCGAATTTTCTGGGTGCCGTGTCGACTGCTTCCATTCTTTTCGTCGTCTTGGGCGGCATCGCAAAAGGATGGAGCGCCCGATCACTGGCGTTTGCCTCGGCCGCAATCTCGATGGTTGGGTTGTGCGCTTGGGAGGTCGTCCAGATCTGGCTGCCGAAAGCGGTTTTCGACATCCACGATCTCGCCTGGACTGTGCTCGGCGTGGTCGTGTTCCTGATAGCGGCCCGGCTATGGTTCGGGCGCGGCTTCGGCGGGGAGGGCGCGCGTGCCTGACAAGGCTCCAGCGCTTCTGACGGGAAAATGCCTTTGTGGTGCGGTCAGCTTCCGCGTCGCGCGCGCGGATCTGCGCAACCCGGTCGCCTGCCATTGCAGCCAGTGCCGCCGCTGGGGCGGCGGGCCGTGGCCGACGGTCGACGCGTCCGTCGACGGGCTGAAGATCGAGGGCGAGGATAAAATTCGCTGGTATCGCGCATCCGACAAGGCGCGGCGCGGGTTCTGCGGAAACTGCGGCGCTTCTTTGTTCTGGCAGGTCGACGCCGAGCCCGATCGGATCGATGTCTCGCTCGGCGCGTTCGACGCCGTCGCCGGCGGATTGGGACTTGCGGTGAAGGCGCACATTTTCGTTGGCTCGAAAGGCGACTATTACGACATCGCCGACGGCCTGCCCCAGCGGGCAGAGGGATAGGACAAGGCAGGATGAATCTCGACTTGGCATCGCTGGCGATGGTGACGGGCTTTGCGCTTTACGCGGGCCTCTTCCTGTTGCCTTTCCTGCAGGAGGACGCTGCAGTGATCGCTGCGGCGACGGCGGCGATC
>CAZSBU010000066.1:0-8393 GCA_964605055.1 uncultured Caulobacterales bacterium | reverse complement strand
CAAGGACCGCTCACCTATATTTTTCTAGCTGTGCTCGCGGGCCTGACGGCCAGCGACGTCTGGAAATACTGGCTCGGCTATTTCGCGCGAAAATATAAATGGGCGCACAGATTTGCCGAGAAGCCAGGGGTTTCGGTCGCTGGCGATCTGGTGCGGCAAGATCTTGCGAAGACGCTTTACGCCGCGCGCTTCATTCCGGGCACGCGTATTCCAACTTATGTCGCCTGCGGGTTTTTTCAGGCGCCATACGTCAAGTTTGTCGCCCTCGTCGTGCTGACCGCTTTCACTTATGTGTCGATATCGTTCGCTGTGTTCCATACAGTCGGCTTGGTCGCGGGTGAGCAGGCGAAATACTGGCTGCCGGCAATCGCCATTACGCTGATCGGCGGATACGCGCTGACGCGATGGATCCGCCACAAGCGCCAAAAGCTCGGGCCGCTGACGCCCATATCAAAAGAATTCGATCATCCAATGCCCGATATGCCGGGTTTCGAGGGCACGCCCCTTGAAAGCGAACGGGCGCTTGAACCCGAAACGAAAGGCTAAGCGATGGATTTCTCTCTTACCGAAGACCAGCTGGCCATTCAGGAAATGGCGAGGCGGTTCGCAGCCGAAGAACTCGCGCCGCACGCTGCGGCGTGGGATGAAAAGAAACACTTTCCTGTCGACGTCATTCGCAAATCCGCCGAACTCGGCTTTGCCGCCATCTACACGCGCGAAGATGTCGGCGGATCGGGCCTCGGACGGCTCGACGCCGCGCTCATCTTTGAGGCGCTGTCGGAGGGGTGCACATCGACTGCCGCCTATATCTCGATCCACAACATGTGCGCGTGGATGATCGACGGCTTCGCTTCCGAAGAGTTGCGCCAGCGTTACGCGCCGAAGCTCGCGGCGATGGAGATGATCGCGAGCTATTGCCTGACCGAGCCGGGCTCGGGTTCCGACGCGGCGGCGCTGAAGACGCGCGCGGTGCGGCAGGGGGACCATTATGTCCTCAATGGATCTAAAGCGTTCATCTCGGGCGCAGGCGTCTCCGATCTCTATGTCGTCATGGTGCGGACGGGCGAGGACGGCCCGCGCGGGATTTCAACCGTGATCGTCGAAAAGGGAACGCCCGGGCTCTCCTTCGGCGCGAACGAGCGCAAGATGGGCTGGAACTCGCAGCCGACCGCCATCGTGAATTTCGAGGACTGCCGCATCCCCGTTTCGAATCGCGTCGGCGAGGAAGGCGAAGGGTTCAAGTTCGCCATGATGGGGCTTGATGGCGGGCGGTTGAACATCGCTGCCTGCTCGCTTGGCACCGCAAACGCGGCGCTGAAGGCCGCGCTCGATTACGCCAATGAGCGGCGCGCCTTCGGCAAGCGCCTCAACGAACAGCAGGCGCTGCAATTCAAACTCGCCGACATGGCGACCGAACTGGAAGCCGCGCGCGTCATGCTTTATCAGGCCGCATGGAAGCTCGACCACAAGACGCCGGACGCGACGCGCCACTGCGCAATGGCCAAGCGCTTCGTCACCGATGTCGGCTTCAATATCGTCAATGAGGCGCTGCAGATCCATGGCGGCTATGGCTATCTGCGCGACTACCCGCTGGAGCGGATGCTGCGCGACGTGCGCGTGCACCAGATCCTCGAGGGAACGAACGAGATCATGCGCGTCATCGTCGCCCGCGACATGCTGAAGGAATATCAGGCGTGACGCCCGATCCGACAGACGAGATTCTTATTGAGCGCGTTGGCCCTTGGGGCGTCGTCACGCTCAATCGTCCGCAGGCGCTGAATGCGCTGAACCTCGGCATGGTGGCCGCGTTCCGCGCAGCGCTCGACGAGTGGGCGGGCGACGACAGCGTCAAGGCGGTGCTGGTCAGGGGGGCCGGCGAGAAAGCCTTCTGCGCCGGCGGCGACGTGCGCTGGGTGGCGGAAACGGCGCGCGCAGACATTGACGCGGCCTGCGCCTTCTTCCGCGAGGAATACCGCCTCAATTCGGCGATCCACCATTTCCAAAAGCCCTATGTGGCGCTCATCGACGGCATCGTCATGGGCGGCGGCGTCGGGGTCTCCGTGCACGGACACATGCGCGTCGCCGGCGACCGCACGCTGTTCGCCATGCCGGAAACCGGCATAGGTCTCTTTCCCGACGTGGGCGGGGGGTATTTCCTGCCGCGCCTTGCCGATGGATTGGGGCTTTATTACGCCCTGACGGGTGCGCGGGCCAAGGCCGCCGATTGCCTCGCGGCCGGCGTCGCCACCCATTATGCGCCATCGGATCGTTTTCCCGATCTGGCGGAAGCCTTGCTCGCCGCCCCTCTCGCGGGTGACGCCCATGAAGGGGTCGGCCGCATTCTCAGGGATTTTTCCGGCGATGCGGGCGCGGCGCCCATCGAGGCCCAGCGCGCGAACATCGCCTGCTTTTTCGTCCGGCCTGCGACGTTCGACGGCCTTCTGGCGGCGCTCCGCGCATCAGACGACGAATTTTCAAAGTCGACCGCCGAAACGCTGGCGCGCATGTCGCCGACCTCGTGCAAGCTGACCTTCGAGCAGTTGCGCCGCGGCGCGCTCCTTGATTTCGACGACGTCATGCGCATGGAGTTCCGCATGGTGCGCCGCGTGATCGCCGGGCATGACTTCGCCGAGGGCGTGCGCGCTCAGCTGATCGACAAGGACCGTAATCCGAGATGGTCGCCGGCCTCGTTCGATGCGGTGTCCGACGCGGCGATCGCGGAATATTTCGCCCCGCTGGGTGCGAATGAACTGGTTCTGCCATGATGGTTCGGCGCCCCGCAATATTGAGGAGTCTGACATGACGAAAATCGGATTCATCGGGCTCGGTAACATGGGCGGCCCGATGGCGGCGAACCTCGCAAAGGCGGGACACGACGTAACGGCGACGGACCTGTCGATCGGCGCCATCGATAGGGCTGTCGCCGCCGGTTGCCGGCGCGGCGAAACGGTAGCCGCGACAGTCGCGGATGCGGACATCGTCGTGTCGATGTTGCCCGCCGGAAAGCACGTCCGCTCGGTTTATACGGACGATTACGGCGTTATCGCCCATGCAAAAAAAGGCGCGCTCTTCATCGATTCCTCGACGATTGACGTCGAGAGCGCGCGCGCGGTCGGTTCGGCCGCGACGAAAGCCGGTTTCGCTATGGTCGATGCCCCGGTGTCGGGCGGCGTTGGAGCGGCGACGGCGGGCACGCTCACCTTCATGGTCGGCGGCGAGGCCGACGCTTTCGAACGGGCGCGCGAGGCGCTGAAAGACATGGGGCGGAATATTTTCCACGCCGGACCATCAGGCAACGGACAGGCGGCGAAGATCGCCAACAACATGCTGCTTGGCGTCACCATGATCGCGACCTGCGAAGCCTTCAATCTCGCCGAAAAGCTTGGCCTTGACGCCCAGACCTTCTTCGACATCTCGTCGACGGCTTCGGGGCAGAGCTGGTCGATGACGAGTTATTGCCCGGCGCCGGGGCCGGTTCCCGCGGCCCCATCGAACCGCGACTACGCGCCGGGCTTCGCCGCCTCCATGATGTTGAAAGACATGCGCCTTGCTCAGGAAGCCGCCCATTCCGCGCGCGCCGCAACGCCGCTCGGCGCGCAGGCCGAAGCGCTTTATGCCCTGATGGAGGCGGCGGGCAGGGATGATCTCGATTTCTCTGGCGTGATGAAGCTCATCCGCGGCGACTTGAAATAATGGCCGCGCTCCGCCAGATGCGACAACGACGATACGGAACCGCCCCATGACGCCGCCCATGCAAGAGGAGACTGTCAGTAGTCCGCAGAATTTCCGCGGGGCGCTGGCGCGCATGGCGAGCATTCTCTGGCGGCCGGAAATGTCGCGCTGGCGGTTGCGCATGGCGGCGGCGTTCGCCATCACCATCGTTTCAAAACTGTTCGCCGTTGCTGCGCCCGTCTGGATGGGCGCCGGCATCAATGCGGTCGCAGCCGGCGAGACTGTTTCAAGCGTAGCGCCGTCGTTCGTCATGTTTTTCTGCCTGTTCGCGCTGGCGCGGTTTCTTTCGAATGGCCTGCCGCAGGCGCGCGACGCCTTTTTCACGCGCGTTACGCAAGACGCAAATCGTCTCGTCGCCGTTGAGGCGTTCGCCCATGCCCAAGTCCAGCCGCTGCAGTTTCACCTGACGCGGCGCGCGGGCGCGCTCAACCGAGTGATTGAGCGCGGCGCTGGCGCGGTTGAATTCATGCTGCGCTTTCTGGCCTTCAATATCGGGCCGACGCTGATCGAACTTGTGCTTGCGGCGATTGTCATTGCAGCGATTTACTCTTGGCAACTGGCGGTCGCGGCGATCGTGACCGTGCTCGCCTATATCTGGATCACGGTTCAGATCACCGAATGGCGCAACGCGCAGCGGCGCGTGATGAACGAAGCAGATACCGAGCTGAGAGCGATCTCGCTCGATACGCTGACGAATTTCGAAACTGTCAAGGCGTTCGCGGCAGAGGCGCGGGAAGCATCGCGTTATGACCGCGCGATGCAGGCCTACAACGAGCAATATGTGCGGCAGATGCAGTCGCTAAGCCTGTTGAACGCCGCTCAGGAATTTATCATGACGGCGGGCCTGTTGGCCTCGGCGTTGATCGCAGGCTTCGCGGTTGCGGGAGGCAGCCTCAAGCCTGGCGACATCACCGCCGTCATTCTGATGCTGACCAACATCTATCGTCCGCTGAACATCCTCGGTTTCGCCTGGCGCGAGATCAAACAGGGCGCTGTCGATATTGAGAAATTATTCGATCTGCTGGACCGCAAACCCGAGATCGAGGATGCGCCCGGCGCTACCGCGCTGGAGCCAAAGGGCGGCGAGATCCGCTTCGAGAAAGTAGCGTTTCTGCATGAAGGGCGAAGCGCCGGGCTCGATCGGGTCAGCTTTACCGTACCCGCAGGTTCGTTCGTGGGCCTTGCAGGTCCAAGCGGCGCGGGCAAATCGACGATCCTGAGGCTGTTGTTCCGGTTCTATGACCCGGCCAGCGGACGCATCCTCATCGATGGGCAAGACATTCGCGGGCTGACGCAAAGTTCGCTGCGCGGCGCTTTGGGGCTAGTGCCGCAGGAGGTGGTGCTCTTCAATGACACGCTGCGCTTCAATCTGGCCTACGCCCGACCCAACGCGACCGATGAAGAAATCATGCAGGCGGCGGCGCAGGCCCAGCTGTTGCCGTTCATTTCTTCGCTCCCGAAAGGTCTCGACACCAAAGTTGGCGAGCGGGGCCTGAAACTTTCCGGCGGAGAAAAACAGCGTGTCGGCGTCGCGCGCGCTATCCTTCAGAACCCGGCCATTCTCGTTCTTGATGAGGCGACGTCATCGCTCGATTCAGAAACTGAGAAGGAGGTGCAAGGGGCGCTGGCGGAGGCCGCGCGCGGTCGAACAACCATCGCCATCGCGCACCGCCTCTCAACCATTGCCGCTGCCGATCTCATTCTCGTGCTGGATCGCGGGCGGATCGCAGAGCAGGGCCGGCATGAAGAGTTGCTGGCGCTGGGCGGGCTCTATGCCAGCCTCTGGCGTCGCCAGACGGAGCAGGCGAGCGAGGCTGCTGAGGCGCCGGCAACGCTAGAGGCGGCGGCGACTTGAGGCCGTCGGATTAGGCGGATTTAGCGACGTCGGCTTGCCCGAACGCGTCAGGCTTCCACTTTTCAATCAGCAAGCGGAGCAATTCTTGTTTCACCGGTTTGGCTAGGTAGTCGTCCATGCCGGCCTTCAGGCACCGGTCGCGGTCGTCCGCCATGGCGTGCGCGGTTACCCCAATAATCGGTATACGTCCTTTTGCGCCTTGCTCGCTTTCACGAATGTGACGGGTCGCCTCAAGACCATCCATGCCCGGCATCGAGATATCCATCAGGATGACGTCGAATGATTGACGCGCGGCAAAGGCTACGGCCTCCTCGCCGTTTTCGGCAATCTCTACGGCGCAGCCAAGACCTTCAAGCATTGATCGAATGACCATCTGATTGACAATGTTGTCCTCGGCGACAAGCACGTGAAGCGCATTGGTTTTTGGGCTGTCGGTTTCGTGCTTTGACGGCGCCTCAGTAGCAGTCATTGCTTCTGCCGCAATCCTGATCTGCTCGTTCGCCCGTTCGCGCATTGCGTTGGTAATGGCGTCAAGCAAGGCGGCTGCGCGCGCAGGTTTTGTCAGGCAGGCGTCGAATACGGCGTCGATCTCTGGGCTGTGCTGACCTTGCCACGCGGCCGAAGTCAGCATGATGAGCGGCGTATTGGCGAGCGAGCGATCGTCGCGGAACCGGCGGCCGAGTTCGAGGCCGTCAGTACCCGGCATCTGAAAATCCAGAATTGCAATATCGAATGGCGCGCCCACGGATGCCGCCTTACGCGCTGCGCGGATCGCTTCCGACGGGGAGGCGAATGCCTGCGTCGCCATCGACCAACCCGTGAGTTGCTCGATTAGAATCTCCCGATTGACACGGTTATCGTCGACGACGAGGGCGCGTATCGACCGCCCCGTGATTGCAGGAATGACCGGCGCAATATCTACGGCGCTATCGGCGCCGACGTCGATCGCCAAGGGTAGCTGTATGCGGAACGTTGAGCCCTCGCCAGGTTCGCTTTCAGCGCAGATTGTACCGCTCATTGCCTCAACGAGTCGGCGTGTAATCGCAAGGCCGAGCCCCGCGCCGTCATGGTGGCGTGCGGACGATCCGTCTACCTGCTCGAACGCATTAAAAATGACGTCGAGCTTCGCGCGGGGAATACCGCAGCCCGTATCTTCGACCAGAATTTCGACATCTGCAAAGGCCCCTCGGCGTCGTCCTTGCACCTTCAGCGATATGCGGCCGGCTTCAGTGAACTTGACCGCATTGCCGACAAGATTGGTGATCGCCTGGCGCAACCGCCCCGAGTCTCCAATGAACTTCTGTCCCAGCGTTGGATCATATTTGAGCGTGAACTCAAGACCCTTGTCGAACATGCTGGGCGCGAGCAACACCGCGACATCGTCAACAATTTCGCGCAGGTCGAAAGGGTCGGCGCCAATCCGCATCTTGCCTGCTTCAAGACGCGAGAAGTCGAGAATGTCATTGATGATCGTCAGCAGATTGTCGCCTGACTTGACGATGACGCTCGCCATTTCCTTCTGGCGCGCATTCAAATTGGTATCGAGGAGCAGCGAGGCCATCCCGATGACGCCATTTAGAGGCGTACGGATTTCATGGCTCATATTTGCCAGAAATTCAGATTTGGCGCGATTTGCGGCCTCGGCTGCGTCTTTTGCTGCAGTCAATTCTACCGATAGATATTCCAGCGTTTCCTGACGGTTCTTGAGGTCGGAGATATCGGAATACGTTACAACATAGCCGCCGCTTGGTCGTGGCCGGACGTTCTCCTCAATGATGCGCTGATCCTTCTGCCGTCTCAGCGCGCGGAACGTACCCGTACTCTCGAGTTTGTTGCGCATGTCGGTAAAATACGCTTCGACGCTTTCATATTCGTAGAGTCCGTGCCGCAAGCCAATTTCAAGCACAGGGCGGATATCGTTGCCCACGGCCCAGATTGATGGCCGCAGGCCAGACATGTCGGCTGCTTTGGCGTTCGCCGCGAGGATGTGGAAATCTTCATCGAATACGACGAGACCGTCAGCCATCGACTCGATGACTTCATTGAGAAGGATAGTTCTCTTTTCGAGCGCTTGTGTTCTTGCGCCTACGTCCTGTTCGAGCCGTTGGTTAGCTTCCTCAAGCGCTTTTCGGCTTGCGAAGCGTTCGGTGATGTCGGAACCCCACCCGACGTGCCCGGTAAACTTTCCGTCTTCGGTATAACGTGGCTGTCCGCTGGTCGCCATGTAGCCGATATCGCCGTTTTGCCATGTCACCTTCAGGACGATATTGCGAAACGGCGCACGTCGGCGCAGAGCTTCACCCACTTCTTCGCCGCCAACGACAGATGAAATTCCTTCGACGTCTTGGAAGGCGTCGGTCCCTCGCCAGAGCAGCGATCGGCTGGAGGCCCTCAGGAATTTTTCTACGTTGGGCGATACATAAGTGAGCAGGCCATCCTCATCCCGCTCCCACGCCCAGTCTGAAGCCGCTTCAATGAACGTCCTTAGCGTTTGGCGAGCCCGTTCGCGGCTGATTTCGGAGGCGGTCTGTGCGGCTGTCAGGTCAAAGACGATGTCCGCCATTCGGCTATATTGGCGCAAGCCGAGCGGGACGGAGAGCAAAATCATAGCCGCCAGCGCTTTAATACCTGGCTCGCCAGTAAACAGCAGATAGAACGTGAATGGAGCTACTGCGAGCACGAGCGCAGCGCGGCAAGCGCGTTTCAATACGGCGAGCGACATGCCGCCGCCAATCCCGCAGAAAGCCGCCCACAGCATCAGCGCTACTTGTTGATCCGGCGTCGCAATGGTGTTCATGCGGAAGAC
>CAZSBU010000065.1:0-12194 GCA_964605055.1 uncultured Caulobacterales bacterium | reverse complement strand
TGGCCGCAGCGTCGGCCGCCGATCGCAAAGCCTTTCCAGATCCCGATGCTGGCGCTGAACAAGGGCGCGAGCGCATGTTCGCTCGGCATGGCGGCGGTGGCGTTCGCCTCGAGCAGCATGGCGATGGGGAGGCCAAGCGCCAGGATCGCGGCGCTCTCGTGGCGCACGGCGGCCTTGATCGCGGCGGGCGCAGGGGCGAGCGCGACGGCGCGGCGGTCAAACGCAGCCCCGTTCAACATCAGCGCCGCGCCGACGAGCAGCGACGAGGCGAGCGAAAGCTGGGGCAGCATGACGAAACTCGTCAGCGACGCCGCGATGAGAAACATCGGCGCGCCGCCGACCGCGAGCCGGAACGATGACGGACAGTAAGATCGCAGGCGGCTGATGCGCAGTTGCGCGGCGGCGGTAAAGCCGAGCACCGCAAGGCCGCCTTCGGCTGCGGAACTGAGCCATGCGGCAGGCGGCGTCGGCAGGTGAAGGCCGCGCGCCACGACAGCGACAAGCGCGCCAATGCACAACAATAGCGCCGGCGCGCGCGCCGCGCGGCGCCAGACCTGCGTCGCCGAGGCGAGACGCAGAAAAACGAATCCCAACGCGAATGCGACGCCTGTCATCATCGTTGCGGTCATCATGAATGGAGCGCGAGGTTGAAGCGCCGCGCCTCTCGTGAAACCGGCTGCATGGATTCAACCGTGAATTGATCCGCGCACATATGCAAAGTGAATTTTCGCCCATTCGCTCGCCCGCTGGATGCGATTCTAGGACGCGACGAAAAAGTTATCCCCCACCCCTCACAGCGCTTTTAACCTCGCATTCGTGGGCGTGACGGAAAGGAAACGCGTGCATGAACGACGAGATTGAAAAACCCGCGCGGCGGCGCCTGCGTAAAGCCATTGGCGCAGCGGCTCCCGAAATTGCGCGCGCGCTCGGCGGGCCGCTGGCGGGCGCGGCGGCCGGCGCTGTAGCGCGCGCCATACTCGGTCGCGAGGATGCGCCGGAAGAAGAAATCGCCGCGGCGGTTGAAAGGGCGGACGCGCCAGCGCTTCTTGCCCTACGAGAGGCGGAGATCGATTTCCGCCGGGCCGTCGCCGAGCTTGCCCTCGAAGGGCAGCGGCTCGACGCTTCAGATCGGGCGAATGCGCGCGCGCGCGAAACGGCGCTTCGCGACCGCACGCCATCGGCGCTGGGCGCGCTTATTCTCATCGGCTTTTTCGCGGTCATGGCGGTGATGGCCGGCGCGCCGCGGGCGCCCGGCGCGGAGACGGAATTCTCGATCATGCTCGGCGCGCTCGCGACCATGGCGGCGGCGGTCGTCAACTATTTCTTCGGTTCGTCAGCGGGCTCGCGCGAAAAGAACGCCTTGCTCACGGGCCGGCGCCTGTCCGAAACGGAGCCGCGCGCGTAGATCTCGGTTAGCGCACAGAGAAGATGGAACGCGTGGGATACAGCACGTCCGATATGGTTGTTGTCGGGGGCGGGGTCATCGGCCTCGCCCTCGGCTGGCGGCTGGCCGTCGGCGGGGCTCGCGTTGCGATCGTCGATGCGGGCGCCGCCCAGCCGCCAGCGACGTTGGCCGCGGCGGGCATGCTCGCGCCGAGTTTCGAGACGGCGGGCCATGAACAAGGCGGGGATGACGCCCTCAGCGCGGCGCTTGCGGCGTTTGGCGCGGCAAGCCTTGCGGCGTGGCCGGCGTTCGCCGCCGAGCTGGAAGCGGCCGCGGGGATGAGCGTTGATCTGCAAACGGACGGCATTCTGGCTCCGGCCTTTACCGAAGCAGAGGCGTCGCGCGTGCAGGCCGCGCTTCAGCCCGCCATTGATGCAGGTCGCGCGCTATGGCTCGACCGCGACGAAGCGCTCCGGCGCGAACCGGCGCTCGCGTCGACGCTCGTTGGCGCAGGGTTTTCACCCGGCGAAGGCCAGGTGGACGCGCGCCTTGTCCACCATGCGCTACAGCGCGCCTTTGCTAACGCGGGCGGATCGCTCCGCGCCAAAACGCGCGCGAGACGGATCATGGAGGCTGGCGGACGCGCAACGGGCGTCGCCCTTGAAACGGGCGAGACCATCGCGGCGCCTGTCGTTGTTCTTGCGACCGGCGCGCACCGGATCGAGGCGGCGGGCGGCCTTGACGGCGGGGTTTTCCCGGTAAAAGGCGAGGCGCTTGCGCTCATGCGCCCGCTGGCCGGCCTCTCGCCGCGCGCGGTCATCCGCGCATCGGGCGCCTATATCTGTCCGAAGGCGGACGGGCGCATCGTCATTGGCGCGACGGAACGGCCGCGCGAGGACGATCTCCGGATTGACGGGGCGCGCATCGACGCTTTGCGCGCCGCTGCTGAGGCCGCAACGCCGTCGCTTTCTGCGGCGCCTGAGGTCGAACGCTGGGCGGGCTTGCGGCCCGCGACCGCCGATGGCGCGCCGCTTATCGGCCCGGCGCCGGACGGTCCGGTCGGCCTCTTTGCGGCGCTCGGGCATTATCGCAACGGCGTCCTCCTTGCGCCCGAAACGGCGCGCCTGATTGCGCGCGCGCTGACGACGGGAAACTGGGGCGGGTCGCTTTCGGCGTTTGATCCGGCGCGCGGGCGATCCACTCGATCCATTGTGTCCACATGATCCATTTCGAGACGCCTGTCCCCGGCGCACGCTTTAGGCGTTTATTGACCGTCCCGTGCGACGCTACGCATGATGGAACGTGTGCGGACATGACCGAAGCGGTGGCGAGCGGCGCATCAAGCCTGGCGGCGCTTTCCCGCGCGCGCGAGAGCGCAGGCCGCGAGGGGCCTGCCCAGGCCAGCGTCGCGCAGGCCCTTTCCCGCGCGTCAGCCGACACGGGCGTGGGGTTTGATTTTCTTTATCGAGTCGCCTCGCGCGAGAGCTCGCTCGACCCGGCCGCCAAAGCCTCGACCTCCTCGGCTGCGGGGCTATTCCAATTTATCGAACAAACGTGGTTGCGGCTCGTCAAAACTTATGGCGAGGCCCACGGTCTTGGCGGCTTAGCGAACGAAATCGCACGCACGCCGCAAGGCCGATATGCGGTTACGAATCCGGAGCGCAAGGCGGAAATTCTCGACGCGCGCTTTGACGCCGGCAAGGCCGCCGCGCTCGCCGCCGAACTGGCGCGGGAGAACCGGGGCGCGCTCGAAGGCGCGCTCGGCAGGCCTGTCGATGGAGCCGAACTTTATGCTGCGCACTTCCTTGGCGCGGGCGGGGCGGCGCGATTGCTCGCCTCGGCGCCCGATACGGCGGCGGCTGAAATTTTGCCGGAGGCCGCGCGCGCCAATCGCAACGTTTTCTACGATGGCGCGCGGGCGCGGACGGCCGGCGAACTCGTCGAATCCTTCCGGCGCACGATCGGGACGGGGTCGCCGGCGAGCTCATTCGGCAATGCGCCGGTCGCACCGATAGGCGCGGCTGAGATCCTGGTCGCGCGTCTAGACGAGTCCGGCAGCGCGGCAATCGCTGCGTTGGCGTCGGGCTCTTTATCAAAAGCAAATGTCACGCCTGCGGATGAAACGCTGGATGCGGCGCACGGATTTGCGCCCGCCCGCCACATTGCAGCCGCGCCAGAGCTTCGCGATCCGCCCGTGCGCGGCGTACGCGTCAGCGAAACAGGGAATGAACTAGCTTCAGCGTCGTTTGCCGCCGCCCTATCGGATATCGAGTCCGTGTACGGGCGTTCACTGCTGTCGCCTTATGCGCTTGTCGCGCTGCAGACGCTCGATCCTACCCTCCTCAGGGACAGATCGAAAGGGTGACG
This sequence comes from uncultured Caulobacterales bacterium, assembly GCA_964605055.1. Taxonomy (GTDB): domain Bacteria; phylum Pseudomonadota; class Alphaproteobacteria; order Caulobacterales; family Parvularculaceae; genus Amphiplicatus. The sequence goes on along the minus strand of CAZSBU010000065.1, from coordinate 8,443 downwards.
CCAGAGGGCAATTTCGTCGTTGCATCGCCGCAAGCTTTGGAGAATTGTTCCGTAGACGCACCGGCGACGCCAGAAAAATCGGCCCCTGCGAGTCTTGCCCCGGCAATGTCCGCCCCGGCGATGTCGGCGCCGGAAAAGACCGTTCCTGAAAGGTCAGCGCCGGCAAAGCGCGCTGCGCGAAGGTCGGCGTCCGTGAAGTCCGCCTGCTGAACAGTCGCGCCGATGAACGTCGCGCCCGCCGCATAGGCGCCACGGAAGACGCTGTTGTCGAGATTGGCCGAGCTGAACCGCGCGCCTGTGATATCGGCGCGCTCAAAGGTGGAAGCCGACAGCATGGCCGCTCGCGCCGTCATGCCGGGTGCGAGCACGTCTGAGAAGTCCGCCTGCTGAAATATTGCCCCGTTGAGGTCGGCCCGCGCCAGCCGCGCCCGGCGGAAGTTCGGGGCAGCGCCTGTCGCGCCCTCGAACGAGGCTTCATCGAGCAACGCGCCAAGAAAGATTGTGCCATTGAGAAGAGAGGCGGCGTATGCGCCCCCGGCAGCGTTCGCTCCCGTCAGGTCCTGGCCTGAGAGATCGACTTCAAAGAAGATGGGTCCCGTCGGTTCTTTGCGGCCGCCGCCAATCCTCGGCAACACGTCTTCCATTCGCCCGATGGCGACCGACAGGTCAGGCGCAACCTTGTCGGCGTTGTTCAGTACGCCCGACAATTGGCGGCCGATCTGCTGCGCCGGGTTGACGGTCGAGCCGCCTGTACGCTGGGCGATGACCGTCGTCACCAGCCAGAACGTCATGACCAGAAAGCCGATAATCAGCGCAATCAGTTTTCCCATATGAGAACCGTCAATCATTGGCCATTCTGCGCGCAGCCGACCCCCGCGCGCCGCCAATTCCGGACCGTTATCATGACCCCTGCGGATCAACGTTCGTTTAAAATCTGGTTATCAATTTATGAAATTTTGCAGAAATCAGAGCGAGTGCGAACGACCGTGCAAGGCAGGCTATGAGCAGCCCGTCGACGCGCCGCAACTGTCGCATCTGAGGCAGGCGCCGCTGCGCACCAGCGTGAATTGTCCGCATTCGGGACACGCGTCGCCCTCATAACCTTTCGCCTTCGCCTGCCGTCTCAAGCCCATGGGGGAGGCGAGACTGCCCGGCGGCGCTTTCTGGTTTACGGCGTCGGCGAGGCGGGCGATCTGCGCCTCGATATCTGCCGGGCCGGGCAGCGCTTCACGGTCACCTGCCTCGGAAGGGGCTCTTGAGTCGGACTTGCCGGACGATAGGGCGGATGCGGACGGGGCGTGTTCGATGGCCGGGGCGTTGGCGCGCAGACGATCGAAATCCCCTCCGCGCAGCACGACGAGATTGTCTGTTACGGTTGACCTGCTGAAGCCTTTGGAAATCAGGCGCGCTGCGTCCTGCTGCACTTTCTCGTTCGACACGCCGCGCCCGATCGTGTCGACCGCTGAATCCTGCGGGTCGACTTGCGCAAGGTCCGAGCGCCCCAGATAGGAAATCGCCAGTTCGCGGAAGATGTAGTCTAGGATCGAGGTCGCGTGCTTGATCTGGTCGTTGCCCTGAACGGGCCCTGAGGGGTCGAACCGCGTGAACACATAGGCGTCCACAAATTCTTCAAGCGGCACGCCGTATTGCAGGCCGAGCGAGATGGCGATTGCGAAATTGTTCATCAGGCTGCGGAAGGCGGCGCCCTCCTTGTGCATGTCGATGAACACCTCGCCGAGCTCGCCGTCGTCGAACTCGCCGGTATGCAAATAGACCTTATGGCCGCCAACAATCGCTTTCTGGATGTAACCCTTGCGCCGGTCGGGAAGCCGACGCCGACCGGGCGCCCGTTCGATAATGCGCTCAACGATCCGCTCCGCGACGATTCGCGATCGCTCGGCAGCTGGCGCTGCAGCCAGCGTCTCGGCGATGTCGTCTTCATCTTCGTCAACGCTTGGCGACAGCGCCGAGGACAAAGGCTGAGATAGTTTCGAGCCGTCGCGATAAAGGGCAATGGATTTCAGCCCCAGTTCCCAGGCGCGCATGTAGGTGCGCGCGCAATCGGCGAGTCCGGCGCGGGCCGGAAGGTTGACGGTCTTCGAGATGCCGCCGGAGACGAACGGCTGGCACGCCGCCATCATCAACAGATGGGCTTCAACGGACAGAGCGCGTTGCCCAATGCGTCCGCACGGCGTTGCGCAGTCGAAGACCGGGTAATGTTCCGGGCGCAGATGCGGCGCCCCTTCCACGGTCATCGCGCCGCACGCATAAAGATTGGCGGCGTGGATTTCTTCGTCGCTAAACCCGAGATCGCGCAGCGCGCGATAGCCTGTGCCCGCAATCTGCGCTTCGTCGAAGCCGAGGATCTCGCGGCAGAAATCCTCGCCGAGCGCGGAGGGCGCGAAGGCGAAGGTGATGTCGAAGGAAGATTTGATCCGCTCTTCGAGCGCCTTCAGGTGGCGGTCGGCAAAACCCTCCTGACGCAGAATGTCGAGGCTGACGCCCGGCGCGCCCTCCAGCGTGCCGCGCCCTACCGCATAGTCAGCAATCGCGGAGATTTCCTCGCGCGAATAGCCAAGCGCGGCGAGCGCAAGCGGCACAGCGCGGTTGATGATTTTGAACTGTCCGCCGCCAGCCAGTTTCTTGAATTTGACAAGCGCGAAATCCGGTTCGATGCCGGTCGTGTCGCAGTCCATCACAAGACCGATGGTCCCCGTCGGCGCGATTGCTGAAACTTGCGCGTTACGCAGCCCATTGAGTGCGGCAAGCTCGCAGGCCTCGCCCCAGATGGAGACCGCGCGTTCCGCGAGCGCAGGCCATGGACAGGCGCTGCGGTCGAACGCCGTCGGGGTGCGGTTCAGCCCTTCATAGTCGTTAAGCCGCGCGCCGCCTTCGGCCGCGCGACGGTGATTGCGCAGCACACGGAGCGCGGCGTCGCGATTTTCCGAGTAGGCATTGAAGGCGCCGATCCGGCCGGACATCTCGGCCGAAGCGCGGTAGGCAGCGCCCGTCAAAAGCGAGGTGACGCCGGCGGCGATGGCGCGACCCTCGCCGCTGTCATAGGCGATGCCGGAAGCCATAAGGAGCCCGCCCAGATTGGTGAAGCCTAGCCCCAGGGTGCGGTAATCGTGCGAGCGCCGGGCGATGGCGGGGGAGGGGAATTGCGCCATCGAAACGGAAATATCGAGGGTGAGCGTCCACAGGCGGCACGCATGTTCGAACCCGTCGGCGTCAAATCCGCCGGGCCCCGCAAAACGGGCAAGATTGAGCGAGGCAAGATTGCACGCGGTATCATCAAGGAAGAGATATTCCGAACACGGGTTTGATGCACAAATCTCGCCGCCTGCCGGACAAGTGTGCCAGGCGTTTGTCGTATCGTGAAATTGCAGGCCCGGATCGGCGCAGCGCCAGGCGGCGGCGCAGATATCGTCCCAGAGCGCGCGCGCTTTCACCGTTCGCGCAATCGAGCCGTCGGTGCGATTGCGCAGCGACCATAGGCCGTCCTCGGCGAGGGCGTGGAAAAAACTGTCCGGTATGCGGACAGAATTGTTGGCGTTCTGGCCGCTGACAGTTCGATAGCCTTCAGAATCCCAGTCAAGATCGTAGGTTTCGACCTCGATCTGGCGATAACCCTGACGCGAAAATTCGAGCGTCCTCGCCAGAGAGGCTTCGGGCGCACCGGCCTTCCGCGCCTCGGTGAGCGCAGCCTTCAGCGCCGGATTGCGGCGTGGGTCGAGACGGCCTTCATCCTTCTGCGCCCATGAGGCGGCGAGAACGCGCGGCAAATGCCGGGCAAGAACAACCGAGCCCGCCGATAGCGCTGCTACCTTGTCTTCCTCGCGCGCCTTCCAGGAAATGAACGCCTCGATGTCAGGGTGGTCCGCGTCAACGACAACCATTTTGGCGGCGCGCCGCGTCACGCCGCCCGATTTCACCGCGCCGGCGGCCGCGTCGATGACTTTCAGGAAACTGATCAATCCCGAGCTCTTGCCGCCGCCTGACAAGGGCTCGTTGGCGGCTCGGATCGACGAAAAGTTTGAGCCGGTGCCTGAGCCGAACTTGAACAGAAGGCTCTCGCGCCGCATCAGGTCGAGGATGCCGTTCTCGCCAACGAGATTGTCGTCGACCGACTGGATGAAACAGGCGTGCGGCTGGGGCCGCTCATAGGCGCTGTCGGACTGGGCGAGAACGCCGGTTTCCGGATCAACGAAATAGTGCCCCTGACTTTCGCCCTCTATGCCATAGGCCCAGTGGAGGCCGGTGTTAAACCATTGCGGGCTGTTCGGCGCGGCGACCTGCCGGGCTAGCATCGCCTTCATTTCATCGACGAAAGCGAGGGCGGCGTCTTCATCGTCGAAATAGCCGCCCTTCCAGCCCCAATAGCCCCAGGCGCCGGCCATGCGGTCAAAGGCCTGACGCGCGCTCGTCTCCGGTCCGAAGCGCTCGCCCGGCGGAAGTTTGGCGAGTTGGGCAACGTCGGGCGCCGAGCGCTGCAGAAACTCAGGCACGTCTTTTTCAGCAACGCGCCGCACCGCCCGGGGCACGCCGGCCTTCCGGAGGTATTTCTGAGCAAGGATGTCAACGGCGGTCTGGCTCCAGTCCGCCGGCGCTTCGATATTGCGCGCTTCATGCAGGATAGACCCGTCAGCGGATCGAATGGCGCTGTCGAATTCGCGGAAACGGATCTGCGCGAAGGGCGCGCCCGGCGACTTCGCAAATATTCGATCAACGCGCATGGACCTGATGCCTCCGCCGCGGCGCGCCGCGGACCTTCGCCAAGTGTAGTCGCCGCCGCCTTGCGTCTCAACTCTGGCGGCGGTCGCTTCCGCACGCCGGTGCGGACGACCCGCCTGGTCCTCTTCTCAACGTTCGCCGCCGCCGGCAAGTTCTCCTGAATTCAATCACCTCGGCCGTTTGTCTCGCGCTTCTGGCAAAGTCGGGAGCGCGCCTGATAGACGGACCCGCCGGGCGGCGCCATATTCCCGGCCAGAAAAGGGGCGAGGATGATCGCCGACGACAGAATGTGGTGCGTCAATTGTTTACGTGGTGGAATAACGCAACGATCGGCTCGCGGCTCACGCTGTGGCGAAGGCGCGCGCAGTTGATCGGGCGCGATGAGCAGGGCAATCGCTATTTCGAAGAGCGCGAACCGTCTTCGTCTGACGGGCGCAAACGGCGCTGGGTTATCTATAACGGCGTGGCGGAAGGCTCGCGCGTACCGCCAGACTGGCATGGCTGGATGCACCATACGTTCGACGATCCGCCCACGATCGACCCGTTGCGCCGCCAGTCCTGGGAAAAGGAACACCTGCCCAACATGACCGGTACGCCGCTTGCCTATCGCCCGCCCGGAAGTCTGGCGCGGGGCGAGCCGGGCGAAGTTGGAAAGACGTACGAGGCGTGGAACCCGGAGGGCGATGAATCGCTCGAAACGCGGAAGGAGAAAATTCCATGAGCCAGGGCCGCGCATTCGAAACTGTCGTCGGCATCGCCGTCGTTGTCGTCGCCGCCGGTTTTCTCACCTATGCCTATCAAGTGAGCGACAGGAACCTTTCTGGCGGCGCTTATCCGCTGGAAGCCGTGTTTGGGCGCGTCGACGGCGTATCCGTAGGCTCGGACGTACGTATTGCCGGCGTCAAGGTCGGCGCAGTTTCCGGCAATCAACTTGATCCCTCCACGTATGAGGCGAAGCTGCGCCTGTCGATCGCACGCGACGTAAGCATTCCGGAAGATTCTGTCGCCAAGATCGTTTCCGATAGTCTGCTTGGCGGCGCGCACATTTCGATCGAGCCCGGCGCGAGCGATATTTATCTAGCTGCTGGCGAGGCGATCAGCTTCACGCAAGGGTCTGTCGATCTTCTCGGCCTTGCGGTGCAATCTTTGACGAGCGGAGCGGTCAACGCAGCGAAAGATGCGCCGGCGCCTGACGCAGGCGCGGAACCGGTTGGCTCGGGAACGGAGGAATGACGATGGCGCGGATATCGATATTCTCGACGAGCCTCGCAGCGCTTTGCATCTGCGCTGCGTCAGCGAGCGCGCAAGAGCAGGACTTTAGCAATCCGGGCGACGTCATTGAGCCGCCGACTGAGGCGCCGTCGACCGATGGAATGAGCGAACTCGATATCCTGTCGCAATCCATTGATCAGGAGTTTCCCGAATTCGAAGAGCGAGCCAAATCCCGTCGGCCGATTTCAGTGACGCTGCGCGCGCTAGACAAGGTGACGGCGAAATATACCGATCTCGTGATCGACATTGGCGCCACGACCACTTTCGGGTCTCTCGACGTGACTCCGCGCTATTGCGACAAGCGCCCGCCAGAGGAATTTCCGGAGACGACGGCATTCCTTCAGATCAGCGATCGCCGCCAGCCGTTGGAGCCGCCCCCGCTTCTCGAAGGCGGAGCGATCGCGCCGGCTGTGTCGCGTGAACCTGCGCCGACCGCGACGCCCGTCGCCGCCGTAGACCTGACGTCTCAGCCCGTCGCCACAGCCAGCCCCTATATTTTCAGCGGCTGGATGTTCGCCTCAAGCCCGGCGCTCAACGGCTTGCAGCACCCGGTTTATGATATCTGGGTGATCGACTGCGCAACGGTCGCCGCTGACAAATAAGGCGGCGGCCCCATGAAATCGCACTTCCGGTCGATCAGCAGATCAACCGCGCGCTGATAGTCGTCGCTTTCCATCTCGGCGACGCCGAATTGCGCGAGATGGGGCGTCGGGAACTGTGTGTCGAGCAGGGCGAAGCCGGCAAGTTTCAGGCGAGCAATCAGGTAGAGCATCGCGATTTTGCTGGCGTTGGTCTCACGCGAGAACATGCTCTCGCCGCAAAAAACCGCACCGATGCTGACGCCGTAAAGCCCGCCGACAAGTTCGCCGTCTCGCCAGCATTCGACGGAATGGGCAAAGCCTCGTGCGTTAAGTTCCTGATACACATCGATCACCGCATCGTTGATCCAGGTGTCTGGACGGTCGGGTCGTTGTTCGGCGCAAGCCCCGATCACCGCGCCAAAGGCCGTATTGAACCTGACGTCGAACGGCTCGCGCGCAAGGAAACGCATCAGCTTTCGCGGCGCTCGGGCGCGTTCAAGCGGCAGCACGCCGCGGACGTCTGGCATGACCCAGACAACGCTTTCCTCGTCCCGAGATCGCGCCATCGGGAAATAGCCGATGCGATAGGCGTTAAGGAGGTCTTCCGGATCAATGCGGTGGGCGGAATCGCGCGGCATGGCGCAATCATCGGCTGACGCGACCGCGGCGGCAAGCGCCGTCAAGGGTCCCCGTTGCTGAGCGTCAGGCCGTTCTCGCCAGCCATTCCTCAAGCCAGTGGATGTGATAGTCGCCGGCTTGGAAGTCCGGTTCGTCGAGCAGCCGGATAAACAGGGGAATGGTTGTCTCCACCCCCGAAAGCGCCATCTCGGCGAGGGCCCGGCGCAGGCGCGCAATGCAATGCTTGCGGTCGTCGCCAAAGACGATCAGCTTGCCGATCATCGAGTCATAATAAGGCGGAATGCGGTAGCCAGTGTAGATGGCGCTGTCGAAGCGCACACCCGGTCCGCCTGCCGCATGGAAATAGGATATTTCGCCGGGCGAGGGGCGAAACGTCACGGGATTTTCAGCGTTGATCCGGCACTCGATGGCGTGCCCGGTAAATACAACGTCTTGCTGCCGGAAGCTCAGCGGCGCTCCTTCGGCAATACGGATCTGCTCGCGCACGAGGTCGATGCGCGTCACCTGCTCTGTGATCGGATGTTCGACCTGCAGTCGCGTGTTCATCTCGATAAAATAAAACTCGCCATTCTCGTAAAGGAACTCGATCGTTCCAACGCCAAGATAGCCAAGCCGGGCAATCGCCTCGCGGGCAATCTCGCCTATCTGGTCGCGCTGGGTTTGCGTCAGGGCCGGCGAGAGCGCTTCTTCCAGAACCTTTTGATGCCGGCGCTGCAACGAACAGTCGCGCTCGCCAAGCTGGACGACGTTTCCATGCGAGTCGGCGATGATCTGGATTTCAATATGCCGCGGTTGTTCGAGATATTTCTCGAGATAGACGGAATCGTCCCCGAAAGCCGCCTTTGCCTCAGACCGGGCGGTTGAAACGGCTTCCGCCAGCTTGGAGCGATCGTGGGCGACCTTCATGCCGCGTCCGCCGCCGCCTGCGGCGGCCTTAACAAGTACGGGGAAGCCGATGCGTTCGGCCTCCGTCATGGCTTGTTCGACCGTATTGAGCGCGCCTTGGCTTCCTGGCACGAGCGGCACGCCCACGCCGCGCATCGCTTCCTTGGCGGCGATCTTGTCGCCCATCATCTGGATATGCTTGGCCTCGGGTCCGATGAAGGCGATGTTGTGGGCCTCGACGATTTCCCGGAATCGGGCGTTCTCCGAAAGAAACCCGTACCCGGGATGAATCGCGTCTGCGCCGGTGATTTCCGCCGCGGAAATGATCGCCG
>CAZSBU010000064.1:11027-12843 GCA_964605055.1 uncultured Caulobacterales bacterium | reverse complement strand
CATGCTGCACGGCTGCACCATCGAGGATGGCGGCTTTGTCGGCATGGGCGCAACCATGCTCGACGGCTCGGTGGTCAAGACGGGCGGGTTCCTTGCCGCCGGGGCCTTCCTCGGACCGGGCAAGACCGTCCCCGCCGGCGAGATGTGGGCCGGCATGCCGGCGAAGAAATTCCGCGACCTGCGCGAGGGCGAGGACAAATTCGCCCTTGTCGGTTCCGGGCATTATGTCGAGGAAGCGCGCGCCCACCGCGAGGCGCTCGCCGCCCACCGCGCATGAACGATGCGACGACGGCTCCCGCGCCGCCCGAAAAAGCGCCCGTTGACGCCAGACCTGCGCGCCAGAAAGAAACGCTCGTCATCACCGCCTCGACGCTCGGCACCATGTTCGAGTGGTATGATTTCTTTCTCTACGGCGCGCTTGCGACCTATATCGCCCGGCATTTCTTCTCCGGAGTCAACGAGACGACCGGCTTCATTTTCGCGCTCGCCGCTTTCGCTGTCGGATTCGTCGTCCGCCCGCTCGGCGCACTCGTGTTCGGGCGCATCGGCGACGTCGTCGGGCGCAAGAACACGTTTCTGGCGACAATGGTGCTGATGGGCGTGTCGACCTTCGCGGTTGGCCTGTTGCCCAGTTATGACCAGATCGGCGTTGCCGCGCCCGCGCTCCTCGTTTTCCTCCGTATGCTGCAGGGGCTTGCGATCGGCGGGGAATATGGGGGCGCTGCGATCTATGTCGCCGAACACGCGCGCGCCGACCGGCGCGGCCTGCAGACAAGCTGGATCCAGACGACCGCCGTTCTCGGCCTCATCCTGTCGCTCGTCATCATCATGATCGCCCGCTCGATGATCGCGCCCGAGGATTTCGCAGAATGGGGCTGGCGGATTCCCTTCCTCATCTCGATCTTTCTCCTCGGCGTCTCGCTCTGGATACGGCTGAAACTGAATGAGAGCCCGGTTTTCCAGAAAATGAAGGATGACAAGGCAATCTCGAAGGCGCCGTTCAGCGAGGCGTTTGGGGAATGGCGCAACCTGAAACTCGTGCTGATCGCGCTTTTTGGCGTGGTCGCGGGTCAGGCTGTGTCGTTCTACGCCAGTACTTTTTATGTCCTGTTCTTTCTTGACCGCGTGCTGAAGGTTGACGGGCTGACGGCGAACATCGTCGTGACGCTGGCGCTTCTTATTGGCGGACCGTTCTATATCTTCTTCGGCTGGCTGAGCGACAAGGTGGGGCGCAAGCCGGTCATCATGGCGGGGCTGGGCCTAGTTGCGCTGTTCTGTATACCCATATTCCAAGGGCTCTCGGCGGCGGCGAACCCCGCGCTCGCCGCGGCGATCAAGGCGTCTCCCGTCATCGTGCGCGCCGACCCCGCAACATGTTCGCTGCAATTCGACCCGGTCGGGCGGAACCGGTTCGACCGCACGTCATGCGACATCGCCAAGGCTCATCTGACGCGCGCAGGCGTTTCCTATCGCAATGAAAAGCTCGCGCCCGGCGCCGCCGCAGAGGTCAGCGTCGGCGCGCGCAATGTGGCGGCGCCAGACCCGGACGCGCTTACCGCAGACGAACGGCGCGCAGCGATCGCGGCGTTTGGCGCTGAGGTCGGGGCGGCATTGAAAGCGGCCGGCTATCCGGACGCGGTCGACCCGGCCGCCATGAACCGCCCGGCAATGGTGGCGCTCATCGCCTTTTTCGTCATGCTGCAGACGATGTCTTATGGTCCGCTCGCCGCCATGCTGGTCGAACTGTTCCCCGCCCGCATCCGCTATACGTCGATGTCGCTGCCCTATCACATCGGCAATGGCTGGTTTGGCGGGT
>CAZSBU010000064.1:4455-11017 GCA_964605055.1 uncultured Caulobacterales bacterium | reverse complement strand
CAAGGAAGTCGGCCCGCACCTGGGCGAGATGATCACCGGCGATGCGTTCTCCGGGCTGTGGTATCCGGTGATCATTGCCGCCAGCTCGTTCGTCATCGGCATGGCGTTCCTGCCGGAAACGCGCGGCCGCCCCGTGGGTCATGAGTGAGTGGGCGAGCCTTTCAGTATACACCTGGAATAAGTCTATACCGGACGCGCGTCGCCATTTCGCGATATTTCTCGTCCTGCAACAGGACGCGTTCTTCAGCGGCGATGCGCAAGCCGAGAAACGTCCAAGTCAGCAAATATACGCCGAGATTGTAGACCGACGGTTGCGTAAGCAAGAAGCCGAGATGGCAGATCATGTATCCGGCGTACATGGGATGGCGCACAATCCGATAGAGCCCATTTGTCTTGACGCCCCTATTTGCCGCTACGAGACCAAAACTCAAATTGAGGCTGAGCTTTGCTCCGATGTGAACCAGCATGCCAAGAACGAGCAGGATTACGCCAAATTCCAGCGATATTGCGGGACCGCCCTTTGCGATCATCAGTGGAAGATAAGTTCCGGCAGCCGCAACCGCCCAGTCGGCCGGCCTCAAAGAAAGCTCGCGCGCAGGGCGCCTGATTATCATGAAAAGGATCGGGGCACCTTCGGAAAGCAATATCAGCAAGTAAGATATAGTTAACCAGGAAGTTTGATCTGGCCAGAGACGGTCAGCCAACGCTGCATAAAGAAGCAGCACAACAATCTGCTCAGCCCGATCAAAGACATGACGTTCGATCTGTCCATTTTTATCCGTTACAGCCGTCATCCGTAGCCTCTAGGCAGTTTTGCACCCATTCTCCTAATCTTAATTCGTTTAAATTCAGCTTCACCGGGAGTTGAATATCGAATGGAGCGATCGTGGAATTCGCATACTCAATTATGTTGAAGCTATTGCTTGCAGCGATCATCTTCATCCCCGCCGAGAAATTGCTTCCAACGCGGCGCGAGCAGAAAATTATCCGACGCGAATTTGGAAACGACCTGTTTTACGCATCGGTCGGCGGCATGTTGGCGTTCGGTGGACTGATCGCAACTTTGGGCGTTGGTGTTGCGCTCGTAACGCCGGTCATGCCGCTTGCAATAACTTCAGCAATTGGTGGACTGCCATTCTGGGCGGAGCTGCCGTTGGCGATAGTTATCGCCGATCTTGCCTATTACTGGGCGCACCGTCTGTTTCACACGAATCGGTCATTGTGGCGTATCCACATGGTCCATCACTCGATAGAAGAGCTGGATTGGCTAGCGACACATCGGGTGCATCCCATTGAAGCCGTTATCACGCGTGGAGCCGCATTGCTGCCGCTTTTGACGCTTGGTTTTGAACCATCGACGATTGGAGCCTTCGCGATAATCTATCAGTGGCACTCGCTGTTCATACATTCAAATATTCGTTGCGATTTTGGACCCCTGAAATGGCTGATCGCATCGCCAGAGTTTCATCATTGGCACCATGCGAACGAACCCGAGGCGACGAACAAGAATTTCACAGCCCAGTTGCCGATAATCGATCTCGTTTTCGGTTCGCTATATTTGCCGCAAGGAAGGACCCCTTCAAAATTCGGCGTCAACGAGGCGGTTCCTGTAACGTATCTCCAGCAACTTGCATTTCCCTTTCGCCGGCACCAGCGCGATTGCGGAGAAGGGCTAACGGGCGATTTGCCAGCCGGCGCACCTTGATTCCGAGCAATCGACGCCGCGCAAATTCAGCCGCAGACCTCATCGGTTAACAATTCCCTAGGGCTGATCTCGTAGCGTTACGCGCATTCGGGCGCGGCGGTCAGGAACTGCCGCGGCCTTAGAGATGGAGCGCCGGCATGTCGCATCACGCACTCACGCCCGCCGCAATGCCGAATGCGACGTCGGCGGCCGCCGCGCGGCCGCGCGGGCTTTATTCTCCACTCATCGATTTTCTAATCCTCGGCGGCGGCTCGCTGCCGTTCATCATTCCGCTTGGACTATTCGTTCCGAAAGATCAGGCGGCCGGTTGGTTTTTCGCCGGACTCGTGCTCGCGCATTTCATCAATCATCCGCACTTCGCCCATTCATACCAGATGTTCTATCGCGACTTCGGCGCGAAAATCAGAAAAGGCGGCGACTACGCAGAGGGCTTGCGCTTACGCTATCTGTTCGCCGGCATTGTCGCGCCGGTCTTGCTAACTCTTTTCTTCGCCCTTGCGCTCGCCCAGCCTGACGCACGGATGCTCGGCTATGGCGTTAACGCCATGGGTTTCTTTGTCGGCTGGCACTACGTCAAACAGGGCTACGGCATTCTGATGGTCGACGCCGCCAAGCAGCGCCGTTTTTTCAATGACTCAGAAAAGCGCCTGCTACTGATCAACGCCTATGCGGTGTGGATGGTCACTTACATCGCTGGCAACCGCGCCATCAGGGACAAACAGTTCTGGGGCATCGAACACTATACCTTCGACTTTCCCGACTGGACGTTCGCGGCTGCAATCGCTGTCGCCGGCGCTGCGACGCTTATGCTTTGCTGGCGGCTCGCACGCCGCGCACAGGCGGGAGAGCGTCCGTTGCCCGTCAACGGGCTTGTCGCCTATGGCGTCACGCTTTATGTCTGGCTCGGCGCAGCCGCTGCTGCGCCTGTCATGTTTGCGCTCATCCCCGCAGCGCACTCTCTTCAATATCTGGCGGTCGTCTGGCGCTATCAGTGGAATCGGGAACGCGCCGAAGCGGGCGATGCGACCGCGACCCTGCCGGGAGGCAAGACCGCCTCCGTCGCATCCGTCCGATTTGCGAAATTCGTGGCGTCCGGAACCATCGCCGGGTTTCTCGGTTTCTGGGCCATCCCGATCTTCCTGTCGGCCGCCTTGCCCTATGACCGATCCGTATTCGGACCGACAGCGTTCGTCGCGGTTTTCTGGCTATTTATCAACCTGCATCACTATTTTCTCGACAACGTGATTTGGCGACGGGGCAACCCGGACGTCGGACGCCATCTGTTTTCGTGAGGTTGGGCGGCGGCTCGCCTGACAGCGCAAGGCTTGCGCTGGCGCGTTGATAGACGCAGCCATTGCGGGTCGCCTCGTCCTTCGAGGCTCGCTGCGCTCGCTCCTCAGGATGAGGCGACCCACAAAAGGTTCGAAACCTAACGTGTACGGATAAAAGCCGCGCCTGATCCTCATCCAGAGGCGCATGGACAAAACCCGCGCCAAATCCTCGGCCAGAGGTTTACGGACAAAGTCCACGCCCAAATCCTCATCCTGAGGTGCGCGGACGAAGTCCGCGCCTCGAAGGACCGACGACAAACCGGTGAGGATCTTCGGACTAAACCGCCACGTCGAAACGGGCCTCGGTCTTGGCCTTGACCTCATCGAGCGACACGCCGTCGGCAAGTTCGATAAGCTTCATGCCTTGCCCGCGCACGACGTCGAACACGCCAAGATTGGTGATCACCATATCGACGACGCGCTGGCCCGTCAGCGGCAGCGAGCATTCTTTCAGCAGCTTCGGCTCGCCCGCCTTCGAGGCGTGATCCATGACGACGACGACGCGCTTGACGCCCGCGACGAGATCCATCGCGCCGCCCATGCCCTTGACCATCTTGCCGGGGATCATCCAGTTGGCGAGGTCGCCCTTCTCCGAGACTTCCATGGCGCCGAGGATTGACAGGTCGATATGTCCGCCGCGGATCATCCCGAAACTGTCAGCCGAGGAGAAAAACGACGCGCCCGGAATTTCCGTAATCGTCTGCTTTCCGGCGTTGATGAGATCAGGATCGACCTCGTCGTCATAGGGGAACGGCCCCATGCCAAGCATGCCGTTTTCCGATTGCAGCGTGATGTCGACCCCCTCGGGGATGTAGTTGGCGACGAGCGTCGGAATGCCGATGCCGAGGTTCACATAGAAACCGTCTTTCAGCTCCCGCGCGGCGCGCTGGGCCATCTTGTTGCGGTCCCATCCAGCAATGGCGGACATCAGGCGTTCTCCCGTTCGCGAACCGTGCGCTGCTCGATGCGCTTCTCGAATGATCCTTGTACGATGCGCTGGACGAATATGCCCGGCGTATGCACGGCGTCGGCGTCGATGTCGCCAAGGCCGACGATCTCCTCGACTTCCGCCACCGTCACCTTGCCCGCCGTCGCCATCATCGGATTGAAGTTGCGCGCCGTCTTCCGGTAGACGAGATTGCCTTCCGGGTCGGTCTTCCACGCCTTGACGATCGACAAGTCCGCGACAAGACCGGTCTCGAGAATATAGGTCTCGCCCCCGAACTCCTTGTGTTCCTTGCCGTCGGCGATCACCGTGCCGACGCCGGTCTTGGTGTAGAAACCCGGGATGCCGGCGCCGCCGGCGCGGATGCGTTCGGCGAGCGTGCCCTGCGGGTTGAACTCAAGCTCAAGCTCGCCGGAGAGGAATTGCCGCTCGAACTCCTTGTTCTCGCCCACATAGGAGGAAATCATTTTCTTGATCTGGCGCGTGTTGAGCAGGATGCCGAGGCCGAAACCGTCGACGCCCGCATTGTTTGAAATCACCGTCAGGTTTTTCACGCCGGAATCGCGCAAGGCGACGATAAGATTTTCCGGAATGCCGCACAACCCGAAGCCCCCGGCCATGATGGTCATGCCGTCAAACAACAGGCCGTCGAGGGCGGCGGCGGCGTTCGCGAAACGCTTTTCCATGGGCTCTCCTGTGCTCGCGCAAGGGGATAGGGGAAATCGCCCCTCGCGTCCAGAAACGAGGGCGTGAGCCCGGCCCTATTCGGCGGCGAGCGGCGGCGCCTCGAAACGCTCGTCGCGCCCGAGCCTGACGACCGTCACCGGATGGGCCGGATCGGGCGCGCCGGGCAGGAGCCGCAGCCCCTTGGCGAGGAGGCGCAGCGCCTCCCAGTGGATGCCGAGGATGATCTTCACCGTCATCAACGGGTAGCGGAAAAAGGCGCGCTTCAGCGCCCCGTCGGTAACGGGCTCGGCCTCGCCCGAAAAGATCGCGTTGAAGATCGGCCCCGCCGCGTCATGCTGGCGGATCGCGACAAGGATGCGCGCATCCGGACGGCTAAGGCGGAAATGATAGCGCGTCGCCATCTCCATGAAGGGAGAGACGTGGAAGACTTTATCCGCTGACTGACGAACATCCGTCGCGCCTTCTCCGTCTTCGACGGGAATGAGATAGGCGTGACGCCCGCCGAAAGTGTTGCGTACGGCGTAAATGATCGCGGCGAGATCGCCCTTCGCGTTGTGGCAATAGAACACCGAAAGCGGATTGAAGGCGTATCCGAGAATGCGCGGATAGAATAAAAACCGTCGGCGGGCAGACCCTCATTGCCGAGAACGCCCCGCACCCAGCCGGCGAGAGCGCGCGGGGCGCCCGCACCGTGATCGCGATCGTGGAATGAAAAAAGATTGAACCGGTTGCGCGAGAAAAATTTCAGGCGCTGGTCAAGCTCGTCGAGCCGGTCGAGATCGATCAGCATGGAAAACACCTGATAGTCGAGCCGGTGCGATACAGGCCGCAAACGCCGGTGCATGACCCGGCCATGATAGAGCGCCGCCCCGCCGATCAGGTCATTGGTCATCGGACGATACTTGCGCAATAAAACGCCTCCATCAGGCTGACGCCTCCTGCCGGCGAACCGTATCGCCGAGCCAGATGCGGCTTGATTCCCTCTCAGCCGCCCAATTGCCGACCGCCCATGGCCGGCGCACGCAGCCGACCGCTTCGGCGACGGCGAGGCCGGATTGCAGGCCGTCTTCATGGAAGCCCTGGCCGAAATGCGCGCCGCAGAACCACACCCCGCCCTGCCCCTGCAACGACCAGAGTTCTTTTTGCGCTTTGCCGGCGGCGATGTTGAACATCGGATGATCATAGTCGAATTCCGCGATCACCGCTTGTGGCGCGATGGGGCCGCCGGGGTTCAGGGTAACGAAAATCTCCCGCGCGCAGGTAAGGTTCTGCAACCGGTTCATCCAGTACGTCACCGAGGCGGCGCCATCGGTTCCGCCCATGTAGTTCCAGCTCGACCACGCGCGCCGGCGGCGCGGCATATGCGCGGGGTCCGAATGCATGACCGCGCGGTTCACGCTGTACCGGAATGCGCCGAGAAGGCGGCTTTCTTCCGTGGTCGGCGACTGCAGCATCTTGAGGGCGGCGTCGGCATGCGCCGCGATGATAACGTCGTCGAAGCGATCCCGATGCCCGTTGGCGTCGATCACCTCTACGCAATCCGCCTCGCGCCGCACGGCGACGACCGCCGCGTTGACCCGAGCCGCCCCGCCGAGCGCGTCAGCGAGTTTGCGCACATAGGATTGCGATCCGCCCGACACAGTGTTCCAGATCGGCAAGTCGAGCACCTGCAACAGACCGTGATTGGCGAAAAAGCGGAAAAACGACGCCGCCGGATAGTCAAGAATATCATGCGACGGGGTTGACCAGATCGCGGACGCCATCGGCTCGAGGAAATCGCGCGCGAACGCTTTCGAGAACCGCTTGCCGGCGATGAAGTCGGCGAGCGAGACCGTATCGGGCAGGCCCGTCTCGAGCGCGCGGCGCGCCAGCCGGTGAAAGCGGGCGACATCG
>CAZSBU010000064.1:0-4445 GCA_964605055.1 uncultured Caulobacterales bacterium | reverse complement strand
CCGCCGGAAGCTGGAAGCAGAGACTCTTCCCCGCCCCGGTCGGCATCACCAGCAGCAGGTCTCTCCCGCCCAGCAGCGCCCCGACCGCCTCCTCCTGCCCCACCCGAAACCCGGACAGCCCGAACACGGACGACAGCGTCTGGCCGGAATATTCGACCTCCCCGCCCCGCATCGACGCGCCAAACGACATGCAGCTTTCTTCGGTCGCTACTCCCAGATGGGCGAGGAACGCCGTCAGATTGGGATAGTTTGGCTCGTTGAAGACGATAAAGCCCGCATCGACCGGCAATTCCCCGATGTCGGTTGGCACGCGGACAGTATTTGCGTGGCCGCCAAGCCGGCTGTCGCGCTCATAAACGACGACATTGTGCGCGTGAGACAAGAGCCAGGCCGCCGACAGGCCGGAAACCCCTGATCCAATAACGGCAATCTTTTTGCGAGCAACCGGACGCTGCGCCGCCGCCGGGCGGTTGCGCTCATCAAAAGCCATCTAACGCCTTCTCCTTGCTGAGAACTTTTGTGCCCACTCAAGCCTCAAGTACGCGCCGCGAGGGTGCGGCGGATTGAACTGTCGCGGCGTGAGGTGAAAAATGATGTGATTTTCCGGGCTCTTATGCAGGGCTTGGATGAGGGGGGCGCGGGCTCAAGCGACCGGTAACGCTGGTCATCCCCCATGAATTTACTTATCGTTGCAGTGATCCGTTTCGCCTGCTTGACGTAAATTAGTCAAGACATCAGGGGCGAACATGGGTCTCGCATTGCCTTTAGCGGTGAAAGTTTTGACGCCCGTACCCAGCCAGAGCGCCGGCGCCGCCGACGATTATAACCTCCTGCTGCTGCGGGTGGCGAAGTCGGCGGATCGCGTGGCTTTCGAGAGCCTTTACGCGCATTTCGCGCCGCGGGTTAAGGGCTATCTGATGCGGATCGGCAGCCCCGCCGATCTGGCCGAGGATCTCGCCCAGGAAGCGTTGATAAAGGTCTGGCGCAAAGCCCGGCTTTACGATCCGTCGAAGGCTTCTGCCGCGACGTGGATTTTCACCATTGCCCGCAATTTGCGCATTGACGCCGCCCGCCGGGCGGCCCGGCCGCAGCTCGACGCCGAAGACCCCTCCATGACGCCGGACGAAGAACCGCAAGCGGACGTGATCGTCGAACGCGCGGAGCGGGACGAGCGGATCAGGGCCGCTTTCACCTCCTTGCCGCCCAATCAGGCGGAAGTCGTGCGTATGCACTTTCTTGACGACGCCCCGCATACAGAAATCGCCGACCGGCTCGGACTGCCGCTCGGCACCGTCAAATCGCGCCTCCGACTGGCGTTTGCGAAGATCAAAAAGGAAATTGGCGACCTGCAATGAGCACGATCAGGCATCATCCGCGAGCGGAGACCCTCGCTTCCTACGCATCCGGCCGTCTCGACGAGGCGCGTTCGGTCGTAATCGCAACGCATGCGGCTTCCTGCGACGCGTGCCGCACGGCGATCCACGACTTCGAAGCAGTTGGGGGCGTCTGCCTCCAGGCCGCCGAACCAGTGGCGATGAACCCCTCAGCCATGGCGAGTTTCTGGGCCCGCGCGGGTCGGCAGGATGCTGGCCATGCGCCAGCCTCAAGCCGGGCGGCGAACGATTTTGACCTTACTCGCGCCCGCCCGCTGAGCGCGCGCCTGCGCGGCGGCCTCGACCGGGTGCAATGGCGCCCCGTCGCGCCGGGCATCTCCCAGCATGTGCTCGACGCCGATGGCTATCGCGCCGGCGTCTTGCGCCTCCTGAAGATTCAGCCTGGCACGCGCATGCCCAAGCACTCGCATGGCGACGAGGAACTGACGCTGATCCTTCGCGGTGCTTATCTCGATGAAGTCGGCGAATTCGGCCCCGGCGATCTGGCGGACCTTGATGGCGAGACGACCCACGCGCCGCGCGCCATCGGCGAGGAGCCTTGCATCTGCCTTATCGCCACCAACGCGCCCCTCGTCTTCAAGGATTTTGTCGGCAAGGTGGTGCAGCCGTTTATCCGGCTTTAACCTTTTAAAAACCTTCTGTTCGCGACGAAGCGTTCGCGGCGCGCGCCCAAATCCTGACGCATTTTCGTCATTCGACGAACAGTTTTCCGGGTGCGCCGAACGGGGGGTGCGGCATATTCCCAGCACACCCTAACTTGCCTATCTCCAACCCATGCCGATCAACGGCGCAACGAGAAAAAAAGGAGATAGAAAATGGCCAAGACGCTCACCGTACTGACGACGCTGGTAGTTGTAGTCGCAGCGATGCTGCCCGCCGCCTACGCCTTCGTTCAACTTGCGTAAGTCTTGGGGTTTCCCCTTGAGCCTCGAAAGTAGAGTTGAACCGCCTCAGCAGCAACAAACGATAGGAAGTCCGGCCGATCGCTCAACGATCGGCCGGATTTTTTTCATGCGTCAGGAAATTTCGCCGGTTGAAGCGGCGCGCAAGCGCGCCTCGGCTGCCGCAAGGTCCGCTGGCGTATCAATTCCTGGATTGGCGCTGGAGACGCGCCTGACGGCGATCCGCTCGCCCATTTCCAGAATGCGCAGCTGTTCGAGCTTTTCGATCGCCTCTAACCGCCCTTCCGGCGCAGCGGCAAAACGCGCCAGCGCCTCGCGCCCATAGGCGTAGACCCCGATATGCAAATGGTAGTCGCCCGGCCCCCCATCGCGCGGCCAAGGCGCCGGCGCTCGGGTGAAATACAAAGCCTCAAACGTTTCAGGCTTAGCGAGCGGCCGTCCCAGCACCGCCTTCACCGCTGAAGGATCAGCGGGGTTGAGACCTTCCGGGAACGGACAGGCGAGCGTCGAGGCGAAGCAGCCGGCTCCGAGGTGCGCGTCGATCAGCGCATCAATATGATCCGGGTCGATCTCCGGCTCATCTCCCTGCACATTGACGATGATTTCTGCGTCGAGACTTTCAGCGGCCTCCGCGAGCCGTTCCGTGCCTGAGCGATGATCAGCCTGCGTCATGACCCATTCGCCGCCGAAGGCTTCCACCGTATTCGCCAATTCCTTGTCGTCGACGGCGATGACGACGCGACCTGCGCGCCTCGCCTTCATCGCCTGCGCCCATGTGCGCTCTATGACGGTTCGGCCGGCGAGCGGCGCGAGCAGCTTGCGCGGCAGGCGCGTTGAATGGAGCCGCGCAGGGATGACAATGGCAACCTTCATCTCCACGCTCTCATTCGGCCCACCATGCGGAGAACGAGGCCGCCAGCGAACCCTGCGGAGGCGCCTGCCGCGTTGGCGAGGGCGTCGAAAATGTCGGCGACGCGGTTCCCCATCGCGCCTTGCGCCCCCTCCAGCGCCAGTCCGTAGGCAGCGATCAGTCCGACTGTCGCCAGCGCGCTCCCCATGAATCTGAACCCACCAAGCGCCGCGCTGCCGCCCAGCGACGCGTAAGCCAGAAAATGAGCGACCTTGTCATGATGCAAATCCGAGCCAAACAGCAGATTGGCGATCCAGCGGGTCACCGCAAAACCAGCGCCCGTAGGGTCCGGCTCACTCGCCAGCGACAGCCACGTCACGAGCGCGAGCAGCGCAACGAAAGCGATCCGCCAGCCTCGCGACCAGCTCGTCGTGTAATCCGGCGAAAGGCTCAAGCAGGCCGGTCCTTTTCCATCAGGCGCCGTTCCCACTCAATGGCGGTCTGGACGATGAAGTCGATATCGTCGTACCGCGGCCGCCAGTCGATCGACGTGCGGATTGCCGCGCTATCGGCGATGAGCTGAGCGGGATCGCCTGCCCGGCGGGGCGCGAATTCGTGCGCGAGCGGCGCGCCGCAAACGCGCTCGAAGGCGTCGATGACCTCCATGACGGAATAGCCGCGTCCGTAGCCGCAGTTAAAGACAGCCGAGTTTCCGCCCGCGCGCAAGCGGTCGAGTGCAGACAAGTGGGCGTCGGCGAGATCGCTGACATGCACGTAATCGCGGATCGCCGTACCGTCAGGCGTCGGATAATCGACGCCGTAAATCATCAGCGGACCGGGACGGGCCCCGACCGCGATCTGCGCTGCAACGCGCACAAGATGGGTCGGTTTGCCAATCTGGCCGGCGCGGCCCGGCGGGTCGGCGCCGGCGACATTGAAGTAACGCAAGGTCGCATAGGCGACGCCGTGCGCCTCCGCGATATCGGAGAGCATACGCTCGCCCATCGCCATCGAGGCGCCATAGGGCGTAATTGGACGGATCGGCGCGTCCTCATTGACGGGCGAGGTGTCCGGCGTGCCGTAGACCGCAGCCGTCGACGAATAGATGAACCGCTCGACGCCCGTCTCAACGCACGCCTTCAAGAGCGCGAGCGTCTTCGTCGTGTTGTTCTCATAATAGACCAAGGGGCGCTCGAGCGATTCCGGCACGAGGGTCGATCCGGCGAAGTGAATGACGTCGCGAACGCCATGCTCGGCGATCAGCCTACTGACGAGAGCCGCATCGCCAACGTCGCCCAC
>CAZSBU010000063.1:0-12858 GCA_964605055.1 uncultured Caulobacterales bacterium | reverse complement strand
CCGACTTGCCGCTGCCCGAGCCGCCGACCACACCGAGGATTTCGCCGCGACGCACGGTCAGATCGAGCCCCTCATGGATGAACACGTCCCCGAACTGCGTCGCGAGGCCGCTCACCTTGATGATCGCATCATCCTTGTCGCCCTGGTGGTTCAAAAGTCGATCTCCAGGAAAAACATGGCGAAGAATGCGTCGAGGACGATGACAAGGAACAGCGCCTGCACGACCGACAGCGTGGTGCGCTGGCCGAGGCTCTCGCTCGATCCGCGCACCTCCATGCCCTGAAAGCATCCAATGACGCCGATAACGAAGGCGAAGAACGGCGCCTTGATGAGGCCCGCCCAGAAATTCGACATGACGATCGTTTCTTTCGTCCGTGTCATGAACAAGGCGGGGGAAATATCCATGGTGGTCCAGGCGACAAGACCGCCGCCAACCATCCCGAGCATGGCCGCCAGAAACGCCAGCACCGGCAACATGACGATCAGGGCGATGACTCGCGGCAGCACAAGCATTTCCATCGGATCGAGACCGAGCGCGCGCATCGCGTCGATTTCCTCACGGATCTTCATCGAGCCAATCTGGGCCGTGAACGCGCTGCCTGAGCGTCCGGCCACGAGAATCGCCGCGAGGAGAACGCCGAATTCCCGCAAGACCGAGATACCGACAAGTTCGACCGTGAACACTTCGGCGTTGAACTGCCTCAGGATTTTCGCGCCCATGAAGGCGACGACGGCGCCGATGAGGAACGACATCAGGCCAACGATCGGTACGGCGTTGAGACCCGTCTCCTCCATATGGTGCACGATCGAGGTCATGCGGAGGCGCCGCGGATCGAGGATGGCCCGTATCGCGGTCGTCAGCGTCAGGCCGATGAAGCTGAGGATTTCGAGCGCGACGAAATAGGTTTCTTCAACGCCTGCGCCCAGGCGATTGAGCATCATGACGAAGCCGTTCCGCGGCGCGGGCTCGACAAAGCATGGCGCCAGATGGGGCTCGACCTGATCCAGCAAAGATTGATGGGGATCGCTGACGTCGACGAATCGCGAAATATCCGTACGGGTGGCGCAGGCTCGCAGTATGCGCTGCAAGACCATCGCGCCCGCCGTATCGAGCCGTTCGACGCCGGAGAGATCGATCAGCAGTTCGCGCCCGACCGCATCGTCCTCGAAGGCCCGCAGATCTCGATCGATCGGGCCGACGCCGCGCGCCGTCCACTCGCCCCGCGCCGACAGGCGCAGGACGCCCTCATGCAGATCGGTCGAAAAGGCGGCGGCGGACATGACCAAATCCCAATTTTTGCCAGCAAGACCCGCCCTTTATGGTGCGGGCGCCGGACTTGCAGTGTAATGAGCTAGCGGAAGGATGTTAAATTCATCCTCAACAATCGGTGAACGCGTCGAAGAGACGGGGACGTTCCGCTGCGCCTCGCCTGGCCGCCGCGCCGATGGAGTGGAGTTTCACGGGTGGCGAAACAGATCTTCGCGGCACGGTTCAGCTGGTTATCGGCTTTACCCTTACTTGTTGTAATTGCAGGACTTTCCCTTCTTGCGCTCAACGTTCTGGGGTCCGCCCAGTCACGTGACGGAGGGGGGCGCGACCGCCTTTTCGATCTCTACCAGCGGCTTATTCCGGCCGAAACGGCTGGCGTCTCGCCCTTTCACGTCATCGAGATCGACCGCGAGAGCATTGACCGTATGGGGCCATGGCCCTGGCCGCGGTCGCTTCTGGCTAATATCGTCGAGCGTACCACATCGGCTGGCGCCAAAGGCGTTATTCTCGTCGAAGCAGTCGATGCGCCGGACCCCTTGTCGCCCGAAACCATAGGCGCGTTCTGGCTTTCAGGCGTGCCGGACGAGGCGCTGGCCCAACAATTATCGCTGTTGCCGTCGACCGACCGGTTGCTGGCGCGCGCGCTCGAGGGCCGGCTTGGGGCCGTCGCGATTGATCCCGGCGCATCTGTCGCCTTCGCCGCCAGCCTCGCGCCGGCGCGAACGCGGATTGTCGGATCCCCATGGGTCAGACTTGAGGGCGGCAGCGGGGAGTATGTCGGCCTGCCAACGGCGCGCGCGCGCTTTCCCGTTAACGCTGAACTGGAAAAGGCGACCCGCCTTGCCGTCAGCGCCCTGCCGCTGGATGCGGACGGCCTCTTTCGCGCGGCGCCGCTCGCCTGGAGCGTCAGCGGACGGCCTCTTCCGAGCATCGCTCTGGAGGCGGCGCGGATCGCCGCCGGCGGCGTTGAGGTCCGGCTGGCAGCCGATGAAAGCGCCGTTTCCGCGATGGGTCAGGCCCCGGCGACGATTTCCGTTGGCGACAAACGCCTCGCCGTCTCGTCGCTGGGCGCGCTCTCCTATTATCCGCCCCGGCGCATCGACGTGCCGTCGACGCCGGCCTGGCGCATCCTCGACGAGCGTCGCTCGGCAGCGCAGCTGTCGGGCAAGGTGGCCCTGATCGGACGGTCGGCTGAAATCGGCGACGCGGTTCGAACCCCGCGCGGGACGTATTCCGCCGCCAGCATGCACGCGCTGCTCGCCGAACAGATTGCGGCGGGCGCAGCGGTCTCGCGCCCGTCCTGGATCGGCGGCGCCGAAGCCATCGCCGTCATGCTGCTTGGCGCGGCGGCAATCATGTGGTCTCAGCGCCTGACGTTCTGGCGGGCCGTCGGCATCGCCGCCGCTGCGGCCGCCTGCGTGCTGCTCATTTCGTTTGCGGCGTTTGCGGGCGCGCGGCTTCTGATCGACCCGATCGCGCCCGCCATTGCGCTTTTGCTCGGCGCCTTTTCGGTCGCAGGCGGACGATCGCTCGGAGTCGTTTTAAAGGACGACGCGGTGCGCGGAGCTTTTCAAGGCGCCCTGCCCGAGCCGACGATGAAACGCCTGCGCGAAGAGAGCGCAGTCGAGATATTGCAGGGCGCCCACCGCGAGATCACCGTTCTGGCGTGCGAGTTGCGCCTGCTCGATGAGGATCTGGAAAAGCTGACCGACGCGGCGGGAGATGTCGCGAACCTGATCGCCTCGGCCTCGACAGCTCTGCGGAAGTCGATCATCGATATCGGCGGCGCTGCCGATCAGGCGGACGGCGGCAAGGTATTCGCGTATTTCAACGCCCCCGGCCCACTTGCCGATCACGCCCGCGCAGCCTGCGCCGGCGCGCTGCGGCTCGTCGAAAGCATGGACAAGATCAACGCGGAGCTGGCGCTGTCCCCGCGCCTGCGCGACGTGCAGATCCATCTCGCGATCGGCATCGCGACAGGGGAATGCTTTGTCGGACCGATGGGACACGGACGATCAAACCGGTACTCCGCTGTTGGCCCCGCCGTCGATCTCGCCGCCTTCCTGCGTCGTCAGGCGGAGTTTTACGGCCCCGCCATCATTTGCGACGATAGCGTCCACCGGGAAGTGCACCATCATTTCGCGTTTCTCGAGGTGGAAAAGATGCGCCCGCGCGACGGCGCGCAGGCGTTCAGCATCTACGCCCTTGTTGGCAATCCGTTCATCAAATCGAGCAAGGGATACCGAGCGCTGGAAGAGGCGCATCGGGCGCTGTTGGCGGCCTACCGCGCCGGCGACTGGGCGGCCGCCCGCACGCACCTGGCGCGCGTGCGCCAATCACCCGGCGCGCGGATCGCACTTTTTGATATTTATGAAGAACGCATCCGTCAGCTTGCGCAAGATGGTGCGCCCGAAAACTGGGACGGCGTTCTTGCCGCCACTATCTGAGCAGCCCATTCGCGTGGAGATTGGCCGCTCCGCCAGCTGACAATGGGTATCGCCCAGTAGCGATTGGCGGCAGGGTTTAAACCCAACGTCAGATCGATCCGAGCAGGCGGGCGTGCGCCTGCCCCGCGCTGGAATTGCCGTTGCTCGCTTCGGCCTGGCTCGCCGGCGCCGTGCTCGCTGACGTCATTGTGTGCGCCGACGTCCGCGCGGCGATTGCGTCGGCAATTTCGCCCATCTCGCGCAGCGCCGCGTCGAACGATCCGTTGAGCTCGGCGCGCCGCTCGTGAAGGTTTTCGTCGACGGCTGCAATCTCGATCATCGCGGCGCTGTAAATCCCCCGACAGGCCCGCAGATCGCCAATGGCGCGCTCGAGGATTGCCAGATCCGCACGCCTCACATTCGCCGAGCGCTCGATCTCTGCGGCGGCGGCGATAACAGCCCGCGCAGCGTCGAGGTGGGCGGATGCATCAGCGATCAGCCGCGCGCCGGGATCGCGGTTGTCTGAAAGCGCGGCCACATAGATGGCGATCGCCTGCTGCTGAGAAGTCGGCGCGGTCGCGATTTGCGAGGCTGACGGCTCGATCGCCTCGGCCATACGCTGCCCGAGCGACACGCGCGCCGGTTTCGGCCACCTCGTCTCAGATAACTCTTCCGCCGCCAGATTGAGCGCCTGGCGATCGCTCTGCGACTGAGCGACGCTCGCCGCGGGCTCGCTGCGAATAACCGTTGTGCAACCTGTGGAAACCGCCATAGCCGTCGCAATGATGACGACCGACTCAATGCCCCTGATCACGATACCACTACTCCCAAACCCAACTACGCTCCCCGACACCTTCGCGAACCAGACTTGCCCAGAGTCCGGTTCCCTCTTCCGGCGCGGTCGGCCGAGCGATCATCTGCTCGTACGACATCGACACGTGCGCCTATCGTTAAGAATAATTACAATACATGACAAAACGGCGAATTTGTGCCCGGCGCGCAACCATTTGACGTTTCGCGGATTTTAATGACGGACAAGGTTGATTGCGGCAACGAGCCTGCGCATTAAGCATCAGAATGAAGCTTACGTAAATGTCAGTTGGATGAAAAATGGCGCGTAATGAACTGTTTGGCCCGATCGAGCCGTTCGAGAGCGGGTTTTTAAAAGTCTCGAACCTGCACGAGGTCTATTACGAGATCGCCGGCAATCCGAACGGCAAGCCGGTGGTGGTTTGCCATGGCGGCCCCGGCGGGGGCGTGACGCCGTCGATGCGTCGCTATTTTGATCCCGCGCGCTATCGCATCGTCCTTTTTGACCAGCGCGGATGCGGCAGGTCGACGCCGCGCGCTGAATTGCGCGAGAACGACACCTGGGCGTTGATCAGCGACATGGAGACCCTTCGCCAGCGCCTCGGCATCGATCGCTGGCAAGTGTTCGGCGGGTCGTGGGGGTCTACCCTTGCGCTCGCTTATGCGCAGACGCATCCCGACCGCGTCACCGAACTCGTGCTGCGCGGCATCTTCACGCTCCAACGCTCGGAACTTCTCTGGTTTTATCAAGAAGGGGCGAACTGGATCTATCCCGACGCATGGGAGGCCTTCGTCGAGCCGATTCCAGTCTCGGAGCTACACGACCTCATTCAAGCTTACTACAAGCGGCTGACAGGCGAGGACTCGGAAACGCGTCTCAGGGCGGCGCAGGCGTGGAGCGCCTGGGAGGGCGGCACCGTCTCGCTCAACCCGTCGCGCGAGCGCATTGAGGTGTTCTCTTCCCCGGCTTTTGCTTTGTCGTTCGCGCGCATCGAATGCCACTATTTCGTCAATGGCGGATTCTTCGAGACGGACGACCAGTTGATCAGGAACGTCGGCAAGATACGCCACATCCCGGCTGTGATCGTTCAGGGCCGCTACGATGTGGTGACGCCCTTGCGCACCGCATGGGAGCTGCACCGGGCTTGGCCCGAAGCCGGCTTTGAGATCGTCGGCGATGCGGGCCACGCAGCGAGCGAACCCGGCATCATCGACGCTCTCGTGCGGGCGACCAACCGGTTCGCCGACTGATCAATCGCTCGCAGCCCGGCGTCCTGTCGCGTCGTTATCCGCCCAGCAGCGGCACGATGACGACACTGTAGATTACCACCGCTGCAATCGCGACCGGGCACACGAAGCGGATCAGAACCCACCAGATGTTGAACCAGAAGTCCGATTGGAAGCCGATCGCTTCCTTTGCGGTTTTTGCAGAGACGACCCAACCGGCGAACACGGCGGTGAAGAAACCCGCAACGGGCAGGATGACGTCTGTCGAGGCGCTGAGGAAGTCGAGGAGCTTCATGCCCTTGAAGATCGCGACAGCGTCCGCCGGCGCCCATGTGTTCCAGAAGTTTGCCTGATCGCCGCCATCCGGCCCAACCGCTGGCACCTGCGAAAGCGCGTTGGCGACGCCAATGACGAACGCAATCGTCCCGATGGTCCAGGCGATCACTGCCCGGCCCTTGCCCTTCATGCGTTCCTGCACCATCGCCGTTGGCGCCTCCAGCAGCGCAATTGACGACGTGATCGCGGCAAAAAACGCGAGGATGAAGAAAGCGAGCCCGAAGAGCGCCCCGCCGGGCATGGCGGAAAACGCGCGCGGCAGCGTCTGGAACATGAGCGTCGGACCCGATGACGGATCGAGGCCGACCTGAAAGACGATGGGAAAAATCGCAAGGCCAGCCGCCACGCCGACCGCCGTGTCGGCGAAACCGATGGTGCGCGAAGCCTTCGGAATGCTCTGATCGGCGCGCAGGTAGGCACCATAGGTCAACATCAGGCCTGAGCCGAGGCCGATCGAAAAGAATGCCTGTCCGAGCGCTTTGGAAATGACCGAGCCGTCAGCGAGGCCAGCCAGCAGGCCCTGATCGCCGCTAATTCGTACGCCCAACAGAAAGTCGAGGCCCTGCGGCCGGTCGCCAATCGCAAGCGAGAACAGCATCAGGATCAGCAGCATGACAAAGAACGCCGGCATCAGGATCGTTGCAGCCGCCTCGATGCCTCCCTTCACGCCGCGCACAACGATAAGCACCGTCACGAGCATGAAGGCGGCGTGATAGGCGATCATCCGGGTAGGGTCATTCAACAGGCCGACGAGCAGTCCGTCGATTTCCGCAGGCGTCGACGTTGCAAACGCGCCGCCTAACAACGCCTTTGGTCCGCTCGCCCCAACCGAAGCGATGAGATCGCCGCCGAGCGTGACTGCATAGGCGATCACCCAGCCAGCGATGACCGAATAAAAGGTGAGAATGACGAAGGCCCCGAGAACGCCGAGCCACGCTTGCACCGCCCACCACGTACCGGCGCCCTCCGCGCGCGCGACCGCCTCGACGCTGCTGACCGCCGAGCCGCCGCCCCGGCGACCGATGAACAGCTCCGCGGCCAGAACTGGCAGGCCGATCACGAGGACGCAGAGAAGATAGAAGAGAACGAACGCCCCGCCGCCATTCTCACCGGCGACATAGGGAAACCGCCAGAGATTGCCCAGGCCTACCGAAGACCCGATCGCCGCAAGCACGAAGGCAGCCCGGCTCGACCACTGAGGCGCAGCGGCCCCGCTGGAATTAATCATTTGGAAATCCCCATCTCGTCCAGATCGCGCCTCAAACCGGCCGCTCGGCCCCAAACAGAGCGCGGCCGCCGGTCAGACGCCATAGCCCAGCGGTCATTTATCCGAATTTCGCGTTTAAAACAAAATTTTACCGTTTGTGGCGGAAGCTAAATTTTGGGTGGGGGTTATCCCCTTGGCGGGATGAATAGACGTAGAGGAGCGTCGACATCGAGGTCCATCGAAGTCGAGCGCGCCCCTGAACCGATAAAGCGTGCGCGTGGTTTCTTGCGCTCCCCAACGGCCGGCAGACGCGTCCCTGATCGAGCGGGATCAGCTGGACGGCCTTATCGCTGCCGCCGGCGTCGGCGCGACGCGCGAGATTGTCGCCGCGTTTTATCGTTCGACTGAAACCCTGCTAGCCGACCTGCGCCAGCAATCCGCCGCTGGCGATTTCGCGGCCGCCGGACGCACGGCACATGCGCTCAAGGGATCGGCCGCAAATCTTGGCGCGGTCGAACTCGCGCGCGCGGCGTCCGGACTGGAGGGTTCCTGCCGGGAGAGACTTATTGACCAAGGCTGTATCGAAAAATTAGCGGCCATCTATGCGCGCACCGCATCCGCGCTGGACCTCCTGCTCGCTGAACATCGCGATTGATCGGCCGCCTGCGTCAGGCGAGCCATCGGGGACCTACAGCCCGTCTTGTTCCCGGCTCACATGCGCGCTCATCACAAGGCCAAAGCCGATCATGATCGTCAGCATTACCGTGCCGCCATACGAGACGAGCGGCATGGGCACGCCGACGACCGGCGCCAGCCCCATCACCATCCCGGCGTTAATCAGCACGTAGAAGGCGAAGGTGAAAACGACGCCCATGGCGGTCAGCCGCGCGAAGTGCGTTCGCGCGCGCGAGGCGATGCTGATGCCGGTCAGGATGACCCCGAGGTAAAGCATCAATAGACCCACTGCGCCGATGAAACCGAACTCTTCGCCAAAGATCGTGAAGATGAAATCCGTCTGCATTTCCGGCAGAAAGGCAAGCTGGCTCTGCGCGCTTTCCATGTAGCCGCGCCCGTTGAGCCCGCCTGATCCAAGCCCGATCTTTGACTGCGCCAGGTGATAACCCTGACCGAGCGGATCAGCATCCGGATCGAGAAAGCTGAAGATGCGCGCTAGCTGGTACGGCTTAAGAATATCGAAGCGATAGGCGGCGAACGCTGCGCTAATAACTCCGATTACAGATAAAAACGCGATGCGCCAGCTCAAGCCGGCGAGAAAAACAATGACCGCGCCCGATGCTGCAAGCAGAATTGAGGTGCCGAGGTCCGGCTGGATAAAGACGAGGCCCACCGGCGCGCCGATCATCAGCGCCGGAGGAACAAGATAGAGGAGGTGCGATACCTGTTCCGGACGAAGCCCGTGATAATAGCGGGCTAGCGCCATGATCAGGCCAACTTTCATGATCTCCGACGGCTGGAACTGAAATCCGCCAACGACGATCCAGCGTTGCGCGCCCATAATCGTCTCGCCAATGATCGGAACGAGCGCGAGGGCTATAAGCGCTACCCCGTAGATCGGATAGGCGAGCGCCATCCAATAGCGCACGGCGACGAAGCCGATGCCGATCATCAACACAAGCGCAATGGCGAACCGCACCGCATGGCGCGAGGCCCAGGGCGACCACGATCCTTGCGCTACGGAATAGAGGGTCGCAACGCCGGCGGAGGCGATCAGCGTCAAGAGAATAATGAGCGGCCAGTGCAGCCGCCCGAGATAATCTCGCACTCCCTTGCGCGGACCGGGAAGATGGATCGTCGCCATCTAGCCTACCCCTCGCGCGGGTCGAGCGAGCCGGATCGCCCATTGTTCAGGCGCGCCCGCGCTTCGGCGATGGATTCAACCCCGATCGGGGCAAGCTTCGCGGGGTCCTTGGCCATCACGGCTTCCATGATGACCTTTGCTTTAGGGCCCGCCGTACGCGATCCGCCAATGCCGTGCTCGACGACGACGGCGCAGGCGTAACGGGGGCTCTCCACCGGGGCGTAACAGACAAAGAGCGCGTGGTCGCGGCGCGCCCAGGGAAGTTGCTCCGGCTTCGTCAAGCCGCGCGCGCGCTCCTCAGTCGTAATAGCGTAGACTTGGCTGGTGCCGGTCTTGCCCGCCATGCGCCATTCTGGCCGCTCAAGGCGCGACCTGTAGGCAGTGCCGCCGGGCTCGTTCGTCACCGCGTCCATGCCGGCGCGCGTTATGGCGAAATATTCTTGCGGAATATCGATCTCGCGCGCCGTGCGCGGCGCGACGAGTCGGTCGCCGACGATCCGCACCATGCGGGGAAAAACCTCGCGGCCGCTGGCGAGCCGCGCCGTCATGACGGCGAGTTGCAAGGGAGTGGAGCTGACCGATCCCTGCCCGATCGCGACGGAAAGGGTCTCGCCCGGAAACCAAATCTGATTGGCGGGATTGCCGGCGTAGAACCGACGCTTCCAGTCGCGGTCCGGGATAACGCCGTCACGTTCGCCGGGGATGCCGAGTTCGAACGACTGTCCGAGCCCGAGCTTGCGCGCGGTATCGGCCAGAAGATCGATGTCGAGCGACTTCGCGAGGGTGTAAAAATAGACGTCGCAAGAGTGTTTGAGCGACCCCCTCATATCGACGCCGCCATGACCTTCCTTTTTCCAGCAATGGAAGAAGCGGTTGCCGTACCAGAGCTTGCCCGGGCAGCGCACGCTGAACGACGTCGGGACGCCGGCGCGCTGGGCGGCGAGCAGCGTCACCATCTTGAAGGTCGATCCGGGCGGATAGACGCCGCCGATCGGCTTGTTCAGAAGCGGTTTGTACGGACTTTCATTGAATTCGCGCCACAACGTTTGCGGAATGCCGGTATTGAACACATTGGGGTCAAATGCAGGCGTCGAGGCGAGCACGAGAATATCGCCGCTTTCGATATCGAGGACCACCGCCGAGGCGCTCTCGCCTTCCAGCGCCTTCATCGCCGCCATCTGCAGGTCGGCGTCGATGGTGAGGCCAAGCGTTGCCCCCTGTCGGGGAGGAACGGTGCTCGACGTGATCTCCTCGATCATGCGGCCGTGCGCGTTGACCTTGACCTGCATTGAGCCGGGCTCGCCGCGAAGCTCGCGCTCATACGTGCGCTCAAGCCCGTCGCGTCCCACTTTAAAGCCGGGCTGGCGCAAGAGGAGCGCGCCCCTTGGCGCGCTCTCGGCCGCCAGGTCGCGTTCCGTCGCAGCGCCAACATACCCGACCATGAAGGCGGTCGCATTGCCGAGCGGATAGTGTCGCGTCTCGCCAACCTGCGGATCGGCGCCCGGCAGGTTCGGCAGTTCGAAATTGATGCGCGAGAAGTCTTCCCATGACAGATTATTCTGCAGCTCGACCGGCACGAAACCGCCCGTCCGCTTGATCTGCCGCATGATCGCGCCGCGCCTGTCGTCCGCAATCGGAACGTATTGGCCGATACGATCAAGCGCGGCTTCCACCTGCCGCGCCTCTTCCGGAATAAAGAGCAGGCGAAAGTTTTGCCGGTTTGTCGCCAGCGACTGGCCAAAACGGTCGACGATCTCTCCGCGCAGCGGCGTGAGAATGCGCGTGTTGAACTGATTTTCTTCCGCGCGCAGCAGATATTCCTCGTGATCGAGAATCTGCAATTTGTAGAGGCGCGCCGCCTCGCCTGCGAACAGCAGACTTATGCCGCCGCCGAGAATGACGGCGCGGCGGTTGAGGATCTCTTTCTTCTCCGGATCGTTAGAATTGATGCGCATACGTTAGACCTCAACAATCGCGCGCCGGTATAGCCGCCAGAACGCAGCGGCGAACAACGGATAGGTGGCGATAGTCGCCGCCATCTGAAACGCGAGGCCCCCGATAGGCATCAACGCCCCGTTGATCAGGCTCGTGACGAGCCACAATATCACGCTTGCGATCATCGCCGCCACGGCGAATCCAAGCCAGACGACTTGCTGCTCGCGGCCATGAAAATACGACCGCTGTGACAGAACGACATACTGCAAAATAAGGTAAATGGCCGGCCAGAGCCCGGTAGGACCGCCAGAGAGCAAATCTTGTAACAGGCCGATGACGAAGACGCTCGCCGGCGGCAGGAACGCCGGCCGATAGATGGTCCAAAAGAAGACAACGATGAGCGGGATATAGGGCGTCGGCAACAACCCTTCGACGAGCCGCAATGGCAGCGCGAGCAGTACGGCGCCAACAACCCCAATCGCCGTCGGCGTCGAAATGGTCAGGAGTTGAGAGATAGTCTCGGCGCGCCCCGCCATTTTCAGTCCCCGATTTCTTCCTCGGGAGTCGCCGACGGATTGGTCGAAGGCGCCTCGGGTTCGGGGACGGTAGGCAGGTTCGCCGACGCCGGCGCAGCCCTGCCGTCAGCGCTCACGTTGACGCGCGGACGCGGCGCGGCCGAACGCGCCGCGTTCTCGGCGGCTTCGGCGTCGTCCACAGCCGGGAACGCATAATTCAGAGCACGCACCATTCGGGTGCGCGTGTGGGAGGCGGAAAGTTCAACTTGCGCCACGCGATCGTCGATGCGGGCGACGACGCCGACGACAAGCCCGCTCGGCAACACGCCGCCGGCGCCGGACGTCACAACGCGCTGGCCAACCTCGATCGTGCCAGCATTGGCTTCCAACGTTACGGCAAGCGACGGCATGCCCGTCGTGCGCCCCACGAGAATGGCTTCAACCTCGGCCCCTTCGACGAAGACGGGGATGCGGCTCTGCGCGTCGTTCAGCAGCAACGTCCGCGCGGCGTTGCTTGAAACGTCGATAATACGCCCGATCAGGCCCTGATCGCCGACCACGGCGTGGCCATGGGCAACGCCGTCATTCGCACCGACATTGAGGATCATGGACTGGCGGAACGCCTCGTTCGATTCGCCGATCACGAATGCATTGACCGGACGGATCTGCGGCGGCGGCTCATAGATTTTCAGCGCTTCATAGGCGGCGAGAATCTGGCGCAGGCTGCGCGCTTCATCCTGCCACTGGCGCAGTTGGGCATTTTCCTCGCGCAGCGCCTTGTTCTGCTTCAGGACGCTGAAATAATCGCTGACGTCGCCGAACAGGTCTTCAAGGAAGCCGATCGGGCCGGAGAGCAACTCAAGCGCCGGCGCAGTCGCCTCAAGCACGGACTCGCGCGCCTTGCGCAGCACGGAAGCTTCCGCCGCATACAGACTGGACAGCAGCAGGAACAACGAGACGAGAAAAAAGACGAGCAGGCCGGCGCGGGCCTCAATCTGGGCGCCGCCGCCGCTGATCCTTTGTTTGCCGAATATTTCCATACCCCGAGCAGGCCTTGCTGATCGCCGCTATCGCCCCGACGGCCCGGAATGTCTTATACCCGAAGGCGCGCGCCGACGCAGAAACTAGCCCTTATCGGCTGCGTCAGGAGCGCCCGTCAAATCGCTGAGCTGAGAACGCCGCGCATGGCCTTGTCGTTTTCAAGCGCCGCGCCAGTGCCAAGAGCCACGCACAGGAGCGGGTCGTCGGCGACCGAGACCGGCAAACCGGTTTCATCGCGCAAAACTTGATCGAGTTTCTTCAACAGCGCGCCG
>CAZSBU010000062.1:9863-13062 GCA_964605055.1 uncultured Caulobacterales bacterium | reverse complement strand
TCGGGGAGCGGGAAATTCACAAGATCGCCCGCAGCAGTTGCTGTCGCCTGTTTCAGCAACGACTTGGCTTCCGCTTCGTCTGCGCGGGCTTGCGCAAGACGTCCCATAACAGCCGCTAGTTCCACTTCGCCGGAGTCAACGCCGCCGGCGCCAAGCGCAACGAGCCCTGCCTCATCCCGGAAGGCCGCCAACTCATTCTGGGCCCGTTCCAGATCAGCCGAAAGCGTTTGCGTCTCGGTCGAAAATGATTGCGCGTTGCGCGCGAAACGCTGCTGGCGTTGACCGACGACGGTTTCCATGTAGGCAGCCGCAAACGCGTTGGCGATGCGCGCGGCCTCTGCCGGGTCTGACGCGACATAATTGATCGCTAGCGTGCTCTCTATCGGGTCGGCGGATACTTTGAGGTTCTTCAAAAGCTGGTCGGCCGCCCATAGCCGGGAGTCATTACCGGCCAGCGTCTCGCCGCCAGTTTCCTGCCGCCAGCGCGTCTCATAATCTTCCAGCGCGATGGCGCCGTCCGCAACAAGACGGTCGATGACTTGCAGGGCGACGGTTCGGCTCGTCGCCACAGCCGCTTGCTGGCCGAGAAATTCCCCAACGCGCACGCGCGGCTCGACCAGACCTGTTAGCGAGTTGCGCTGAATGCTGTCGACCTGAACACGCGAGGTTGCGCTGTACTGCATCGGCAAAATAAAGCACGCAGCAAGACCAACGAGGCCGCCGACAAGCACTGCCCATCCTACCATCAGCCGACGGACGGCAAGCACATTCAAAAGCGCGATAATGCCCATGTTAGTTTGACTTGCCCTGTTGAGGTTGCGAGGAAGGAGCGCCTGAAGCCGGTGTCGGCCGCACGACGCTCTGGCTATTTGGGCCCTGGCTATTTGTACCTTGATTATTCGAGCCCTGATTATCGAACGGAACAGCCGCCGCAGCTGTCGCAGGCGGCGTACGGAATACCTGCGTTTGCGCCTCGCGACGCAAGCGTTCGATCAATGCCCCTGCACGTCGTGCGGCCGCTTCTTCCATCAGAATGCGGCGGGACAGCATTCCCCACTCGGCCTGCGGCGCCGGGTCCGGGCGGATAGCTGCAATCTTCAAAATCCGGGTCTGCGCTTCACCCTGCAATACGATGTTGTCGCGCAAATCGTAGGCGCCGAGCTGGTCGCGGATTGGCTTTGGAAACGCAAGCCCGCTTTGGGTGAGCGTGGAGATCGCATACTTCGCACCGGCTCGGTCGAGCAGCGCGGCGAGACGCTTGAAATCAGTATCTGTATCGAAAAGCGGCGTCAGGCTTTTCTCGTCGAATGCCGAGGCCTCCATATTCATGACAAGGAAATCGTACGTGCGCCTTTCACTGAAGAGCGAGGGGTTATCCTTGATGTAATCGGCGATCTCGTCCCGGGTCGGCTCCGGCGCTTGCGCGGCAAGACCGAGATAAAGATCAGCTAGCGCCTGCTCTTGCGCAGCCTGCATCCGCGCCAGCGCTTCCGGCCGACGATGAAGGTTCGCCTCGCGCGCGGCGGCGGCGAGGACGGTCCGATTGACGAGCGTATCGATGGCGGTTTGCTCCGCCCCCGGATCGGATGGCGACAAACCAAGGCGCGCCATTTCTGCGCGCATTTCTGAAATCGTGATTTCCCGCCCGCTCGCGCGAGCGACGACTTGCGTCTTGCCTGAAGCAACCGTTTCCTTAGCCGCAGCGCAAACTGCAACCGGCCAGTTCAACAGGGCAAGCGCCCCCAAAAACGCAATTCTTGCGCGCATAGCCCTTCACTCTCTCTTCGTCGTCGGGCAGGCTCCGTCCTTACTGGGCGGCAAGCAGCTCGACCATGCGCTGCGCACGCCAGAAACGGATCCGCGTCAGCACTTTCATTGCTCCGATCCGGTCCCGCAGCGAGCTCAGTTGCGAGCTCGTCATGATACTGACCAGATGCGGCGCCGCAGAGAGCGCCGTCGCCATCGCCAGTCCCAGCCAGACAGCTCGCCGGAACGGGTTATGCACGCCGAAGCCATTCCACCGCTCCCGGATCATCCTTTCCCATTTCTGGGACAAGTCCGACCAGTCATAACGCGCCGGATGGCTAACAACGGCTTTATCGTTAAATGCTAAACGAAACCCTAGGGCGACGCCGCGACGGCACCAGTCAACGTCTTCCGAGACGCCATTGCGGAAGGCGCCAATTGCCGTCGCCGCCTCGCGGCGGGCGAACAAGTTCGCCGTGACCGAGAATTTGCGTCGATTGACATAGGTTTTCTGCCGGAAAGCGAAAACGCGCTCGAACGCCTCGACGTCGGTCGGCGCATTGGCATCGCGCGTCGTCACCTCGACGCGGCCGCCAGCAAGGTCAACATCCCACAATGAGGCAAGTCCTTCGCTCAGCCAGTCTTCATGGGCGATGCAGTCAGCGTCAATAAAAGCGATCGCGTCGCCGCGCGCAGCCTTGAGACCGACATTGCGCGCGCATGCCGCCCCGCGTTCGTCCGCATGAAGAAATCGGACGCGATCAAATGCGCCGGGCAAAATGCCGAGACCGCCCGGCGTTCCGTTATCGATTACGATGATCTCGTAGTGGTCGCGCTTTATCGATTGCCTCTCGAGGCTCTCAAGGCACAACTTTAGGCCCTCGATGCAATTGTAATGGGGTACGATGACGCTTACGGGCAGACGCTGCGGCCTGTCCGGACTGCGCCGCTCGGCGCGCGTCAGCGCCAGGCGCTGCTCGCCAAAGTAAACGGAATATTTAGCTAAATTTTTCATCCCGCGTTAAACCCGTGCGCCCTAACTGGTAATGATCCGACCAGCCAAATTCCGGAGAACAAGCCCGGCGTTAGGGAAGATGGTTGTCTCGCGAAGCTTTCCGTTGTCTGAACGAAATACAAAAAAGTTTGGGAAAAGACGCCTAATGAAGAAGTTTTCACGCAGATGCAGCATGGCGACGACGCTGATCGCTGCCGCTTTGGCGTCCGTGGCTTTCGCATCGACTGCCGCGCAGGCGGCGACGGCTGTTTTCGTCACGCCGTCGACGCCGACCGCTTCACAGGCGACGAGCCTGTCGACGCAAGGCGACAATGCAGGCTTTCAGCTATTTCTCGGGCAAACGCTCGCCTTGCGGTTTAACGACCCGATCGTCGCCACCTCTGCGTCGCGCACGTCAATCTTCACTATCGCGGCGCCTGGTTCGCCGCGGAACGCCGG
>CAZSBU010000062.1:0-9853 GCA_964605055.1 uncultured Caulobacterales bacterium | reverse complement strand
GACGTCATCATTCGCGCCGGGCTGTTCAACGGCGGCGCGCCGATTGTTCTCGGAGAGAGGTCGGTTCGGGCAGGCAACTCGGTCGATCTTGTCGGAGCCGTTCGGAGCGCCTGCGATCTCGCAGGCGGCTGCGATTATCTCGAATTCCTTCTCGGTAATGAACGCAACGGTGCAAACTCCGCAACGATTGACTATGTGTCGGTCGGCGGCGAACTGGTGCAAGTTTCAGGACCCGACCCGGTCACGGGCGTCGCTTCGCCGACGCCCGAGCCGCAGGTCTGGGTTTTGATGATCCTGGGATTTGCCGCCGTCGCATGGCGGATGAAAGCGCTGCGCACTCAATCGCTGGAAACGCTTCCCGCCTGAGCGATCAGTTGCCGCCCTGATCGGAGTTTTCTTCCGCATAAGGCGCACTCGCCAGATGCAGCAGGAAGAATGACGCCGCGACGAGCAAAAGCACCGCGCCAATGCCGCCGCCATTGTTACCCAGCCAGTTCGAGACAGCGCAAACGAGCGCGATCAGGACATAGGGCGCAAGGCGCGGGTTCTCGTTCCGAAAGCGGAAGAAGAAAATGCCCGCCGTCGCGACAAACAAGGCAACCGAGAGAAGATCGAAGAGTGTTTCCATGCTCTATCCCTCTCAGGTGGGTAGCGCGAAAGGGCTAATGGGTCCTTAGCGCTGCCGGCGCATTTATCGCTGAAAGGCGGCCAGCGCCCGCGATTGTGATACGTTTAGCCGACCATCTGGGCGAAAGTGCGACGACGGGCGTCTGTATCCTGCGGCGCAGCGTTTGCATTCTGATCGTCATAAACTCGGTGCGGCCGCCTTGCATGGCGGCGCGCCTTGGCTCAAAAACCGGCAAACGGACCGCAGCCGGAGAAGCTGTGGCCTATCGTGGGAACGCCGAATGGATCTAGCCCGTTTTAACGGGGCGACCGTCTGCCGGCGGGGATTGGGAGGAAGTCGCATGAACCAGTTTTCGGCCTTGCGGGCGAAAGCCGCCGCGCGCTTTGAAGATGCAAGCCCCCGCCGGTTCCAGAACCTGTCCGCCGCTGCGCTTTACCAACTCGCCGTCGAGCGCGGCGAAGGTAACGTTGCCGCCGAAGGTCCGCTCGTCGTGCGCACGGGCGAGCACACTGGCCGCTCGGCGGAGGACAAGTTCACGGTTCGCCGCCCCGAGGTGGAGGCGAAGGTCTGGTGGGAGAACAACAAGGCGATGACGCCGGACGCCTTCGCCGCGCTGCGCGCCGACATGCTTAGCTATGCGGCGGGGCGCGAGCTTTTTGCGCAAGACCTTCAAGGCGGCGCCGACCCCGATTGCCGCATCAGCGTGCGCGTATTTACCGAGCTTGCCTGGCACAGCCTGTTTATTCAGCATCTGCTGATCCGCCCACCGATGAGGGAGCGCGGGCTGGAGACCGGCGCAGAGACTGATTTCACGATTGTCGACCTGCCGGGCTTTGAGGCGGACCCTGCGCGCCATGGCTGCCGCTCGAAGACCGTGATCGCCGTCGACTTCACGGAGCGTATGGTGCTGATCGGCGGCACGTCCTACGCCGGCGAGATGAAAAAGTCCGTCTTCACCATATTGAATTTCCTGCTGCCCGATCAGGGCGTGATGCCCATGCACTGCTCGGTGAATGTCGGCGGCAATGACGACCCGGCAATCTTCTTCGGCCTTTCCGGCACCGGAAAAACCACACTGTCCGCTGACCCGGCGCGCATGCTCATCGGCGATGACGAACACGGATGGTCGGCCAACGGGCTCTTTAACTTCGAGGGCGGCTGCTACGCCAAGATGATCCGCTTGTCGGCGGAAGCCGAGCCGGAGATCTTCGCAACGACGCGGCGCTTCGGCACGGTGCTGGAAAATGTCGTCATGGATCCGGCGACGCGCGCGCTGGACCTCAGTGATAATTCGCTGGCGGAGAATTCGCGCGGCGCCTATCCGATCCATTATATTCCGAATGCGAGCCTTACCGGGCGCACGACCCACCCGCGCAACATCGTCATGCTGTCGGCCGACGCCTTCGGCGTGTTGCCGCCCATCGCGAAGCTGACGCCGGCGCAGGCAATGTATCTCTTCCTGTCGGGCTATACGGCGAAGGTCGCGGGCACCGAGAAGGGCCTGGGCAAGGAACCGCAGGCGACATTCTCGACCTGCTTCGGCGCGCCCTTCATGCCGCGCCACCCATCCGAATACGGAGAGCTACTTGGCGATCTGATCGCCCGCCACGACGTCGCCTGCTGGCTCGTCAATACGGGCTGGACCGGCGGCGCCTATGGCGTCGGCGCGCGTATGCCGATCAAGGCGACGCGGGCGCTGCTCGCCGCCGCGCTCGACGGATCGCTCAGCTCAGCGCCGATGCGCCGCGACCCGGTATTCGGCTTCGAGGTCCCGACGGCGGTCCCGGGCGTCGATGCGGCGATCCTCGACCCGCGCGCGGCGTGGGAGAAAACCGGCGCCGCGGCTGGCGCCGGGGGAGCGGCCTATGACGCGCAGGCCGCGCGTCTTGCCGCCATGTTCCGGGATAATTTCCGCCGCTTCGAGGCTTATGTCGGCGATGACGTTCGCGCGGCGGGACCTGCGGGTTGAGCGCGCTCCGTCCTTCGTGACGCGCCTGACGGCGCTCCTCGGGATGAATCAAATAAGTTAGATATAATCTTTGGGCGTACATATTATTGTAATTGAAGTAAAAAATAGTATCTAGACAGGTATTTTTATCAGGCCTGACTTATCATTTGAAATTTTTATTCCAGCCGCTTTTAGTTGGCTAAAAAACTTTAAGTGCTGGGAATAAACGATACCATCCCAGTTTCCGTCAAGGCAGACTTTGCACATGTTGACGTTCCAGCAGGAAACATGTCGGCCATCGTAGCGATGGGGCCCAAAGCGGAACTTACATCCGCAAAGATCGCAATCACCTAATAATTCAAAATTCATGTAACCTGTCTCATTCGATTCGCGTTATTGGTTGCACGAAAAATTTAGCGTTGATGTCATCCCGGCCGGAGCGCGCCGGCGCAGAGCCGGGATCTAATTTTTTTCGCCTTGGGGGCCAAGAGATCCCGGATCGCCTGCGGCGTCCGGGATGACAAACCGGGACAGCCACGGAGGCTGTCAGACTGGCCGGGGAAGCCGGGCGTCGAGCGCCCTTGATTTCCTGCATCAACCTTGAAAGTGATAATCATTCGCACGATGTCAGGCGGGTCGCTTACGGAGGTTGCGCCATGCCCGCTTTCATCATGTCCGAACAGGCTCTGAAGACACTGACCTACGGCGTCATGCACTTCGTCGTAGCGGTGACCGTCGCCTTCGCGCTCACGGGCAGCCTCGTGATTGCGCTCAGCGTTGGCATCGTCGAGCCCATGGTGCAGACGGTCGCCTACACCCTCCATGAGCGGGCCTGGGCGCGGCAGGCGGGTCGCCGGACGTCGCAAACGACAACCAGAGCCGCGGACCCTTGCGCCGATAGCGGGCTTCGCCATTTTGGACACACGCACGCAACGGTCTAAGGTAATTCTCCCAGTAAATTCATAATGTAAAAAAAGATCACGCAAACGTGATCAAAAAAGTTATCCCGCCACTTATCCCGCCAGTTATCCCCCACCCCTTTCGCTGGCCCTACCCTGTCTGATGCGGCGTCGCCATCGCGGCGCGGGAAGGAGCGGCGGATGCGCCAGGCGACGGAAAACAAGGCGGAGGGACCCGATCAGGCGGAGGCGCCTGGCGTCGCGGCCCCGATGCGTCCGCGCCGCACAGCGTCCGCTTGCGCAGGCGGTAGAGCCGCCCTGCGTCGCCTAATATCGGGCTTACCCGTCCGCCCGCAGGCTGGTTCGGCGGCCGGACGCGAAGGCGATCCATTGGGTCCATTCGATCCACAATGGATCGCGGGAGCTGGCCCTGACCATGGCCCTACCCCTCGCCCTACGGCGCGCGCGCAAACCCCTTCGCCGGGTCAGGCGATGTTGGGCATACCGACGCTAACGCCCTTAGTTTTCAACGGGTTGCAAGTTGAACACCCGCAGCGGGACGAGCTTCAATCCGTCGAGTTCACAGAGCGCGACCGCCTCTCCATGGAGGCTCGCGAGCACCGCCGGTATGACCCCCGACGCGTCGCCCCGCACGCCCTTGGCGATGGCGGGCGAGACGACCGCCGGCTGGCCCCGGCGCAGCTTGTCGGCCTCGGGTCCGCCTATGGCTGCCTGCGGGATTTCGCTGAGCGCGGCGTCGATCGGCAGGAGCGCGCGGTCGCGATCTTCCGGCGAGGCGATCGCTTCGAGCTCGGCAAGGGTGACGCCGTCCTCGGCGCGGAACGGCCCTACCGCAAGGCGCCGCAGCGCGCTCACATGCCCTTCCGTACCGAGCGCATGGGCGAGATCGCGCACCAGCGCGCGCACATAGGCGCCCTTGCCGGTCTCGGCCTCGAAGACGGCGTGGTCGGCGTCCGGCATGTCGACGAGGCGAAGGGCGTGAACGGAGATCGCGCGCGCCTCAAGCGTCACGTCCGCGCCCTCGCGGGCGAGGTCGTAGGCCCGCTCACCGTTGATCTTGATGGCAGAAAACTTAGGCGGCGTCTGTTCGATTTCGCCGGTGAAACGAGGCAGCATCGCTTCGATTGCAGCCCTCTCCGGGCGGTGTGCGGAGGTCGCGATGACCTCGCCTTCGCCGTCGTCGGTCGAGGTCGCCGCGCCCCAGAAGGCGGTAAAGCGGTAAACTTTCCGCGCATCAGTCACGAAGGGCGCGGTTTTCGTCGCTTCGCCGAAGGCGATCGGCAGGACGCCGGTCGCCAGCGGGTCGAGCGTGCCCGCATGGCCCACCTTCTGGGCCTGGAACAACCATTTCAGCTTCGAGACGGCCTCGGTCGAGCCGACGTCATAGGCCTTGTCGAGGATGAGCCAGCCGGATACTGGCCGCCCCTTCTTGCGTCGCGCCATTGTGCAGTTCTTT
Organism: uncultured Caulobacterales bacterium; assembly: GCA_964605055.1. Taxonomy (GTDB): domain Bacteria; phylum Pseudomonadota; class Alphaproteobacteria; order Caulobacterales; family Parvularculaceae; genus Amphiplicatus. The sequence continues at coordinate 4,901 of CAZSBU010000062.1, read as the reverse complement.
CACGAAAATTCAGCCGCCGGCAGGCCGGATCGAACGGCGCGCGGGGCTTGGGCGGCCCTTCAACCAGCGCCTGGCGTTGCGGTCAAGCCGGAAATCCACGCGCTCCGGTCAAACCGCATGACCAGGCAATCGTCCTCGTCGAACATCCGGCGTTCGACGGGCTGAAATCCGATCCGCTCATAGAACCTAATCGCGCGCGCGTTCGAATAAAGCGGGTCGATGATGATCGCCTCGACGGCCACATCGGCGAAGGCGATCCGGATCGCCTCGCGCATCATCGCCGCGCCGACGCCGCGCCCGCGTGCGTCGGCCTCGCCGATCCAGATGTCGAAGGCGCGCAGGCCCGGCCCGCAATCGCCCCAGTAACGGGTTTCCTCGCGCGCCGGATCGATATCGATGAGAACGCCGACGGGCCGGCCGTCGGCCTCGGCGATCCAGAAGCGGCGCCAGTCCGGATCAGCGGCGATCTCAGTGAGCCAATCGCTCGCCCCGGCGTCGTGCGGGTTGGCGGCAATGACCGCCTCATCCTTGTCCCAGCGATCAAGCAGAGCGGCGTCCGACATACGCACCGGCCGCAGCGCGACGCGGGGGGTCATCGGTCAGGGATCCCGTTCGAGATCGCGTTTGACCTCAGGCCGCGCGAGCAGTTCGTCGACGCGCCGGGCTTCGGCGAAACTGTCGTCGAGCACAAAGCGCAGCGACGGCGTGAACTTCATGTCGATGCGCGCCGCGAGCAAATGGCGGATATGGGGCGAGGCGCGATTGAGCGCGCGTATGGCGTCTGCGCCATTACCGCCTTGGGCCGCGCCAACCGAAGCGCCGAGCGGCGCGCAGTAAACCGTCGCCTGACGCAGGTCAGGGCTCGCGCGCACTTCGCTCACCGTGATCGAGGCGCGCGCGAGTTCAGGATCGCGCAGATCCTCACGGCGGAGAATGTCGTCAATCGCGTGGCGGATCAGCTCGCCGGCGCGCAGCTGGCGCTGGGAGGGGCCCCGCGCCGAAGGGTTTCGACTGGCCATGGCGCTGTTTTACGCCAACAGGCGTCAAAGGGAATAGCGGCAAACCAGCTGAGGTTGGGGTCAATCGACAGCGACGCCCGCCGCGCGCAGCCGGTCGAGCGCCGCGCCTTCCGCCAACCAGTTGTCGACGGGCACGAGGGCGAGCCGCACGCCCGGCGTTGCGAGGGCTTCCATGATCGCGTCGATGTAGACCGCCTCGCCGTCGAACTCGACGATGCTTGCGCCACCGAGCGTTTTGAGGCCGCCCAGTTCGTCGGATATCGCCCGGGCGCAGGCCTGTCCGTCGCGGCGGACAGCATTGGCGCGCAGGCCCTCCACATCGCCGCGCGCCCAGGCGTCGGCGAGGCGGCGCGCGCGAACGACGCCCTCATTGCTGAAGTCGACGGCTTCGGAAATGCAGGCGCGGTTGGTCGTCTCGGAAAAATCCTTCATCGAGCGCAGGACGAGCCGCGCGTCGCTGAAGGCGAATTCAAACTCGGCGAGCGGCTTGACTTTCGCCCCGGCTCGGCGCGCGAGGCGCGAGATCTTTTTTTCGATAGGGGCAAAGCTTTCAAGGCCCGCGCCTCCGGCCGCTTCGGAGGTGAGGCCGCCGGCCTGAATGACCGGGTGGAAGCGGCTCGGCTCAATCTTGTCGAGCGCGCGCGCCATGGCGGCGGAATCGGCGTCTACTTTTTCTTCCGCGTCGGCGTCGGCGTCATCGTCGTCGTTCGTATCGTCGGCGGGCTTTTTCCCGCGCGCCTTGCGGGCCGCTTTCGCTGCATCTTTTGCAACGGCGGCCCGCGCGCGCGCAGCGTCAAACTCTGCGGCGAGGTCGGGGCCGACGCGATCGGCAAGCGTCGTTCCCTTCGGCATGACAATGCGCTCGCGATCAACCGTCATGGTGCGGACCATGGCGCCAAGAAGCCGCGCGCGATTGCCGGCGCCGAACGCGACCTTGGCGGCGACGAGCGCGGTGTCCGCCTCTTCCAGTACGCCCGCAACCGTGCGGTCGTCCCAGTCGAGGTCTTCGGGCAGGTATTCTACCGTTGCGAGGACGAAGACTTCGGAGTCCGCGTCATGCACGCGCCACAGGCGGGGCCCGGCGCGCTTGCCGGTGACGACGATCTCGTCGGCGGCGGAAGCGACAGGGGCGGATGCGGCCTGCGCCGCGACGAGCGCAAGGCCGGCGAACAGGACGCGCGCAAAAAGACCAGACATAACGCACCCTCGCTTTCAGGACAGCAGTCACTCACCACGCTTGCCGCCGCCCCGCAAGGACGGCGTGGTTCAGGCCTCGGCGAGCGCCGCCGCAAACGCGGCGAGCCGATCCGGGTCGAGCGCATGCCCCTTCGCGGGATCGCGCAGCCCGGAACAGATATCGAGCCCGAAAGGCTTCACCAGATTTGCGGCGACGCGCGCGTTCCCGGGATTGAGCCCGCCGGCCAGAAAAACCGGTACGGCAACGGCCTCGACGATGCGGCGGCTGACCGACCAGTCATGGGTGTCGCCGGTGCCGCCGAGCGTGCGCACGGATGCGGAGGGCTTGCCGGAATCAAGAAGCAGCGCGTCGACATAGGGGCTCGCGGCGCGCGCCGCCTCGATCGCGCCGCCGTTCTCGACATGGATGACCTGAATGATCCGCAGCCGCGGGTGGGCGCGCCGCAGCACATCATAGGCCCTCTCGGCCGGCGTATCGACGATCTGCACCGTGTTGACGCCCGTTGCGGCAACGTGGTCGGCGATGCCTGCGCCGTCGGTTCGGCTGGTCAGAAGCGTCGTCCACAGACGATCGCCATGGCGGCGCGTCGCATGGGCGGCAATTTCAGCGATCAGCTCATCGTCAATCGGGCCGACGCCGTTCGGCATGGGCCCGACGAGGCCGACGGCGAGCGCGCCTGCGGCGGCGGCCATGTCGACTTCCTTCGCCGACTGGATGCAGCAGATCTTGAAGGCGAGCGCCGTCATGCCCGGCGCCATGGCGGCGCGGCGCCGGCGATGTCGTTGTCGATGACCGCCATCATGATGGTGTCGCGCACGCCGATATGGGTCGCCCATGTGGCGCGCAGTCGGCCCTCATGTTGAAAGCCGAGGCGTTCGAAAAGCCGGATCGACGCCGCATTGTCGGGGTCGATGTCGGCGTAGACACGCCGCGCGCCGCTTTCAAAGAAAGCGAAATCGAGCGCCTGCGCCAAGCCAGTTCGCGCCAGCCCCCGCCCTTGCGCGGCCGGAACGATCATGCAGGCGGCTTCGAATACGTCCGGATCGCGGGGGATCATGGCGACGCGGCCAAGCGCCGGCCCCTCGGTGTCGCCCTCAAAAACCGCCCAGCAGCCGCCTGGCGGTCCGCACATATACTCCGTGAGGAGAGCAATGGTTTCGGCTACCGTCGCCGTCGCCGGCCGCGTCAGATAGCGGCAGCATTCCTCATCGCTGTAGAGCGCATGCAGCGACGGGCCGTCACGCGCCGGATCGAGCGGGCGGAGGACAGGCGCAGGCGGACCGGCCCACGATTGATTGGGCGTCATCGACCCTCGTCACGGCTTTGGCTTTCGCGTCAGACCCGACTGCTGAGGTCAGAGCGTCCGCGTGACCTTCTCGACCTGGAAACACTCGATAACGTCGCCCGCTTTCAGGTCTTCATATTTGGCGAAGCTCATGCCGCATTCCTGCCCCGAGGGCACTTCCTGGACGTCGTCCTTGAAGCGCTTGAGCTGCGACAGCTCGCCTTCGTGGATGACGGTGTTGTCGCGGATGAGGCGCACTTTCGCGCCGCGCCGCACGACGCCTTCGGTCACCCGGCAGCCGGCGACCTTGCCGACCTTCGTGATAGCGAACACTTCGAGAATTTCCGCGTTGCCAAGGAACGTCTCGCGCAATTCCGGATCGAGCATGCCCGACAAGACGCCCTTGATGTCGTCGATGAGATCGTAGATGACCGAGTAATATCTGATCTCGACGCCTGTCCTTTCGGCTTCGTCCCGCGCGTCCTTGTTGGCGCGAACATTGAAGCCGATGACCGGCGCGCCCGACGCGCCCGCCAGAATGACGTCGCTTTCCGAAATGCCGCCAACGCCGGTGTGGAGTATCCGCACGCGGACTTCACTCGTCGACATCTTCTGCAGCGAATTGACGATCGCCTCGACCGAGCCTTGCACGTCGCCTTTGATGACAATCGGCATTTCCTTGATCTCGGCGTCCTGCAGCTGCGCCATCATCTGTTCGAGCGAGGTGCCAGACGACTTGGCGCTAAAGCGCTCGCGCTTCTTGCGGCCGCGGAAATCGGCGATCTCGCGGGCGCGGGCTTCGGACTCAACGACCGAGAATTGATCGCCGGGTTCCGGCACGCCATTAAGCCCAAGCATTTCAACCGGATAGGCCGGACCGGCGGATTGCACCGCCTGCCCCTTGTCGTCGGAGAGGGCGCGCACTTTGCCCCATTCGGCGCCGACGACGACGATGTCGCCCCGCTTCAGGCTGCCGCGCTCGACGAGCAGCGTCGATACTGCGCCGCGGCCCTTGTCGAGTTTGGCTTCGACGACCGAGCCCTCCGCCGGTCGGTCGGGATTGGCTTTCAGATCGAGAACCTCCGCCTGCAGAAGAATCGCTTCGAGAAGGCCGTCGAGGTTCGTCCGCTTCAGCGCCGAGACTTCAACGTCCTGAACCTCGCCGCCAAGGCTCTCGACCTGGATCTCGTATTGCAGGAGATCGGTCCGCACGCGCTGAGCATTGGCTGCGGGTTTGTCGATCTTGTTGATGGCGACGATGATCGGCACGCCCGCCGCCTTGGCGTGGCTGATCGCCTCCACCGTTTGCGGCATGATGGAATCGTCGGCGGCGACGACGAGAATGACGATGTCGGTCACCTTCGCGCCGCGCGCGCGCATCTGCGTGAAGGCGGCGTGA
>CAZSBU010000061.1:2543-13103 GCA_964605055.1 uncultured Caulobacterales bacterium | reverse complement strand
TCAACAATACGTTTGCGAAAAAGGCGATCGACAAGGGCGCGGATGGGCTGATCGCCGTCGCGGCGGGCGCAGGGGGCCATGCGGGCGTGATTTCTCCTTTCGCGCTGGTGCAGGAAATCCGCGAATGGTTTGACGGGCCAATCGCGCTTTCTGGCTCCATCGCGAGCGGCGGCGCGGTGCTCGCCGCCGAAGCGATGGGCGCCGACTTCGGCTATATCGGCTCAGCGTTCATTGCGACCGAAGAGGCCAACGCCACGCAAGCGTATAAACAGGCGATCGTCGATTACAGCGCCGACGACATTGTCTATACAAACCTCTTTACCGGGGTGCACGGAAATTATTTGAAGCCCTCGATCATCGCGGCGGGCCTCGACCCCAACAACCTGCCCGAAAGCGATCCTTCGCAGATGAATTTCGGCTCAGGCGGCAATACCGAGGCCAAGGCCTGGAAAGACATCTGGGGCTGCGGCCAGGGTATCGGCGCGATCAAGTCCATCGGCCCCACGGCCGCGTTCGTTGAAAAGCTCGCGCGCGAATATGATGCTGCGAAGGCGCGTATTTGCCGTTGATAAGATGAAGTCTCCGCAGTCATTCCGGACGCCGAAGGCAATCCGGAATCCTTTGGCCGTTGTTCATTATCGAGTTTCGTTCCGACCACAAAATGGAGAACCGACGCGCCATGTCTGACCCCTGTCTGAGCCGCCATCTGAAGACTGCCTTTGCCGGTTTCACCGCCCTCGCCGTATCCGCCATCGTCCCCGCCAACGCAGCCGAGGTTGAGACGCTTATCGAATTCACCCCCGGGGTCTTTCTTGAAAACCTCGTACAAGTTGCTGACGGATCGACGGTTTTTACGAGCTATTTCGACAAGCGCCTGATCGGCCTCAGCGCCGACGACAAGGCCTGGACCGTTGCTGAACTCCCCTACCATCCGGTGGGCATCGCGGCGCTCGGCGATGGGTTCATCGTTACAGCGCACGGCGCGCCTTTTTCGGACTTTCCGGCCTTCACCGAAACGAACCGCGTGCTGGTGCTGGACGCTGTAGGAGCCGTGACGAAAGACATTCCCGCGCCCAACGCGCGGTTTCTCAATGGCGTCGAACCCCTGGGCGACGGGCGCTATGCGATTGCCGACTCGATTACCGGCAGCGTGTAGACGCTCAGCCCCGAGGAGGACGCGCTTCAGCCCTACATTGCGCACGAACTCTTGACGCCCGATCCTGCCGGGTCTTCCTTCCGGCCGGGCGCGAATGGCGTGAAGTTGCACGGGGGCAAACTCTACGTTTCCAACTCCTCGCGCGGGGCGATCTATACGTTCGACGCCTCGGCGAAAAAACCGGCGAAAACCCTGGAGACTTTCACTTCGCCCGGCCCGATCGACGATTTCGCTTTCGCGGCGGACGGCTCGATCTTCGCCGCGACCCATGGCGACGCGCTTTTGAAAATCAGCTCCGACGGCGTCGCCACGCCCGCCCTTGCGGAAGGCTGCGACGGCTGCACCAGCGTCGCGATCCGGCCCGACGGCAGCCTTATCGTGGTGACCACGGGCGGCATGCTTGAGGGCAAAGGCGCGCCGGCGCGCGTGCTGCGGGTCAGGCCAATCGCGGACTGATGCGAAATATGGACGCCGCGTAACGCCTCCTAACCCATCCTGTCGATCAGATGATCGCCAACGCGCAGGCCGTTGGCGACCAGCGTCAGCACCGGATTGACCGCCGCGCTTGTCACGAAAACGCTGGTGTCCGCGACATAGAGATTATCGAGATCGTGCGCCTTGCCGTCGCGATCGACGACGGAGCTCTTCGCATCCGCCCCCATGCGCAGCGTGCCGCACTGATGAGCCGTGCCAAACAGCGGCAACAGCTCGGAGAACTGGAAACGGTGCTGCCGCGCGCAGCCGCACATCCGCCCCATATCGCGAAGTTGCGACAGGAACGTTTTCACCAGCCGCTCATGACCGGCGAGATTGTTGTACCAGTAGTCGAGCTGGATCTCGCCGCGCTTGTTGATCCGCACGCGGTTCTTCGCGAGCGGCAGGTCTTCCGAGATAACGAGGAAGGCGAGAATGCGGCTCGCGATAGATTGCGCCAGAAATTTCGGGAACGCCCATGGCGGCACAAAGGCGCTGAGCTGGCCGCGGATCGTATCGGCGTTCATGTATTCGAGCAGCTGGATGTGGCCCATCGGGAAATCGAAGCCGCCGCGCGGATCGCCCCAATAGAAATCGTTGATGGCGAAGGTCTTCGGGAACGTCGCCTGAACCTTGGCGCCGGTCGCCGACAGCACAGCCGAGAGCGTATGGAACATGTAATTGCGCCCGACCTGATCGGACGAATTGGCGAGCCCTGCGGGATGCGCGCCGTTCGCCGATCTGAGCAGGATCGCCGCAGAATTCGCCGCCCCCGCCGCCAGGATGACAATGTCGCCGCGCACGCGCTCTTCCGCGCCGTCGCGCTCATAGACGACTGCCTTCACTTCGCGCCCGCGCGCGTCGGTTTCGAGGCGGAGCACTTTGGATCGCGGCTGCACGGTGACATTGGGGAAGGCGTCGACCTCATCGATCACGCCGCGCCCGTCGGATTTGGCGCGCGTCAGGCAGGGAAAGCCGCCGCAGGTTGTGCACCGCACGCAGCGACCACGCGTTGGCTGATCGTTTTCGCGGTCGATCCCCAGCGGCAGGTCGAAAGCGGCCCAGCCTGCATCGCGAAATTGTTTCTTCAGTACGCCGATTTCAGGGTCATGCGCGATGGCGGGCTTTGGATAGGCCGGCGCATCGGCGTCGTCGGTCGGGTCCTCGCCGCGCGTGCCGTGTACGCGCCAGAGCCGCTCGGCTTCGTCGTAATACGGGCGAAGATCGGTGTAAGAGATAGGCCAGGCGGGCGACAGTCCGCCCTCATGCATGGTCTCGTCGAAGTCGCGCTGGCGAAAGCGGAACAGCGCCGCGCCGTAGAAGGCGGTATTGCCGCCGACCCAGTAATGCGTTGTCGGATGAAAGCGCCGTCCCTTGCGGTCGCGCCATTGCTCCTGCGCGCGATAGCGGTGTTTGACGAACACTTCGAAGGCGTCCCAGTTTTGCAATTCGACCGGCAGATGGTCGCCGCGCTCAAGGATCAGGATCGACTTGCCCGTCGGCGCAAGACGCTGCGCGAGGGTTGCACCGCCCGCGCCTGAACCGATGATGACGATGTCATAAGATTGATCAATGCGCGGCTCGCCGCCCGCCAGCATCGCTTTCGGTCCGCCCCGCCTGCCGAACATGAAACTACTCTCCGGAAAAATGTTGCGCGGCGGCGCGGCGGGTCATGGGCGTGACGATCTGTTCAGGCGCGTAGTGCAGGAACGCCGCGGCTACCTTGGGGAGGAATCCGGGCACCACCACCTCGGCCCCTGCTTCATTGCGACGCCAGGATTCTGCCGCGATGTCTTCCGGGCTCTGGATCATGAAGGCGGGCGTTCGGCCCATCTGGTCGGCGATCTCGTTGGCGGATTGAAACTCGGTGTCGACAAAACCGGGGCATACCGCCGTCACCTTGACACCCCTTTCAGCGACTTCCGCGCTCAGCGATTGCGAGAACTTCACAAGAAAGCTTTTTCCGGCGGGATAGAGCGTGTGCCCCTTCCCGCCCGTCGAGAACGCCGTGATCGAGGAGATGTTGATGATGCGGCCCCAGCCGCGCGCCAGCATGCCTTTGAGGAAAAGATGGGCGAGCGCCACGGGCGTTGTCACCGTCAGTTCGATGAAGCGGCGATGGTCGGCGAGCGACGTCGCGGCGAAGGAATTCTTCAGGCTGTAGCCCGCATTATTGACGAGGACATCGACCGGCCGGCCCTCGCGTTCAAGCCGCGCCGCAATCGTTTCGGGCGCCGTCGTCTCGCAGAGGTCGGCAGCGATAGGCAGCGCATCAACCGAATGACCGGCGCGCAATTCCGCCGCTAGCGCTTCGAGCCGGTCTGCCCGCCGGGCGACCAGCCCGACATCATAGCCTTTTGACGCCGCAAGCCTGGCGAACGCCACGCCGATGCCGGCGGAGGCCCCTGTGACGAGCGCGAATTTGCCTGCCGCCGCTTTTCCCGTCGTCAACGAACACCCCCGCATTTGCCTGTTTCCGACGGGTTATCGCGAGGCGATCAGGGGCGCGCAATTGACATTTACTTGATCGCTCGACGTAGACCCGCCCAATAAGGCCGCCCGGTGGTGGCGTCGCGCGCAAATCCGCCTAGAGTTCGCTTGAGAGAAACAACTCATGAACGGCATTCCCCGATGCGCAAACGCCATTGCAAGATCGTCGCGACCGTCGGACCGGCGAGCGCCTCGCCCTCGATGCTGCGGCTACTTCATCAGGCTGGCGTCGACGTCTTCCGGCTCAACTTTTCACATGGCGAGCACGACAAGACCCGCCGCATCATGGAGGCGATCCGGGAGACCGAGCGCGAGACGGGCGCGCCCATTGCGGTGTTTGCCGATCTTCAGGGACCGAAAATCCGCACCGGCGTCTTGCCCGGCGATGGCGTCGATCTGCGCTATGGCGCCAATTATCGTCTGGAACTGGCGCGCGAGACGACCGAGCAAGGGGTCATTCCGATCCCTCACCCGGAGATCATCGACGCCTTGCATATCGGCGATATCCTGAAACTCGACGATGGCAAGCTTCAGATCACTGTCGTCGAGAAAACTGGCGCTGGCCTCGTCGCCCGCGCCGATACGCCGGGCCGCCTGACGAACCGCAAGGGCATCAACCTGCCTGGGCGGGCGCTGGCGATTTCGGCCTTGACCGAGAAAGACCGCGCGGACCTCGCCCATGCGCTCGACATTGGCGTGGACTATGTGGCGCTTTCTTTCGTTCAGCGTCCGGAGGATGTGGAAGAGGCCCGGGCTCTGATTGGCGGTCGCGCCGGCATAATCTCGAAGATCGAGAAGCCGACCGCCGTCGATCATCTTGGCGACATCATCGCCCTCTCCGATGCGCTGATGGTCGCGCGCGGCGATCTCGGCGTTGAACTGCCCGCTGAGGATGTGCCGAATATCCAGCGGCGAATCGTGCGCGCGTGCCGGCGCGCGGGTAAGCCGGTGATCGTTGCGACGCACATGCTGGAATCCATGGTTGAACAGATCTCGCCGACGCGCGCCGAAGCCTCCGACGTGTCGACCGCCGTCTTTCAGGGCGCCGACGCCGTCATGCTATCGGCCGAGACCGCCGTGGGGCGTCATCCGCCGACCGCGGTCGCCATTATGGATCGGATCATCGCCGCGACAGAAAAGGATGAAGACAGCGGGTCGTTCGTCATCGTTGATGATCCCGATGCGGACTACACGACGGCGGACGCGATCACGTTGTCGGCGCGGCGCATCGCCGAGGTGCTCGATTGCCGCGTCGCCGTCGCCTACACCAAGACCGGCTCGACGGCGCGACGTCTGTCGCGCGACCGCCCCCATTGCGGCATTCTCGCGGCCACGCCCAGCGAGCGCGTCGCCCGCGAGCTCGCCCTGTTCTGGGGCGTGACGCCCTTTCATACAAAAGACATCGCCGACTTCAACGAGATGCTCCAGAGCGCTGAGAGTCTGGCGCGCCGTTACGGCGCAGTCGATGGCGAAAGGATCATCATCCTGGCGGGTTATCCTTTCGGACGGCCCGGCAAAACCAACACGCTGAAGATCAGCCGCATTGGCGAGCGCGGCGAATAGGGGGATCAGTCCAAGGTGATCCAGAAACCCTACGCGCAGGTGATGGCCCGCTACAACGAATGGCAGAATCGCAGCTGCTATCGGGAAGCCGGGCGGCTTAGCGACGCAGATCGTAAAGCGGATCGCGGCGCCTTCTTTAAATCGATCGAGGGGACGCTCGCGCACATTCTCTGGGGCGACCAGATTTGGATGAGCCGTTTCGCTGGCGCGCCGCCGCCGCGCGCCAAATCCATCGCAGAGTCGTCCCTCGCCTATGAGCGCTTCGAAGACCTAGCAGCCGAACGCGTGCGCTTTGACGCGGTCATCGCTGCGTGGGCTGACGAAGTTGACCCGGACTGGTTCGACGGCGATCTCACCTGGTTCTCAGGCGCAACAGGCCGCGAACTAACCCGGCCGCGCGCTCTTCTCGTCATGCAAATGTTCAATCACCAGACTCACCATCGCGGGCAAGCGCATGCGATGCTGACAGCGCTGGGCATGAAGCCTGACGATACTGACATTCCATTCATGCCTGGCTTGTGAATCGCTGCGCTGATGCGGAGACGCAATTGAGATCGCGCCCGCTGGGACTTGATTTCCCGTCGCCTACGGCGGAAGTTTCCCGCGAAGTCTGACGGGAAACAGCCATGGCGGTTCTAACGCACGCAATTGACTATGCTCATGGGGAAAAGGCCTTCGAGGGACTTCTCGCGATCGACGACGCGGCGGCGGGCAAGCGACCTGCCGTGCTCATCTGCCATGCCTGGGCCGGGCGCGGCCCTGTCGAAGAGAATTACGCAAAGCGCCTCGCCCAGCTTGGTTATGCAGGTTTTGCGCTAGATCTCTATGGCAAGGGCGTCTTTGGCAAGACGACCGAAGAGTGCCAGGCGCTGATGACGCCGCTCGCCTCGAACCGGGCGCATTTACAGGAGCGTTTGCTGCACGTCATCGATGTGGCGAAAGCCTTGCCCGACGTTGACGCCTCTCGCATCGTCGTGATGGGCTTCTGCTTCGGCGGCTTATGCGCGCTTGATGTCGCGCGCACCGGCGCAAATGTCCGCGGCGTAGCGAGTTTTCATGGCCTTTTCGGCGCGCCAGGCAACACGGTCGGCAAAAAGATCACGGCGAAGGTCATCGCCTTCCACGGCTATGACGATCCGATGGTTCCGCCTGCGGACGTTGTCGCCCTCGGCAAGGAGCTGACCGAGGCGGGAGCCGACTGGCAGATTCACGCTTATGGCGGCGTCAAGCACGCTTTCACCAATCCGGACGCGAACGATCACGCTTTCGGCACCGTCTATGACAAGCGCGCGGCGGACCGCTCGTGGAAATCATTCCGAGACTTTTTGGAAGAATGTCTCAATTAGCGGCTCCTATGCGTCCCGCTCCAGCGCGTCGATATCGCCGCGCCTGATGGCGTCAAGGCGGCTGGTGATCCTCTTTGCCGGCCAGTTCCACCACTTGATCCGCAACAGGCGCTCGATCGTGTCCGGATCGAAGCGTTGGCGGATGGTGCGGGCCGGCGCGCCGACAGCGACGCCATAAGCGGGCACGTCGCTGGCGACCACGGCGCGCGTGCCGATGATGGCCCCGTCGCCCACCGTAACGCCGGGCATGATCGTCGCGCCCATGCCGATCCAAACATCATGGCCAATAACTGTGTCGCCGCGCAGTCCCGCGCGCCAGTCTTCGTCGGGGTCTTCCCAGCCATGGCCGAAGATCGAGAACGGATAGGTGGATAGCCCCGTCATCGGGTGGTTGGCGGCGTTCATGATGAACTGAACGCCCATGGCGATGGCGCAGAATCTGCCGATGATCAGGCGGTCGCCGATATCGGGATGGCGATAGAGAACGCAGTTCTCGACAAAGCGCTCTGGCCCCTGAGGATCGTCGTAATAGGTGTATTCGCCGATATCGATCAGCGGGTCGTTGACGAGCGGCTTTAAAAAGCCGACGCGGGTCACCTCGCCCAGCGGATGAGGCGTCATCGGGTCGGGACCGCAAGCGGGAATTGAGGTTGTCGCGTCAACCACGATCAATTCTCCTCCCCACTGGCGACGCCCGCGCGCCGAAGCCACAGGAATAACCGCGCGATCTCGCGGGGCTTGAACGTTAGAAACGGGGCTGCTGCAAATACCACCAGCTCACCAGGCAGACTGGCTATATCAAGCGCGTAGATCCGGGGCATTTCATTTGCATCACGAAAAATGAGGGGGCCCATAACTCTCGCCATATTGGTAACAAGCGAAGGCGTGGAAGCCACGAGATAGAAACCGCCGATCAGAAAGCTGCCGGCGGCGACAAGGTCTTCCACATTTATCGATATCGCTACCGGTTCCCGACCGACCTGCGGGACCAGCAAACCAGACAGTCTCGAAGCCCAGATCCACCCACTGACTGCGGCCGCAAGCCAGACCGCGTATATGATCAATGCTACCAGTAACTCTTTTTTCTCAAGTCCGTCGAGCAGCCCCGTGAAGGCAAGTCCATTCACACTTGTTATCACTACACTCGCCGCCCATACCCTGATGATCAGTACACCAATTGCCTGAATGCCGCTCACTTGGGGGCCCCCTTGTTTATACTGCTATTCCTGATCAGCGGTCCGCCCATTGAACGGGTCTTCGCGTGCATGGCGGACGCGAATGATGTCAATATGATCGTCCGCATCGCGGAACACGATCAAGTGCGCCTTTTAGAAGTAAAAGCGGACGGGTGGCGCGAACTCCGGTCTTTCGCGATAGAGTCGCGGATATTCGGCAATCTGCCCGAACGCCGCAACAATTCCATCGATATAGGCGTCCGCATGATCCGGCGACCAGCGCGCGGCGGTGAATTCCCAAATCGCTTCGAGATCGGCGACAGCGGCGGGTCGCAGCCGACAGGGTTTACCTGCGCCCATGCTTTTCGCGGGCGCGCGCCAGAAACGCCTGCGCGTCGAATGACGCCGCCTCGCCGCTGCCAACGCCTTCCGATATCAGCTTTTGCAGATCGTCCATTTTCGCGGCGCGCTCCTGATCGCGGCGGATGAGGTCGCGTACATAGTCGCTGGCGTTTGAATAGCGCCCGGATCGAGCCTGCGCCTCCACCCACGCCTTCAACGGCTCGGGAAGCGAAACATTCATCGTTGCCAAAATTGCGCTCCTTCGTTCGCATTACCTACGAAAATTGGCAAACTTTGTCAAATTTTGCAGATTCTATGGTGAAGACAGCTGCTCTTGGCTGTTTTGTTCATTGCCGACGCGCAGCGATCAATACAAACAATAACGCCACCGCCCCCGGAAGGGCCTGAATGAAATAGATTGACGGTTTGGCGGTCGCCCCGCCGAACAGCCCGGCGATGACCACGCAGACGAGGAAAAATATCCGCACGTCGCGCCGGCCCGATACGAGCCCCCAGAGAACGCCCGCGGCGATGAAGCCGTTATAGAGCCCCTGATTGGCGGCGAGCGTTGCGGTCGCCGCGGACTCGCCCGGCGTCATCGAAAATATCCGCTGCCCGACCGGATGGTCCCAGTAGACCATTTCGAGGAGCAGGAATCCGAGATGCAGGAACGCGACGATCAGCAGGCTGACTGACGCGGCGACTTTGAGGACGGCGCTCAAACGACGACTCCCGCTTTGACAGTCGCGCTTAGGCTCGATCTCGCAACGCATTCCGCCGGCAGGATGCTTTCCAATTTATTGTGCTCCCCGTAAATGGCTCCCCAAGGTCGTACCCAATTGCCGTCGGACCCGACGATAGCGCTGACCCAAGCACGGGCAGAATAGAAACGACCCCGCGCCCCGACACAAGCTGGCGGCTATCCGATAAGTGATCGCCCCATACGGTTGCGGCGCCGGGGTTAAGGGTCTTATGCTGCGCTGCGATATGCTCAACTCGCATACCTAAAAGGAGGCTGCCCATGGCATCGCGCCTTAACGCCGTCGTCACCGGCTCCACTAGCGGCATCGGACTTGGAATTGCGGAAGCCTTCGCCGCCGAAGGCTACAACATCTGCCTGAACGGCTTTGGCGACCCGGCGCAGATCGAAGAAACCCGCGCCGATATGGAAGACCGTTTCGGCGTTACCGCCATCTTCAGCGGCGCCGACATGACTAAGGCCGCCGAGATCAGGGGCATGATCGAAGTGGCCGAAAAGGCTTTCGGGCAGGTCGACATCCTCGTCAACAACGCCGGCATTCAGCACGTCTCGCCCATTGAGGATTTCCCCGACGACAAATGGGACGCCATCATTGCGATCAATCTCTCTTCGGCCTTCCACGCGACCAAAGCGGTCATGAAGGGCATGAAGGCGCGCAAGTTCGGGCGCATCATCAACGTCGCCTCGGCGCACGCTCTTGTCGCCTCGCCCTTCAAGTCGGCTTACGTAGCGGCCAAGCACGGCGTGTTCGGCTTAACGAAAACCGTGGCGCTGGAGGGCGCAGAGTTCGGCGTGACCTGCAACGCCATCTGCCCCGGCTATGTGCTGACGCCACTCGTCGAGAAACAAATTCCTGACACGGCCAAGGCGCGCAATATGACCGAGGAAGAAGTCATCCAGAAGGTCATTCTCGAAGCGCAGCCGACGAAGCAGTTCGTGACGGTGGAGCAGGTCGGCGCGCTGGCCGTGTTCCTCGCATCGAAATCGGCGGCGGCGATCACGGGCGCAGCTTATCAAATCGATGGCGGATGGGTAGCGAAATGAGCAACATTGCAAACGATCAGAAGGGCGGCTTTCGGACAAAGTCCGGAGCGAAGAAGATCAACCTCGCCCTGCAGGGCGGCGGCGCGCACGGCGCCATAACCTGGGGCGTGCTCGATCGTCTGCTTGAGGACGAACGGCTCGACGTTGATTCCATTTCCGGGGCGAGCGCCGGCTCGGTGAACGCCGTCGCCCTCGCCTACGGCCTGCATT
>CAZSBU010000061.1:0-2533 GCA_964605055.1 uncultured Caulobacterales bacterium | reverse complement strand
ACGCGACAAGCTGAACGAGTTGTGGAAGGCGATCAGCGATGTCGGCTCGCGCTACAGCCCTGTTCAGCGCACGCCTTTTGACGTGTTGTTCGGCAATTTTAACCTGGATCGCTCACCCGGTTATCAAATGTTCGATCTCTTCACGCGCGCGCTGTCGCCCTACCAATTCAACCCGTTTAACTTTAACCCTCTGCGCGACGTGCTGGAACAGTGCATTGACTTCGACCGCCTGCGCCGTTGCACGCGCGTAAGGCTGTTTTTGTCGGCGACAAATGTACGTACGGGCAAAATTCACCTTTTCACCACCAAGGACGCCTGCGTCGAGGCGGTTTCGGCGTCGACCTGTCTGCCGTTCCTGTTCCAAGCCGTCGAAATCGACGGCGAGCACTATTGGGATGGCGGGTATATGGGCAATCCGGCGCTATTCCCGCTGTTCTATGAAGCCGAAAGCTCGGACATCGTCATCGTTCACATCAACCCGCTGGAACGCGAAGACGTGCCGAAGACGGCTCCGGAAATCATGAACCGCATCAATGAGATCACATTCAATTCTTCGTTGCTGCGTGAATTCCGCGCAATCGACTTTGTCGACCGGTTGCTCGATGAAGGCTGGCTGAAGCCGGAATATCGCGACCGACTGCGCGGTATTCGCGTTCATTCGATCCGCAGCGACGAAGCGCTCGAAGATCTGTCGATCGCCAGCAAGTTCAATGTCGAGTGGAGCTTTCTCAACGAATTGAAAGAGCGTGGGCGGCGCATTGCAGACGCCTGGATAGAAGCGAACTTCGAAAACATTGGCGTGCGATCTTCCTCGAACCTGCGGGCGATGATCGATAGCGACGCGTCGACCAAGCTCGACAAAGACGAGCGCGAAATAGACGGGCGCAAAGAAGAGGGGCGCGAAGAAGCGCTGGCGCGTTCAGGCGCCGTCGT
This sequence comes from uncultured Caulobacterales bacterium, assembly GCA_964605055.1. GTDB lineage: Bacteria > Pseudomonadota > Alphaproteobacteria > Caulobacterales > Parvularculaceae > Amphiplicatus. Next base: position 1,600 of record CAZSBU010000061.1, on the reverse strand, counting down.
AGAAGCTGGGTCAGCAAAGCCCAAGGTAAAGCGCTCAGCTAAAGCGCTCGCCGCGGAGTAAAACGCGGTTTCGACCGTAAATGGCGGATCAGGCGGCCTTGCCGTGAGCGATGATCTCGAGCGCCATCTCGTCGGCGATCGCTCCGGTCGGCCTGCGCTCGGCGTCCGCCCGGCGGAATATCGCCGTCAGCCTGTCGCCGATGCGGTCGATCCGGACCGACAGTTCGGCTTCGCTCCAGAGCCCTAGAATTTCGAGCCCGACCGAAATGACGCCGGCAGCGTTGATCACGTAATCGGGCGCATAGAGCACGCCGCGGTCGCGAAGAGCTTGATCCATGTCCGGCGTCAACAGTTGGTTGTTCGCGGCCCCCGCAACGATTGAAGCCCCCAGCTGCCCGATAGACTGCGCGTTGATCGACCCGCCAAGCGCGCAGGGGCTGAATACATCTACGTCCGCAGCGATGCAGTCAGAAGGAGCAACCGCGAGGGCGTCAAATCGCTGAATGGCCTCGCGAACGGCCGCCTCGTTGATGTCGGCGACAACGAGGCGGGCGCCGGCCGCGTGCAGCAATTCGGCGAGCGGCATACCAACCGCGCCGACGCCAAGAATCGCGACCCGCACGCCGTCGAGCGTCGAACGTCCCGTTTTGTAGCGACACGCCGCTTCAATGCCGCGAAGGACGCCTCGCGCCGTAAACGGGGAAGGGTTGCCGCCTAGGCCGCCGGGCGCGATGCCGGCCACATACTTCGTTTCCGAGCGGACGATTTCGAGATCGTGTTCGTCGACGCCGGAATCCTCGGCGGTGTAATATAGCCCCCCGAGGCTTTCGACCGCCCGGCCGAAGGCGCGCATCAACTCAGGCGTTTTGTCCGTTCGCGGATCGGCGATGATGACCGCCTTGCCGCCGCCGAACGGGATGTCGCCCATGGCGTTCTTGTAGGTCATCCCTCGCGAAAGGTTTTTTACGTCGGTCAGGGCGGCTCCAAAGCTTGCGTAAGGGCGCACGCGGCAGCCGCCGCATCCTGGCCCGAGCGTCGCGTCATGAACCGCGATGATCGCCGACAGACCCGCGGCCGGGTCCGAGAAATGAACGACCCGGTGCCAACCGGGCGTATCTATTTCGCGCGCTTGCATCTTTTGTTTGCTTTCGGGTTTCGGCGCGCCGGGCGAATCCCGGCCGATACGTCACCATAAGCCGACCCGCCGGGAAGCATCTGCCAAATACGGGTGCGATCATCTTGACAGTTAGCAGAACCTGCTAAATACACCGCCGAATATGGCGCGAGGCGCGGGCGTCCGCAAAGAAGGTTCCATGAAGCTCGATCAGATCGATCAGAAAATTCTCCGGCATTTGCAGGAGAACGCGCGCATTACCAATGCCGAACTCGCCGACAAGGTCGGACTGTCGCCGACGCCCTGCCTCCGGCGGCTGAGACGGCTGGAAACCGAAGGGATCATCAAGGGCTATCACACCGAGATCAACCGCGAGGCGCTGGGCGTCAACGTGACGGTGATCATTCTCGTAAAGCTAGAGAAAGAGGACGACGCGACGCTGAGGGGAATTGAAGCGGCGATCAAAAAGCGACCCGAGGTGATGGA
>CAZSBU010000060.1:0-13105 GCA_964605055.1 uncultured Caulobacterales bacterium | reverse complement strand
ATCGGAAGCCGCCCAATTGCTGGCCCAGCTCCGCGCTCCCCAGGCCGCCCCGCTCCTTGCCCGCCCGGCCGTGATTGCCAGCAGCGGCGCGGAGTTGGCCAGTGCCTACACGAATCTCACGGGCCAGTCGCCGAGCCTCGAGTCGGCCACCGGACTGCTCGAACGAACACTCAAGCAACTCGCCGCCGGGGTCCCCGCGTTTCGTCTACCGGGCCATCGACGTCGACACCGGAGAGATTGTTCACGAATGGCCGCAGGAACGATTTATCGACCTTGTGCGGGGCGTTCGCGAGGACGTTAGGACCGACGTCGACGCGGGGCTGCTGCTCGATCGGACCGCCTGAACGTCGATTTACGGAATGCGGCCCAGACCCGTTGACCCAACGTCTGTAGTTCCGTCATATCCGTTCATGACCGGCACCCAATCCGTCACCGCCGCGCGCAGGCTGGTTGACGCGCTGCTTGCGAACGGCGTCACCCACGTTTTCTGCGTGCCTGGGGAGAGTTACCTCGCCGTTCTTGATGCACTCTATGATGTGCGCGACGGCATCCGTCTGATTGCGTGCCGGCACGAAGCCTCAGCGGTCAATATGGCGGAAGCATTTGGCAAGCTGACAGGTCGTCCCGGCGTTGCGATGGTGACGCGCGGCCCCGGCGCCACCCAAGGCTCAGTTGGCGTTCATACCGCATTTCAGGACTCGACCCCGCTCATCCTCTTCATCGGCCAGGTCGCGCGGGACCAGCGAGACCGCGAGGCGTTTCAGGAAATCGACTACCGCCAGATGTTCGGCCCGCTCGCCAAATGGGCGGCGGAAATAGATATCTCCGCTCGCGTTGGCGAATATGTGAACCGCGCCTTCGCAACGGCGCAGAATGGTCGTCGGGGGCCCGTGGTTCTCGCGTTACCTGAAGATATGCTCACAGAAGAAACTGACGCCGCAACGCTGCCGCCGGCCCCTGTGACCATGTCTGGGCCAATGCCCGGAGACATCGCGCGCTTGCGCGAAATGCTCGCCTTCGCCGCCTCGCCAATGCTCCTCGTAGGCGGGGGTGGATGGTCGCATCAGGCCGTTAGCGATTTGCAGATTTTCGCAGAGGCAACCGGACTTCCCGTTGCCTGTACTTTCCGTTCGAAAGACCTCTTCGACAATTTGCACCCTCAATTCGCGGGCGATGTCGGCATTGCCCCTAATCCGAAGCTTGCCGACCGCATCCGCCGCAGCGACCTCATTATCGCCTTGGGGCCGCGCCTCGGAGAGATGACGACGTCCGGCTATACCTTGCTGAAGGCGCCCCAGCCGGACCAGCGCCTCATCCACGTTCATCCGGGGGCGGAGGAGCTCGGGCGCGTTTACGCGCCCGCGCTCGCGATCAACGCATCCCCGATCGCAATGTCGCATGCGCTCGCAAATGAAACATGGACCGGCGATCCCGCATGGCGCGCCGCCGCGCACGCAGCGCATGCCGAGTTCGAAGAATTCTCCGTACCAACGCCCGTTGCAGAAGGCGTCAGCCTTGCGGAAATCTTCGCGTGGCTCGACAAACGCCTTCCGCCGGATGCAATCATGACCAACGGCGCCGGCAATTATGCTGGCTGGCTGCATCGCTTCTATCGACACAGACAGTTCAAGACCCAGTTGGCGCCGACCTCCGGCGCAATGGGGTATGGCTTTCCGGCTGCCTTGGCCGCAAAAGCCGTTATGCCAGAACGAACGGTCGTCTGCGCAGCCGGCGATGGCTGTTTCATGATGGCGGCTGCGGAACTGGCGACCGCAATGCAATATGCGCTGCCGGTCGTAGTTCTGGTCGCGAACAATGGCAGCTATGGCACTATCCGCATGCATCATGAGCGCGATTATCCTGACAGGGTAAGCGGCACTGAATTGATGAATCCGGATTTCGCGGCGCTCGCCAAAAGCTTTGGCGCAGCAGGATTTTCGGTTGGCCAGACCGAGGAATTTCCGGCGGCGTTTGAGGCTGCGCTCGCAAGCGGTTTGCCGGCTGTAATCGATTTGAAAACTTCAGTTCGGGAAATAGCGCCCGGACGCCGCCTTGATACGTAACTGAACGCAAGGCTTTCAGTCGCTAACGCGAATTAGAGCAGGTTACGCAGGGTCGTACGCGTATTCTGCTGTTCCGTCAGAGAGCGAACGAGAGTGTGCCCGTCGCTTGTAACCTCGCCATTTGACTTCAGCCAGTTGCGAGAGACAGCCTCCTGCATCAACTCAGCTTCAGACGGATTGGCTTTTTCTTTAAGTTGTTTGACGAACTGTAAAATACGTTGCACGGCATTATCGTCTGCCACGTCGAAACTCCTTGTACTCTAAGTACTCTAACGTTTGATATACGCGCCTGTGGGTTGCGCGGTTCAACATTTTTCGTCTGCAATATAAAACTGATTTAGGGCAGGCGCCACAACGAAAGAACGAGCGCCCATGTCGCGCAAAAAGACCCATCGAAAACACCCGCCGCCATGCTAGACCAGCGCGGCAGGATGGCTTCGCAAGGGGCTGTTAGTAATAGTGCCTTGAAAGAATAAAATGACAGGATCGTCCATGGAACACGGCCGCAACGAATTCACCACAAATCAATCGCTCAAGGCGCGGCGCGACGAGGCGCTGCCGGCAGGCCTGCCCTCGAAATCCGGCATTTATGTAGCCAAAGCCGAGGGCGCCGATCTCTGGGACGTGGACGGCAAGCATTTCATCGACTTCATTGGCGGCATTGGCGTTCTGAACGTGGGCCATCGACATCCAAAGGTCGTGGAGGCGATCAAACGCCAGGCCGACCTGTTCCTGCATACGAGCTTTGGCATCGCGCAGTACGAGGTTTACGTCGATCTCGCCGAGCGCTTGAACCGGCTTGTGCCCGGCGCTGCGAAAAAGAAGACCGCCCTGTTCAATTCGGGGGCCGAGGCGGTTGAGAACGCGGTCAAATTTGCGCGTCGCATAACCGGGCGCCCAGGCGTTATTGCGTTCGAGGGCGCCTTCCACGGCCGAACGCTACTTGCAACGACCCTGACCGGCAAAGCCAAGCCCTACAAGCAAGGCTTCGGACCGCTCGTCCCTGGCGTTTTTCATGCGCCGTATCCGGATGAATACCATGGCGTATCGGTGCGCGGATGCCTGGCCTGTCTCGACCATATCTTCAAGACGGCGATCCCGGTTGAGGAAGTTGCCGCGATCATCGTCGAGCCGGTGCAGGGCGAGGGCGGATTCAACCCCGCGCCAACCGCTTTCCTGCAAGGTTTGCGTAAGATTTGCGATGACAACGGTATTATTCTGATCGTTGACGAAATTCAGTCCGGTATGGGTCGGACGGGCAAGATGTTCGCAATAGAGCATTCCGGCGTCGAGCCGGACATGGTCTGCATCGCGAAATCAATTGCAGCGGGCCTGCCCCTGTCGGCGCTGACCGGCAAGGCGGATCTGATGGACAAGATCGCCGCGGGCGGCATGGGGTCGACCTATGGCGGCAATCCCGTCGCATGCGCAGCGGCCTTGGCGGTTTTGGAGATTTTTGAAGAGGAAGGCCTTCTTGATCGCGCGGTGGAAATCGGCGAGCGCGTCGCGGCGAGTTGGCGCGCGATCCAGGACGGTCCCGGGCGCGGGCGCATCGGCGACGTTCGCCAAATCGGGGCCATGGTAGCGCTCGAATGCGTCAAGGATGGCGAAGCATCAAAACCTGACGGCGATCTAGCGGGTCGGATGCAGACAGAAGCGCGCGAGCAAGGCGTGATCACAACGACGGCTGGCGCCTATGCGCAGTGCATCCGGTTCCTCGCGCCGCTGACAATTTCCGACAAGACGCTTGACGAAGGGCTCGCCCGCTTCGAGCGCGCGGCGCGCACGACCCTCGCCGCCTGATCCGTTACGATGGGCTGATCTTCACAGCAGAAGGTCAGCGGCGAAGAAGGCGAAAAAGCCGCCAACAAGATAGGCCGCGATCGCGGCGCCCAGAATGATGCCTCCCGTGTGGCGCATGGAAGCGCATGCGCGCGCGAGCGCCGGATCGGCGGGGCAGGGGGCGTTCCGCGTCAGATAGCGGCCAATCGCGGAAGCCGCCAGAAGCACTCCGGAAATCCCGAATACCCATCCTTTGTGCTCGGTCAGGAATATGAGCCCGGGGACGTTTGCAGCAAGCCCAGCCATGACGGCGCCTGCGCCAAGCGTCACGAGCAGGGCGGGGAGGGCGCAGCACAAGAGCGTGCCGGCGCTGGCGAATAACGCCAGAGCCGGGCCCGCTGTCTCGCGCCAGATAAGATCAGCGCGTTTCATTGATCGGGTCTCCTGGCTCCTTTGCCGCGTCGCCCCGACGGATCGCCTTTGTGCGATAGCCGGCGCTCTTCACCAGCTTTTCGATCTCGGCGTCCGCCAATGTCTGTCCGGGCCGGGTCACGATGGTGAGCGTCTTGTCATCGAGATCGACCCGAGTGGCCGCGACTTCGCCGCGCTTGGCGAAGGTTTTATCCATCGCGACGGCGCAGAAGTCGCAGACGACGCCGAGTACATCAACGACGATCAGTTCGCCGCCAGCGGCCTCGGCCGCGTCGAGGGCGGCGGCCGGCGCTGGTTCAGGCGCGACGACGTCGGTCGCCTCATGGTTATGGCCCTCGGCGTGATCCATCATAGCGCCTTCGTCGTGATCGGCGCCGTGATTGTGTTGGGCGTGCGCAGCACTGGCGACAAGCGAGAGAACGGCGGCGAGGATGAGTTGTTTCATGTCGGTTTCCTTTCAGGGTTTCAGAAGCGATAGGTGAAATTCACGAGCGGCCGGTCGTCGGTAATGCTCCAGCCGGCCTCGAAAAGAGCGGGTCCCTTGAAGAACCGGACGAGCGGCGTGACGCCGATCGGTTCCGGATTGTCCGGGCGGTGATCAACTTCGATCATCAGCCAGGTGTGAAGCGCGCCCGTGTTCGCGACATAAGGCGCAAAGCCAACGCGCGCTGCTTGCATGAAGGTGGCGTCGAGGTCCCCCGCTTCGAACCCGTGCGCGCGATAGGAAACGAACAGCCGCCGCGTTTCCCAGTCGGCCATGACGCCGCCTAGTACGGCGGCGCGCGCCTCGCCGTCATTGTCGCCCACCCCTTGTGCCACGCCGGCCGCACCGAAGAGATAGACGTTCGCCTGGTAGTCTTCCCCGAACCAGCGCTTCGCGAGCCATGTCGCTTGCGGGCCGACGAACAGAATATCGTCTCGCCGGTCCCAATCGACGCGAAGTCCGATGGAATACGTCGCGGTCGGAGAATAGTGGACAAGCGCCATCGTCGCCTGTCGGTCGGTTTGCTCAATCGCCGTCCAGCCGCCTGCGTAGGAAACAGGGCGCGCGTCAGCGCCTGTTCCGACGAGGGCCGCAACCGCCCAAGCGGCCGCAACGGCGACGCGAGTAGCTCGCGTCATGGAAAATTCCCTTGATGAAGTTAGCGCAAACGCCTGCGGTCCTCGCGGCGCGCAAAGCGCGGCGAGGTCAAACCCGATGTGTCAGGTTCGGGGAGGCGGCGGCTCCGTGCGCAAAGGATCTGCGGTTATCCGCAACTGCGAAACAACATGCCAGCCGGACGCCAGGGGTTCGTCGCGGAATTTTTCTGACGAGAACGAAGCGGCGACCGGATGACATACGGCGCACGCTGAGCTGCCCTTGCAATTGGCCATTCCGCAATCGTCTTGATGCGCATCGTTTTGGCAGCTCCGCTGCAACGTCAACATGCCCATGAGTCATGTCATGACCAGCATGAGCAGCATCAACCACAGCTTCGTGAGCGGCATTGGGCGCCGAGTGCGACGTCCGACGAACTCGCCGAACGGTCCAGCGAGGGCGAGACAAATCGAAATTGTGATCGAAATAAAAGACGTTTCCGCATAATGAATTATAGTAGCTCGCAACGGCAAGCAAGCGCTTAGATCAAGCAGCTTTGAACGCCTGCACCGGCATTTACTCCGAACCGAGGGGCGATCAGCTCGAAATATCAATACCTAACGGGAGACATCTGATGACTGACGCTAAATCACCGGCAAGCGCTGCGCCGACCCGCCGAACCCTCCTTGGCGGGGCGGCTACCCTCGGCGTCGCAGCCGCATTGAGCGGCGCCGGCGCGCAAGCCCAATCCGGGGCGACGTCCGACATTGCCGCGGTCAATCTCACTGGCAAGTCCGTTCTCATCACCGGGACAAGCTCTGGCTTCGGGCGACTGGCGGCGCTGCATTTCGCCTCGCTTGGCGCCACGGTCATCGCGACCATGCGCAACATGAAGGGCGGCAAACGCGCTGAGGCGCAGGAACTTGGCGATCTTGCCTCGCGCGACAAGCTGAAGATCAGCCTCGTTGAAATTGACGTGACGAAAGACGATCAGGTGTCGAACGGCGTCAAGGAAGGCGAACGGATCGCCGGGCGCGCGCTTGACGCCGTCATGAACAATGCCGGCATAGCCATATCGGGACCGGTTGAAATACATGATCACGCAAATCTCATGCGCCAATTCGAGGTCAATCTGTTCGGCTCGCTCCGCGTTGCGCGCGCAGCCCTGCCGGCTATGCGCATGCGCGGCGAAGGGTTGATCGTCCAGGTGACGTCTCAGCTTGGCCGGCTAATATTACCAAATGTCGGCGTTTACTGCGGAACGAAATTCGCCGCTGAAGCGATGTTCGAGGCGATGGCTTATGAGATCGCGCCTTTTGGCGTAGAAATCTCAATTGTCCAGCCAGGCGGATATCCGACCAAGATCTGGGATAATGGCGCGCGCTACTCGAACGAGCTTCTCGCTGGCCTCGACGAAGAACGAAAATCCGCCTACGCCGCACATATTGAAATGGCGCAACGTTTCTTCAGCGGCGGCGGATCGACTGATCCGATGGACGTGCCGCGCGCGGTCGCCGAGCTGATCGCCATGCCAAATGGCGCGCGCCCCCTCCGCCGGACGGTGCATCCCAATACGCAGGCGTCAGACGCGGCAAACGCCGCTCTTGCGCAAGTGCAGGCAGCTGTATTGGGAAATGGCCCTTACAACGACTGGCATGCCTCGGTAACGGGTTAGTCGAGGGCGACCGCCTTAGTAAGGCCGGCGGAAGCCGCAGTAATTGTTTTGACCGTTTAACGAACGGATTTGCCCTTCGTCAAAGCTCATCCGCAATCGCAGCGAGCCCTGCGCGCGCGCACGCGCCATCCTGCGCTGGCGTTGCGCCTGATACGCCAACGCCGCCAATCAGCGCGCCGGACTGCGTGACGATCGGCTCGCCGCCTTCGGTAATGACGATACCGGGAATGCTTTCGATCCCGTGCGTCGGGTTCTTGTCGAGACGCGCAATGTGCAGCAGCGAAAGGGTCGAGAGCCCTGTCGTTGAAGCCGTCTCTGCCTTTAATGTGGCTACTTCAATAGGTCTGACGCGCGCGTTGTCCATGCGCGAGAAGGCGATAAGCTTGCCGCTTGAATCGGTGACCGCAATGGCAACGCGCCAGCCTTAATCTTCCGCGAGCTGACGGCAGGCGCGCGCGGCTTTCTCCGCCTGATCGAGCGTCAGGAATGGCCTGACCGGCGGCTGTGCCGCGACCACCGACGACAAGGCGAGGGCGGGCAACAAGAAGATGACTTTGTGCCGGTTCACGTGCGGGCCTCCCGAAACAGTTTCACGACGCTGGTAAGGTTTTCCTCCGAAAGCCCTTCGCGGATTGCCTGTCGGAAGACGTCGCACGCCGCTTGGGCCATGGGAAAAGTATCGCCTTTTTCTGCAAGCGCTAGGGCGTAACAGAAGTCTTTCTCGACGAGCGACACCGGAAACATTGGAGCGAAGGATCCGGAAAGCATGGCCGCGGCGGCGCCCTTCGCGGCCGCGCTCGCGACGGGAGTTTCGCTCAGAATGGCGCACCCCGTTGCTGCGTCGAGCCCGGACGCATCGAGGAGCGCGAGCACCTCCGCGATGGCGCAGACCTGCACGCCTAACAGCGTATTGACCGCAAGTTTGATCGCCGCGCCGGCGCCGTTTTCTCCTGCATGATGCACCGCGGCGCCCATGGCGCGCAGCAACGGGTTGGCGCGGTTCAACGCCTCGGTCGACCCGCCAACAAAATAGATCAGTTGTCCGGCTTCCGCTTGCGGCCGCGAGCCCGCAACGGGCGCATCAAGGAAATGAACGCCGGTCTCAATCGCTCTCTTCGCGAGGTCGCGAGACCAGGCAAGGCTCAAGGTCGAACTGTCGATGGCGATCGCGCCTTGCTGCATTGCACCTAGCGCGCCGCTCTGGTCGTCGAGCCATACGGCTTTAGACGCCGCATCGTCGCGCACCATCGAAATTACGAAATCCGCTTCCTTCGCCACCGCGCGCGGCGTCTGCGCGATAGTTGCGCCTATCGTTGCGAGCGGTTGTGCTCTCTCCGGTGAGCGGTTCCAGACGACGAGATCATGTCCGTCCGAGATAAGCCGCGCGGCCATGCGCGCGCCCATCGCCCCTGTTCCAAGAAAGCCAACCCGCGCCATGCCATTTCCCTTGATCGACCCTTGCGTGATAGACGCACGTTGCAGCCGGAAAAATGACGAATTCGGCATTTCATTCATGTTAGAACAACACGAATGAACCTTTCCGAGCTGTATTTGTTCCTGGACGTCGCCCGTCGCGGCAGTTTCGCAGCCGTTGCGCGCGATCGCGATATCGATGCGTCATCGGTCTCCCGGGGTATCGCGGCGCTGGAGGATGACCTCGGCGTGCGCCTTTTCCACCGTACGACGCGATCGATGACCCTGACGGAAGCGGGCGAGGTTTATCTTGAGCGCGTCTCGTCCGTACTCGATCATTTGGCGCAGGCAAGCGACGAGATCGCATCGCTAAGCGGCGAAGCCGTCGGCGCGATCCGGATTACCGCCTCGCTGGCTTTCGGCGAGGCGCGTTTGTCGCCGCTTCTGCCGAAGTTCCGGCAAAAATTCCCTCGGCTCTCGCTCGATCTTGTGCTCACTGACCGCAATCTCGATCTCGTTGCCGAACGCGTCGATCTCGCCATCCGTCTCGGACCCGGATACGGTGCGGAGGTAATTGGCGCAAAACTTTTTGATACGCGCTATCGCGTCGTGGCGAGCTCTGAACATCTGCATACAATTGGTCTTCCCGCGCATCCGCGGGATCTCGCCGGACGGTCGTGCCTGCTGCTCGCGCTGCCGGATTTTCGGTCGCGATGGCTTTTCCGTCAGGGGCGCGAGGTCATTGAAGTTCCCGTTCGCGGAGACGTCGTCATCTCTAGCCCGCTGGCGATAAGGAGCGCCGCGCGCGCCGGTCTTGGTCCCGCGCTGCTTGCGAACTGGCTTGTTGACGAAGACATCGCCGCCGGACGCTTTATTGATCTGTTCCCGGACTATGACGCAGCGGCGACGAGTTTCGACACTGCGGCGTGGATTCTCTATCCGAGCCGTTCTTTCCTGCCGCATAAGGTGCGCAGCGTCATCGATTTCCTGAAGAGCGAACTGAGGGCGCCAGAACTCCAAAGATGAAAGCGGCCGCCGAGGTCAGGCGCCCTTACGGCGCTTCGCGAACGTCTTCTGGGCCTTTTCATAGGCCTGCGAGAGCAGGGGCAGCGTTTCGGCGAGCGTCGCCTCTGTCGGGTTCAGAACCGCGATCCAGCCCATCCATCCGTAAACGGGGTGCGGCGTCAACACGTCGAGCGCCGTGAAGTCCCACGGACCATTGACGACCCCGCCTTTTTTCGGGCGCGCCGGTCTCGGTCCGAAGAGTTTTTCGAAGGCTGACACGGGAGGCCCAAAGTTCAATCGATAAACGCCGGATCGATCGAGGCCGGAGGCCCGGTCGTTCTCACCGTCATGGTCCTTCAGCGTGCAGAAATAGACCCCGCGCGGCAACGCGCCTCCGGGATTGTAGAAAAAGCTTGTCTCGCCCCAACTTTGAGTCGGCTCAACTTCAGGAAAGTTCGCCGCGATCCGGGCTGCGACATCGTCCATGGCGACGCCGGCGGCGATGGCTTTAGAAAGAATTTGGAGGGTCATGTCATGCGGCGGAGCGAAGGGCAGGGCAGTCTGTTTAGACCGAATGTTTACAGCGCCGGTGTCCAACCCACATGGAAAATACCTGCGATCATACCATAAGTCGGTTGGCATGTGCGCGAAACGGGCGAACCCGCCCGGACCGGCCATCTCACTAACTTCATGTTTTCAGGTTATTTTCAGATGCGCCCGGATGCAAGGGGACGTGCGAATGGTGCCCAGAAGAGGACTCGAACCTCCACGCCTCGCGGCACAGGTACCTGAAACCTGCGCGTCTACCAATTCCGCCATCTGGGCATCGCTCGCGTCAACTAGTGCGCGCGTTGTCTGCTGTCAAATAGGGAATTTTGCGAAATTGCGGGCTGCTAATCGAGGCTTGACCGCTAGGGGGACGCAGACGCGCGGGGGCCAAAGGCGAGTGGTGCCCAGGGGCGGAATTGAACCACCGACACGCGGATTTTCAATCCGCTGCTCTACCAACTGAGCTACCTGGGCGAACCCGGCGCAGCGCCGGATTTAAAGAGCCGTCGCTATAGGACACGGCCAGCCGGGTTGTCTACGGTCTTTTGAGGCGGCAAAGCGGCTTACCGCGCCTCCCTCCCCGGCGTGCTTTACGCGGCTGATGCGTCCGGTTACCTAGCCCCTCACCATTGCGCATGCATTTTTATTTTGCGACCTACTGAGGACAATACGTTCATGCCGCTTAAGCAGGAGAGGGGCCGCCCAAATTTGGCTGCGGCGAAGTCTGCGAAGAAACGGAAAACCTCGACGGCGGCGACGGCGGAACTGACGCAGCTGGGACGCGCCTCGCGGATCGCCGATCGGCCTGAAGACGCAATTCTCGAAACGGCGCCGAATTCCCATCCGGGCCGGCTCTATCTTGCGCGCTTCGTCTGCCCGGAGTTCACGTCCATCTGCCCAGTGACGGGCCAGCCGGATTTCGCACACCTCGTGCTTGATTACGCCCCAGCGGAAAAGATCGTGGAATCGAAGTCGTTCAAGAACTATCTGGCGTCGTTCCGCAATCATGGAGCGTTCCATGAAGATTGCACGCTGGCGATCGCCGAACGCATAATCGCCGTCGCGCAGCCGCGCTGGCTGCGGATCGCCGGATACTGGTATCCGCGCGGCGGCATCCCGATTGACGTGTTTTTTCAGACAAGCGCGCCGCCAGAGGGACTATGGACGCCTGACCCAGGCGTTACGGCTTACAGGGGTCGCGGATAGCAGGGGTCGCGCATAATTCGAGTTCATCCGTATCGGAATAAAGCTACAGGCTACGCCGACCGGACTTGTCATTTATGTCGAAGGGATTGCGCCAGCGTGAGCGAGAAACAGGGTCGGTCGGTTGGTCCGTGGACGGTGACGGCCGAACAGACGGTTTATGAAAACCCGTGGATTACGGTCATTGATCATGCGGTCGTCCACCCTGATGGCGCGCCCGGCCAGTACGGTGTGGTGCGGTTCAAGAACCGGGCGATTGGCGTGCTCGCCATTGACGCCCAAGGGCGCGCCGCGCTCGTCGGGCAGCATCGCTTTCCGCTCGACGCCTATAGCTGGGAAGTGCCGGAGGGCGGCGGGCCGCTCGACGAGGCGCCGCTTGAGGCCGCCAAGCGTGAATTGAGAGAAGAGACGGGATTCGCCGCAAAGCGGTGGTTGCAGATTTCCTCGTTCGACATATCTAATTCAGTGACGGACGAGACGGCTGTCTGTTTTCTCGCCTGGGGCCTGGAAGAGGGCGAGGCGTCGCCGGAATCGAGCGAGGAACTCGCCTTCCGGATGATTCCGTTCAACGAATTGCGGTCGCTTATCCTCGCCGGACAGATACGAGATTCATTAACCATCGTGATCACGCTTACCGCATACGCACTTGCACAGGCTGGGCAACTTCCCGACGACGTCATAAAATTGCTGACGAACGGTTCTCGCAAGTAACTGGAGCCATGACGATGGCCGACCCGATGAAAGTCATCAAACTGTCTACGGACCAGACTTGGCCCCGCATGCGCGTGGAGGCGGCGACGGCGGCCGCGCGCGAACCGGCGCTGGCGAGTTTTCTTCATGCGACGATCCTCAACCATTCAACTTTTGAGGCTGCGCTTTCCTATCGATTGGCGCAGAAGCTTTCCGATCAGGAAATGAACGCGATGATCTGGCGCGAGGTTTGCGCCGCCGCCTACGCCGATGCGCCGGGTATCGTTGACGCGGCGCTGGCGGACATTCTGGCGGTATTCGAGCGCGATCCTGCGTGCCGGGAATACGCGCAGCCTTTCCTCAATTTCAAAGGATACCTCGCGCTTCAAGCGCAACGGGTGGCGAACTGGCTTTGGAACCGCGATCGCACGCCGCTGGCGCTTTATCTGCAGAGCCGCATGTCAGAGCTTTTCCAGGTCGATATCCATCCGGCGACCGTTATTGGGCGCGGCGTCTTCATCGACCATGCGACGGGCGTTGTGATCGGCGAGACTGCTGTGATTGAAGATGACGTATCGATCATGCAGGGCGTGACGCTCGGCGGCACCGGCAAGGAAGTGGGCGATCGGCATCCGAAAATCCGTCGCGGCGCGCTCATCAGCGTCGGGGCCAAGGTGCTCGGCAATATCGAAGTCGGGGTCGGCGCCAAGGTCGCCGCAGGCAGCGTCGTGCTGCATGATGTGCCGGCGAACTGCACGGTTGCGGGCGTACCGGCCAAGCCCGTTGGCGACTGCGCGAAAACGCCCGCAAAGACCATGGATCAGAGCATCGACTAGCCCGGTGCGGCGCTGAGCCCTTATGTGAACGAGGCCAGCGTTCGGGAAGGGGTTGCCCAATTTAATTGTGTCGGTCGTAGCCTGACACTTTCTTGTTCGCGACGAGAAAGCCAATGCTGGAAGAGGAGCTGTTACATGAGGCTTTTTCTACTGTCGATTTTTATTGCGACTTTTGGAACCTTGGCTGTTGCTTTTGTTAATTTCACCCGGGAAGGAACCGAAGCTTTCTCTAACGGACCTTGGCTCTACATCGGATATTTTGTTTTCATGACTGCAATGATGATTGTCACGACGTTACTCATGCAACGTTTTGGCGGGAAGCGAGAGTAGCAACTGTCTTTCACGCGGGTGATCTGAGCTGATAATCGCGGCCGTCCTT
>CAZSBU010000059.1:0-13208 GCA_964605055.1 uncultured Caulobacterales bacterium | reverse complement strand
ATGGTAACGGAAGTCGATCCGATCTGCGCGTTGCAGGCGGCTATGGACGGCTTCGAGGTCGTGACGATGGAAGACGCCGCGCCGCGCGTCGATATCGTCATTACGGCCACCGGCAACAAAGACGTTCTGACGCTCGACCATATGCGCGCGCTCAAAGACATGGCGATCGTCGGCAACATCGGCCACTTCGACAACGAAATACAAGTAGAGGCCTTGCGCAACTGCAAATGGCGCAACGTCAAAGATCAGGTCGATCTCATCACCTTCCCGGACGGCAAGCGGATGATCCTGCTCAGCCAAGGGCGCCTCTTGAACCTTGGCAACGCGACCGGCCACCCGAGCTTCGTTATGTCTGCGTCCTTTACCAACCAGACGCTTGCGCAGATCGAACTCTGGACCAAGGGCGACGAATACAAGAACGAGGTTTACGTGTTGCCCAAGCACCTCGACGAGAAGGTCGCGGCGCTGCACCTCGCCAAGGTCGGCGCGAAACTGACGAAACTGTCGGAGCCGCAGGCCGAATACATCGGCGTGCCTGTAGCGGGCCCCTTCAAGTCCGACCAATATCGTTACTAGGCGCAAGGTCCGAGATTCCGTCATGCCTCAATTCGACATGATCCTGATTGATCCTGCGTACGCCGGCGGCGCCTCGATCGAAACGCACGTCGCCGGCAAGCCCTTGCGCGAGGGCGGCGGCGACGAGACCTATCGGTGCGGCGCGTGCAAGACCAAGCTCCTTGTAAACGTCGCCCATCGCGATGCGCATGGCGTGGTCGTCAAATGCGGCAAGTGCGGCCGGCTCAACACCGAGCCGCACCACCATAACTAGACCATCCTAACAAGGATGAATGATACGTATAACCGCGCTTGATCAAAAAAATGTGATCGCGCGACTTCTCGCCAGACTTTGAGGCCTTCGGTACCCTCGCCATCGGGGCAGTCTGGGGGCGGCATTGGATCTTGCGGAGCGTACGGCGAGCCTTGCCACGGCAGGGTTTTCGATAAATTCATTCGCTGGCAGCAGCCTCACCGCCACAATCGCTGGCGCTTCGCTGGTAATCGTGCTGATGGGCATTGCGACATGGGCCATCCTGACGTCTCGGCGCATGAGCGGCTCGTCGCTCTTCAATCGCCTGTTCATTGTCGTTGCGACGGCCGCCGGGTTCTTCAGCGCCGTTAGTTCGGCCTTCGGTTTCAGCCTGATCACCTCTCAGGAATCGACCGACTTTTTCCGCAATTCCATTCTGCCCGCTGCGTTTGGCGCGTTTGTTTTCGTGCTGGCGGTAGCGATCTGGGTCGGCGGCGCGGAGCTCGTCCGGCATCGCGACTGGTTCCGCGGCGTAAAGGCGGGACCCCTCGCTGACGCCCTATTCTTTCTGGAGCGCTGCGTGAAGCTCTTCATCGTTATCCCCGTGCTGGCGGCGATCCTGTTTTTCGTCTCCACATGGACGACCGTTGTCGGCATCGGCGGCGTCGACGCTGTGCGCCACACTTACGTTTTTGAGGTTGACCGCCTCCAGCAAGAATGCGCGGGCGTTACCGCCTTCCGGCAGAGAGATTTTCTGTTCCTTGAAGACTTGCGCCTGTCCGTCGCCGACGTCGGCCGCGTCGCGCGCAATGAGCGCCAGTCGGGCGCTCGCACGGGCGCGCCGGGCCGCGGCGCCGTGACTGACTACATCGACGGCGTTGCGGAATGGTTGAGCGGGTTGGAGGCGAGCGTCGCCGGCATCATCGATGCGCCAGACCCTTCAGGCGTCAGCCCCTACGACAGCGCGGTTTGCGGCTCGACGGCCGACCGTATGAAGGGCCAGCTCGGGCGAAACGCCTATGAAAATTACGACGCGTGGGCGCGCGACTTCGAGACGTCATTCGAGGACTTCGTCATCGTGCTCAATCGCTGGCGGCGCGACAAGCGCATCGAAACACTCTTGGAACAACAGCTGCTAAACTTCGAACGGGCGAACCCCAAGCCGGTTGGCGATGCGCAAGGGAGGCTTTCTGCCGGACAGCGCGAGGCAATCGACGCCTATGCCGATCAGGTCACGAACGCGCTGAAATCGCTTATCCGGAAACAGAAGCTGGCAAAGCCCCCGGAGCCGCAGCGATCCGCAAGCGAATTATCGCCCGAACGGGGACTCGCCATTCTCGCGCGGTGGTTTTCTTCCACTCAGACAGAAACTGTTGAGCCGCGTCCGAGGTCGCGGACGCAAGCCGTCGTCGCGGCGGAAACGATTCCAGGGCTTTCAAAACTGACGCCTCGAGACGCCGTGCTGAAAAACGCCAGCGTCTTTTCGGACGTGTGGGCGCTTTCGATCGCATGGGACTATGCGAGCTATGTCTTGTTGCTCGCCTTCCTGTTCTTCCCGAGCGCCGAACGCGCTGCGGGGTACAAGGATGGTCAAGACGCATCCACGGCGCGCTTTGCTTCCGCTCTGGCGGCGAACAGCGACGAAAAATTACGTCCGCCGCAAAGTTACCCCGAGTTTAATTGAAGGGCGCCACCCGCGCTTGCATAGTTTGAGGGCGATGGCGTTTCGCCTTTTGCGGTCGGCCGGCCACTTTCATGGAGCTATCGCACGGGTCCGAGGGGATCTGCGCAAGGCGCACAAACAGCGTTTTGAAAGGAACCTGCCATGACCACTCGCAATAAACTTTTCCTCGCCAGCCTTTTCGCCATTTCGGCTGGGGCGCTCGCCGCCGGCGGCGCCTACGCCAACGGCCCGGACAAGAAAGACAAGGCGATGAAAGACGAGGCGGCGACGGAAGCTGCGGCCAATATTGATCCTGCTCTCGCCGCCGATACGCCTGTGCTGAACGACGCCCCGCTGGCGTCCGATACGACAGACACCGAGGACTCCAGCGATGAAGCAATGGTCAAAGACACGCGTCTGACGCAAAACGAGAAGTCGCCGGAATAATCTGTAAACGACGCCGCGGCGCGCCACTTCTCCGCGCACTGCGGCGTCACCCTTCCAGTTTTGACAGGTCAGCCACCGTCCGTGTGGCGCCAATGAACCGCCGCAGAAGCGCAAGCCGATTCGTCCGCAGCGCCGAATCGTCCGCATTCACCGTAACTTTATCGAAAAAGGCGTCAACGACCGGGCGCAACGACGCGAGCGCGCGCATCGCCGAAGCGAAATCCTCCGCTTGAACCGCCGCCATCGCAGCCGTTTCGGCCGATAAGAGAGACGCATACAGAGCTTTTTCCTCCGGCGCGGCGAGGGCCGTCTCTCGAAGGTCAGCCGCTTCGGGCAGCGCGCCTTTCTTTTCCTCCGCCTTCAGAATATTGGCCGCACGCTTGTAGCCCGCCGCGAGGTTTGCGCCGTCATCTGTATCGAGAAACGCCTCCAGCACTTCGAGTTTTTGAGCGATTAGGACGAGATCGTCGTCAAACGCCTCGCCTTCCGCCTCGATCACAGCCCGCACATGATCGAAGCGATGCCCCTTCTCCCTTAACATGATGGCGAGGCGGTCATGGATGAAGCGCATCAGGGCTGGACCAGCGCGCTCCAACGCTTTGCCTATTACTTCTGCACGTTCAAGAATACCGGGCTCATTGCTTGAATTTTCTACGGGACGTCCCGTAATCGCCTCAAGTATTGTCGTCGCCGCCGAAACATCTTCAGCAAGTCTTCGCCCCCAAATGTTCGCGATACCTTCTGCAAAATGGGTATTCATGACAGGAACGAGTTCGATTCGAACTTTGTTCTGAAGGATCAGATTCGTGATGCCGAGTGCTGCGCGCCGCAATGCGAACGGATCACTCGAACCAGTCGGAGCCTTACCGATAGAAAAAAACGCCGCAAGCGTATCGATTTTATCCGCTAGCGCCACCGCGACCGAAACAGGCGCTGTCGGCGGGTCATCTTCCGCACCCAGAGGTTTATAATGATCGCGGATAGCGTCCGCGATCTGCGGGAGCGCTTCGTCCTTCGTGACGCCGCTGCGCGGCTCCTCAGGATGAAGCTTTTCTGACAGATTTCGATGAGGCCCTGAGCCGCTGGCCGTGCGGGCTCCTTCACCCTGAGGAGCGGCGAGGCGCGTATCGCGCGCCGCCGCATCACGAAGGGCGTCAACACCCTGCGCGAGCGCGTAATAACGCCCCATGACGCCCTGAAGCTCGGGAAACTCGCGCACCATCGCGGTCGTCAGGTCGGCTTTGGCGAGAAGCGCCGCCCGCTCGGCGAGATCGGCGTCCGCGCCAACGAGCGGAGCAATCTCGCGCGCGAGCGCAGCAATGCGGCGCGCCTTGTCGCCAACTGTGCCGAGCCCTTCGAAGAATGTAATGCGGTCGAGGTCGGCGATACGCTCGCCGAGCGGCGTTTTCAGGTCCTGATTGTAGAGATACCAGGCGTCGGAGAGCCGCGCGGTCAGGACGCGCTCATAGCCCGCCCGCATGGCCGCGCCGCCGTCCGGCGCCTCGATATTCGCCACAAAGACGAAGCGGTTGGCGAGCCGGCCGGTTTTCGGGTCGCGCACGGAGAAATATTTCTGGTGACCGCGCATGGAGGCCGACAGCGCTTCATCAGGCAAGGCGAGAAACTTCTCGTCAAACCGCCCGATCATGGGCACGGGCCATTCGGCGAGCCCCGCCACTTCATCGAGAAGTCCGGGGTCGTCGACCAGTTGCAGCCCTTGCGCTTCGCACAGCGTTTTCGCCTCTCGGGCGATGCGTTCGCGGCGCTCGTCCGGGTCGAGAACAACCTTCGCCATTTTGAGAGCAGCGGCGTATTTCTCGAATGTCCGTACCTGAATGACGCCCGGCGCCAGCGTGCGGTGCCCGTGCGTTTCATCGCTGGAAGCAAGCCCATCGATTTCGAACGGTACAACCTCGTTGTCGAATACGCACAGGATCGACCGCAAGGGCCTGACCCAGAGAAGGTCGCCGCACGCCCAACGCATCGACTTCGGCCATGGGAATCCGCGCACTATTTCCGGAACCATTTCAGCGATTAAGTCCGCAGTCGCGCGACCTTTCTGGTCGATGACCGCTACGTAAAATGCGCCTTTCTTGTCGTCGCGGATTTGCGCCTCATCAATGGAGGCAAGGCCCGCAGATTTCAAAAAGCCCGCCACCGCCGCCTCCGGCGCGCCTACGCGCGGGCCTTTCTTCTCCTCCTGCCGGTCGGCCTGACGCACAGGCAGGCCTGTCGCCACAACGGTCAGCCGCCGGGGGCCAGCGAACGCCTTTACCCCCTCAGGCAGAAAGCCAGCGCGGAGCAGGCGTTCATTGACCAGACGTTCGAGATCGCGCGCGGCCCGCGCTTGCAGGCGCGCCGGGATTTCTTCGCTGAATAGCTCAAGGAGAAGGTCGGGCATGGCGGCGTTCTAGGTGGTTTTCCGGTTAAGTGGAAACCGGTTGATCGGTGCGACGCATCTGGACGGCGTCGATGCGCGCGGCGAGTTTGCCCTCGGCGTTGAAGATGTCGCCCTCCACATGGATCAGCGATTTCGAGGCGTTGACGACGCGCGCCTCGATCCGCGCGCGGGGGCGCATGAGCGGGCGGAAGAATGTCGTCTCCAGCCGCGATGTGCGAAAGCGTTCGTTCTCGTTCTCGAGCACGGTCATCGCGACAAGACCCGCCACGTGGTCGGCGACCGCCGCGATATGGCCGCCGAACATGACGCCGTCCGGCATGATGAACCGGTCGTCGATCTCCCAATCCATCTCCAGCCCGCCCCAACGCCAGGCGGTCAAGCGGAACAGGCCGAGCTTATCCTCCGACCAGACGTTGAAACGGCTGTCGCCGCGGGCGTAGCCGTCAAGGATGCCTGCGTGCCGGGCGCTTGTCTTCTTATCCATGGGCCGGAATTACTCTCTGATGATCAAGTTCCATCATGCCTCGGCGCGGCGCTTGATCGCAATCGCGTCGGGCGGCGGCACGACGCAGGCGTCGAGCCCGTCGCGACGCACGTTGTTCATCCGCGCCTCCACCGTCGCGGCGCGGCGGCGCACATAGGGACCCGGCGGATCGAGACGCCACTTGTTTGGGCTTGGCAAGACCGCAGCCATCAGCGCGGCCTCGCGCGGCGAGAGATCGCGCGCGCTTTTGCCAAAGCGGCCCTGCGCCGCCGCTTCGGCGCCGAAAAAGCCGTCCCCCCACTCGGCAATGTTGAGGTAAATCTCCATCGTGCGCCGCTTGCCCCACAGCGTCTCGGAGACAAGCGTCAGCCACGCCTCAGCGCCCTTGCGAAACCAGCCGCCGCCATTCCAAAGAAACGCGTTTTTGGCTGTCTGTTGCGAGATCGTCGAACCGCCGCGGAACCGCACGCCGGTCGCGCGCTCCTGCCACGCCTTGCCGATGGCTTCGAAGTCGAGCCCGGAATGCGCGCAGAAACGCTGGTCTTCAGCGGCGATCACGGCCCGAACGAGATGGGGCGAAACCGCCTCAAGCGGCGCCCATCGATAACGGATGTCGGCGCCGGCGAGGCTGCGTTCCAGCATCGTCAGCGTGCCGGGCGGGGCCAGAAATCGGTAGGCGCCGGCCCAGATGAACGATCCGAACACGAAGAAAACAAACGCCCAGCCGGCGCTGACGGCCGCCAGACGGGCGTAGCTTAAGAGCCGGTCGCTTGCCGTCAACTTGCGTTTGCGCCGCCCCATCGCGTTCGTCAGGCCCCCACATAATCCACTACGCCCGCGCCCGCGGTTCGCCCTTGCGGGCTTTTGAGCCACGCCTCACAGCACGCCTTGGCAAGCGTTCGCACACGGAGGATATAAGCCTGCCGCTCGGCAACCGAGATGACGCCCCGCGCATCAAGCAAGTTAAAAAGGTGTGAGGCTTTCACGCATTGATCATAGGCCGGCAGCACAAGTCCTGCTGCGACGATCGCAAGGCACGCGGCTTCCGCCTCGCGAAACTGGTCGAGCAGAACCTCCGTATTCGCCAGATCGAAATTGTAGGTCGAAAACTCCACCTCCTGCTGGTGGAACACGTCGCCATAGGTGACCTTCAGATCGCCCGCCGCCCCGTTGAAGTCGAGGTCATAGCCATTGTCGACGCCTTGCACATACATGGCGAGGCGCTCAAGACCGTAAGTGATTTCGCCCGTGACCGGCCGGCAATCGAACCCGCCGACCTGCTGAAAGTAAGTGAACTGAGAAACCTCCATGCCGTCGCACCAGACTTCCCAGCCGAGGCCCCACGCGCCCAGCGTCGGGCTCTCCCAATCGTCTTCGACGAATCTTATGTCGTGTACGGTGCGATCGACGCCAATCGCGTCGAGCGATCCGAGATAGAGCTCCTGGATGTTGTCCGGCGAAGGCTTCAAGACGACCTGAAACTGGTAATAATGCTGGAAGCGGTTCGGGTTGGCGCCGAACCGCCCATCCGTCGGCCGCCTGCAAGGCTGCACATAAGCCGCGCGCCAGGGCTTCGGACCAAGCGAGCGCAAGGTGGTCGCCGGATGAAACGTCCCCGCCCCCATCTCCATGTCGTAGGGCTGCAGGATGACGCAGCCCTGATCGGCCCAATAACGCTGCAGCGTCAGGATGAGGTCCTGAAACGAAAGCGCCCGACGGGCGGGCGCTGCGGCGTTCTCGGCTTGTTTCATAACCTCTCGCGTAAAATGCCCGCCCAACCGGGTCAAGCGGCCTGAAAAATGCGCCCCTCATACAACCAGAGCGGGAAGTTGAGCCGCCGACGATAATCCTTACAGTAGCGCATCCCTTATCTTTCGCGGAACGGCGCAACGCGTGGTTCCAGAGGTCGTTCTTCCTGAGCGGCGCCCCATAGACGCAAACGCTGGAAGACAGAAAAAACCAAGGAGCCCTCCACCCATGATCGCCACGCTGAACGACCTCTTGTGGGGCAGCATCCTCATTTATGTGCTGATCCCGGCGGGACTGATCTTCACGATCGCCTCGCGCTTCGTGCAGTTCCGGCATTTCGGGCGGATGTTCGCGATTTTCGGACAGGCCTTCCGCCCGGCGGGCGACCAGCCGAGCTCGTTCCAGGCGCTGGCGCTGTCGGTCGCGGGCCGGGTCGGGGCCGGCAATATTGCGGGCGTTGCGGTCGCCATCACGCTGGGCGGACCCGGCGCGATCTTCTGGATGTGGATCGTCGGCATCGTCGGCATGGCGACGAGCTTTTTTGAATGCGCCATCGCGCAATTGTTCAAACGCCTTGAGAAATCCGGCAATTTCCGCGGCGGCCCTGCGTTCTATATCAAATATGGTCTGAAAAAACGGTACGGCCGGTTCGCGACAGGGCTCGCCGCCCTCTATTCGATTTTGCTGCTCATCACGTTTGGTTTCGCGTTCAACGTACTCCAGAGCTATGCGGTGACGACCTCCATCGAGAGCGCTTTCGGCGCGCCCGCCCCGGTCATGGGCGCTGCGCTCGTCGTCGTCGTTGGCGCGGTCATTTTCGGCGGCGTCAAGCGCATCGCCAGCGTCGTCGAATACGTCGTGCCCGTCATGGCGCTCAGCTATATCGGCGTCGTCGGTTTCGTGCTGGCGCTGAACGTTGCGGAAATTCCGGGCGTATTGCTGTTGATCGTAAAGAGCGCCTTCGGCATCGAACAGGCCGCTGGCGGCGCTGTCGGCGCGGCCATCATCAACGGCGTCAGGCGCGGGCTGTTCTCGAACGAGGCCGGCCTCGGCTCGGCCCCCAACGTCGCCGCCGTCGCCTATGTCCCGCACCCGGCCCAGCAGGGCATCGTGCAGGCGCTGTCGGTGTTCATCGACACCATTATCATCTGCACCTGCACGGCGGCGATCATTCTCCTGTCGGGCGTCGATATCGGCGGCGGCGCGGCGGACGGCGTGACCCTGACCCAGAACGCGCTCGCCGATCACGTCGGCGGCTGGGCGGCGCAGTTCGTCGCGCTCGCGCTCGCGCTCTTCGTGTTCTCGTCGATCATGTACAATTACTTCCTCGGCGAGAACGCCATCGACTTTTTCATCAGCGACAACAAGACCGTATTCACTATCTTCCGGATACTGACGCTCGTTTTCGTGTTCATCGGCGCGAATGTCGATCTGGGCGCCGCCTTCGGCTTCGCCGACCTGACGATGGGCTCGCTGGCGCTCGTCAATCTGTTGGCGCTGGCGCTGTTGTTCCCGGTGGGTCTGCGCCTGTTGCGCGACTTCGACGAGCAGATCAAAGCGGGCCTCGACCCGGTGTTTGACCCGGCGCGCTTCCCCGATCTCGACATTGACCCCGCCGCCTGGGCGCTTGCGCCGGAAGACGAGAAACGTCGCGCAATCCTGCAGCCGAACTTTGCGCGGCAAGAACTTGCAGAGTGAGGCGCGATCTCGCCGATCGGGCGAGGCGCCAGCCCACGTCTCCCGCATTTGGCCTTGCGGCGATCCACTGTGGACCCATTGGACACAATGGATCGATGTCTTTTGCTTTTGCGCGGCCCTCACTTTGACTCTCACTCTCGTTCATCGCCCGCGAGAACGATGCGGCCGCTGAGGGGGGCGGGGGATAAGTTTTCCGGCGTGGTAACGCAGATGTGATCAGTGTCTGCTGACGACGTTTAATGCCGTCATCAGACCTGTAGCCGGCTAACTCGAACGGTGCATTGCGCTGTGCTTAATGCACCCTACGCTTGCTTACTTGCTCAACCAGCGACATGGCGCGCGACTAAGCAAAGAATTAAGCCTCCCCTAGCACTCAGAAGAGAGACGATTGTTTGACATCGTCGAGGCGGATAACACCATTGATCAGCCATGTATCAGGGTAAAGCGAGTGGGTGCCCATCGCCAGGAGCATTCCCTTTTTTGGGTATTCCTCGCCGAAAACACGCTGCAACTCGTCGAGCGCTTTGGTTTCCCCGTACTGGTTCGACCAATTGAAGTACGTCGCTTCAATCTCCCAGTCCTGACAGGTGCCAAAGCGTTTACCGTCATCGGTGCGATACCGGTACTTGAACCGATAGGGGCACGGTCGATATGGCGTTGCCTGTTTCGAGAAGAGATCACCTTGCGCCCGAAGTGCAGCGAAGCGCTTGGTTTCTTCTTCGAGATCGGAAGCTGATTTTTTCTCAGCGACAAACTCAATTACGTCTGGTTTCAGCAACGCGAGTGATCGACCGGCGTCGCGTTCACGTTGAAGGCTGGTGATGATCGACTTCGTCAGGAACCGTTCGCGTTCCCAGTGCTTCAACTCACCAGCAATTTCAATCGAGTCCTGATCAACGCGCCTGCTCTCTGGACGCCGATCGTCATTCGGGCGCCGCCACTTGAACTTGATGCGGTCCCACCGCCCAAATTTCTTGTTGGCATCAAGCAGTCGAAACGAAACCGGATATAGTCGGAGCCACTGGCCATACAGATCGATACCAGCGCAGCAAACTGTCTCCCCATGTCGCTGACCGACTTGGGGTGCTGCCTTGATGATGACGACCGCTTCGGTGTTACCCGACGAGGGCAAGTGCTCCGTCATGCGTGCGTTCACGCCCTTTACCAATCTTGACCTGCAAGCCGCTTTGAACTCCGAGGTGGACAAGCCGAAAACCGCCGCGGTGAGCCAATTCCTCGGCAACGATGCAGCGATGACAGTGAGTATGATCGCGCTCAAAGCAGAGGAGGCATGCCAACTTTTCCGAGGCTGCGTCCAATCCGCGACGCATATCGGTCTGCGCAGCTGAAGACTTCATGTGCGTTCCAAAAATCTGCCGGAAGTCATCGTAGCGCCCTTCGCGCGCAGCGATCCGTCCGGGCTTGGGATCTCCGAGACCCTTGAGATGGAGGTATTCGATATCGCAGGTCTCTAGCCCGCTCGAAAGTGCAGTTTTCGAGAATCCAGGCTTTCTGGAGATCGGAACATCGCGCACATCGATCAGAAGACCGATCCCGACAGCTTCCAGCGTTGCCAGAAAGTCGTTGATAGAGCTGCCTTCGTATCCTATCGTATGCAAAATTTTCTGCTTCATTTTCTTGCCAATCCCTCACCGCCTAGGTCTTCGACCATGGCATATATGGTTAACAAATTCCTTTATGTCTTTGCAGCGAAGTTTCCAGCTGTAAGTTGTCAACCTAGGAATAATGCGAGGGTGAACTATCAAGAGGCGGTTGGTTTAAGCTCTTGCCGATCGCGAGGTACGATTCAGATTTGGGCGATGAAGGCGGCGAGGTAGAGCGCGCGCCGGACCTGCGCCCGCCCGCCCCGGATGCGCCGTTTGCCGATCTTCTTGCCCGACTCGCAGGCATGGGGCGCGAGACCGGCGAGCACGGCGATCTTGCGGCGATCAAGCAAGCGTAGAGCGCGTTAAGCGCAGCGCAATGCACCGTCAAAATGCGCTCAGCTCGCCGCACCGCCAACAGGCTCACGGAACGCCAGAGGCCCGCGACATCAGCTGCTCTTGTTGGCCGCTCTTGATCGCCTGCATCGGCGCTGCGATGAACGCGCGGCCGACGGGTGCTAAGTCGGGCGCTGAGGGGTCACCGCTAACACATGTTCCGCAGCCGCATCTTCAGCGCATGGTTTGCGGGGGCGCTCATTCTTTGGCTCGGCCTGTTCGCCGCGTTCAGCGATATCGCCTTCGTCGCCGCGCATTGGCAGTACCCAGCCATCATGGTGCTCGGCGCGTTCGTTGCGGGCGTCACGCCCGAGGGCGGCGGCGCGGTCGCCTTCCCGTTCCTCAGCGTGTTCCTTGAAATCGACCGGGGGCTGGCGCGCGATTTCAGCCTGATGATCCAGAGCGTCGGCATGACGAGCGCGTCGATCTTCATCCTGTCGAACCGCGCCAACGACCGCGCAGCCTATCGCCCGGCGCTGTGGTTTGCGCCGCTCGCCTTTGCGGGCTTCGCCGCCGGCATGATGACTCTGCAGGCAACGCCGGTCGTCGTCATACAGGCGCTGTTCCTCAGCCTCATCATGACCTTCGCGATTGCCTATGTGTCGGGCGCGCTGCGCGGCGAGGCGCCCGCGCTGGCCCTCGCCCGGACTTCTTCCGACGGCGCATTGGCCGACCGCGCGCTGATCATTGCGACGCTGTTCGCCGGCGGCATGATCGCGAGCCTGTTCGGCACCGGGGCGGACATCGTGCTCTACGCCCTCCTCGTCACGCGCTTCCGCATGCAGGAAAAGATCGCAACGCACCTCAGCATCATCACCATGGCGGCGGTGAGCCTGTTCGGGTTCGGCTGGCGGCATTTCGTCGATGCGGGTCTGACGGCCGATCAGGTGCGCACGTGGCTCGCGGCCTATCCGGTGGTGTTGTTCATGGCGCCCTTTGGCGCGTTCGTCCTGCACCGGATCAATACGGAATGGATGCTGCGGGGCGTTGTGGCGCTGAACATCTTCCAGATGCTGTATTTCAACCTGAAAGACCCCTCGGTGGAAAAGCTTGCTTTATCGGCGGTGTTTTCAGCAGCGCTGTTCGCCGGCTTCCGCCTGCTGATCGGCGCGCGCAGCGAAGCGAAAAACGCTCGGCGGGATGGCGCGCGCGGGCGCTGATCACGATCAAGCGAGGCGGCCAAAAAAGTTATCCCCCACCCCTCGCGACGGCCGCACGCTGTTTCACGCAAGAAGTCGCCCAAGCATGGCGTGGAAAGTGAGCATCGATTGCAGAAGGAGTGTGTCCATTCGATCCATTGTGTCCATTGTGGGTCTTTCGAGCGCTCGCGGCGTGCGCGCGGCGAGCGTTGCGCACCCATTGCCGGCTATTCGGCGCGGGTCTTCATCATGAAACCTTTTTGGGGTTCCGGAAGAACGCCGTTGCACGTAGTTAATGCTCTCGTCTTACCGGGGAGATTATCGATGCACCTTATTGGCGGCAGAATTTCTTTGCCTCGCGTTCTGTTCGCGGCGTTTATTGCCACCGCAGGCCTGTTATCGGCTTGCGCAACGCCTGCGCCCGAAGCCTCAGCGCGCGCTGCCTCGGCGACCGAGGATGATGTCGCTTTGCGCTTCGCCGTGCTTGGCGACGCCGAGCCAAAGCCCCTGGCGGAGTTCCCGAACATGGCCGCGGCCGTCGAGGACGTGAACGCGCTCGCCGCGCGGCAGCGAGTCGATTTCGTTGTCGGCGTCGGCGACATCGCCCATGACGGAACGCTTCTCCAGTACGAGGCGGCAACGCCGGTGCTCCAGCGTCTTACGCTGCCGTTTTTCCCAATTATGGGGAACGAGGAATTCAACACGACCGAAGAACGTTTCCTTGAATTCGCCAATCGCTGGAACGAGGGCAAGGCGACGTTTTCAAGCCGGCGCTACGTTCAGGATCGCGGACCCGTTGTGATGGTCTACGCCTCCCCC
>CAZSBU010000058.1:9286-13396 GCA_964605055.1 uncultured Caulobacterales bacterium | reverse complement strand
CAGGTCCTCGGCGACGCCCTCGACGACGATAGCGAAAGCGCCCGCTACGACAGCGGCTTCCGCCTCGCCCAATATGGTTGCGCGCTCCTCGGTTGTGCGGCCCTGCGCCTTGAAGCCGCCCGTCACATTCACAGCCTGGGGCCGCAAGCCGACATGGCCCATGACGGGAATGCCGCGTTCGACGATGAACCGGATCGTCTCGGCGGCGTAGCGGCCGCTTTCCAGTTTGATCGCCTGGGCGCCGGTTTCCTTCAGGACGCGCGAGGCATTTGCGAACGCCTGCTCCGGCGACTGTTCGTAGCTGCCGAAAGGCATGTCGACAACGACGAGCGCGCTCGACGCCCCGCGCATCACCGCTTGACCATGAAGGATCATCATGTCGAGCGTGACTGCGACGGTTGAGGGAAGCCCGTGCACAACCATGCCGACGGAATCTCCCACCAGCAGCAGATCGCAATGCGGGTCGAGAAGGCGCGCAGTCGGGGCGTCGTAAGCTGTCAGGCACACGATCGGCTCGCCGCCCTTGCGCGCCCGGATGGCGGCGGCGGTCATGCGGTTGGTCTGCGACTGGGCCGACATAAGCCTGTTCCTCCAGAAGCTCGGGGCGGTTGCTCGCAGGTCAGCCGGCGAGCGCAACCCCCGCTATATAGGGATGCAGATACAAATAAATCGCCGCCCAGGCGACGACCCCGCCGACCACGGCGAAAGCGTCGTTGAATACAGGACCGGCAGCCGGCCCCTTTTCGCCCCGGCGCTTGACCGCGATCCGGTCCAGTACCGCATAAGCAAGAAACGCACCGAACAGGATCACCGACCGCACATCGCCATTGCTGAACAGGTGGCCGAACGCCCACAACTTCACGGCCGCCAGCATCGGGTGCTGGACAGCTGCGGCGATCTTCCCTTTCGGCAGATAGCCGGACGCCAGAACGATCAGAGACACCAGCATAAACAGCTGCGTGACGTGCCGCCCCCATGCGGGTGGGGCGTAAATCTGGCTCTGATCAGCCGATGGCCAGCCGAGATAAATGAGGGCGAAGCCGGCAAGCGACACCAGCGAATAGAGCCCTTTATAGCCGTTCAGCGTCAGCCGGGCGCGCAGCCGGTCTCTCGCGCCGCGCGCCGCGAACGTAAAGATGTGCGGCGCGAAAAACAGCGCAAGTCCGAGGATGAAAACCGTCACGGCGTTTCCTTTCGGGGTGCGGACGACAGAGTTCGGGAAATTCGGTCAGTGGCCTTCGAACGCAACGAGCGCGGATACTTTCTTGCCGAGACTGCGCAATTTGTCGGCGCCGCCAAGTTCCGGCAGATCGATTACAAAGGAACACAAAGTGACTTCGCCGCCCGCCCGCTCAACGAGACGGATGGCGGCAAGCGCCGTGCCCCCGGTAGCGATGAGATCGTCCACCAGCAGGATACGCTCGCCCTTCGCAATGGCGTCGATGTGAATTTCCACCTCATCGACCCCGTATTCCAGTTCATAGCTTTCGCCGATCGTTTTGTACGGCAGTTTCCCTTTTTTCCGGATGGGCACGAAGCCGACGGACAACTGGTGCGCGATCGCGCCGCCAAGAATAAAGCCCCGCGCTTCGATTCCAGCCACTTTATCGATCTTCGCGCCCGCAAGCGGCTGCACCATCTCGTCAACGGTTCGGCGAAAGGCGCGCGCATCCGTGAGGAGGGTCGTGATGTCCCGAAACTGAATGCCGGGTTTTGGATGATCCGGGATCGTGCGGATTGCCGTTTTCAAATCCATAAAAGCATCCCCTCCAACCAGCCCAGGCGGCCGGTTTCGTTCGCTGCGCCGCGGCAAGATGGCTGAAGGCGACGCGCGCAACAAGAGCGCCGTCCACTGCTGTTGTTCACGAAGCGCCGCCTTCTGCCGGGCGCTGTTGCGGCGTTCGGCGGGCCGGGGTATCGGTTCTCAACCGTCACAGGGCGATCCGCCCGACCAACCCAATCGCTTCGCCTCCTGACCGATAACCAGACCAAAAGGATGTATTGATGACCGCCTATCGTCCCCGACTTGCGCGCTCGGCGCTCGCCACCTGCGCGCTGATCGCCTTGGCCGCATGCGGCGAGCAAGCCGCCACGACGGCCACGACGCCTGCTGCCGACGTCGCCGCGCCCGCGGGGCCGGAACTCGGCACGTTTGGCGTTGCGCTCGAAGACGGCAACCCGTCGATCAAGCCGGGTGACGATTTCTTCCGCTACGTGAACGGTACTTGGATCGACACCTTCCAGATGCCCGACGAGTATTCGAGCTATGGCTCGTTCACCGTACTGTCTGAACGGTCCGAAGAACGGGTGCGCGGGATCATCGAAGAAGCCGCCGCCAAGGCGCCCGCCGGCTCAGAGGCGCAGAAAGTCGGCGACTTCTTCGCCAGTTTCCTCGACCAGAAAACGATCGAGATCAACGGGCTCCAGCCTGTCGCTGAGGACCTCGCGACGATAGCAGCGCTGTCAGACCACGCCGCTGTCGCCGCCCAGTTCGGGCGCGCGGACATCATTTCCGCCCGCCCGGTTTCAGCATTCGTCTCAGTCGATGCGCGGCGCCCTGATCAGTACACGGCGCACTTGTCGCAGTCGGGCCTCGGTATGCCCAATCGCGACTATTACCTCGAGGAAAAGTTCGCCGATAAACGCTCGAAGTATCGCACCTATATCGCCACCATTCTCAGCCTTGCCGAATATCCGGATGCTGATGCTGCAGCCGAAGCGATCTTCAATCTCGAAAATGAAATCGCGCGGGTTCATTGGGAGCTGGCGAAACGGCGCAATCGCGATCTGACGTATAACCTCAAAACGCGCGCCGAACTTGCAGCCTTTGCGCCTGCCCTTGATTGGGACGCCATGCTCAAAAACGCCGGCCTTGATGCCGCTGAAGAGCTGATCGTGCGCGAGGACGATGCGGTCGCCAAGACTGCCGACATCTTCGCCGCAACGCCGGTCGAGACGTGGCGTGCTTACCTTTCGTTCCACCTCCTGCATGCGACAGCCGACGTGTTGCCGTCTGCGTTCGACGAAGCGAAATTCGCCTTCTTCGGCACTGAACTGCGCGGCGCGCCGAAACAGCGCGAGCGGTGGAAGCGGTCGGTGTCGGCTGTTGACGGCGCGATGGGCGAAGCCGTCGGACGAATTTACGTCGAGAAATATTTCCCGGAATCGTCAAAGACCCAGATGCAGGATCTGGTCGCTAATCTGAAAACGGCGTTTGGCGCGCGGCTTGAAACGCTGGAATGGATGAGCCCCGAGACGCGCGCGCAGGCGCTCGACAAGCTGGCCAAGTTCAACACCAAGATCGGCTATCCGGATAAATGGCGCGACTACAGCTCGTTAAACGTTGTGCGCGGCGACGCCTACGGCAACGCCAAGCGGGCGGCTGCTTTCGCCTGGGAGTACAACCGTTCAAAACTGGGCAGCCCGGTCGACCGACTTGAATGGGGCATGAACCCGCAAACCGTGAACGCCTATTACAACTCTACCCTCAACGAGATCGTCTTCCCGGCGGCGATCCTACAGCCGCCGTTCTTCGATCCGTTTGCCGACCCGGCAGTCAACTATGGCGGCATCGGCGCAGTCATCGGCCACGAGATTGGACACGGCTTTGACGATCAGGGCCGCAAGTCCGATGGCGACGGCGTGCTGCGCGACTGGTGGACGGCTGATGACGCCGCTAAATTTCAGGAACGCGCAAGCCGTCTCGGCGCTCAATACGCCAAGTTTGAGCCGGTGCCGGGCTTTCCGATAAACCCTGCGCTGACGATGGGCGAAAATATCGGCGATCTCGGCGGACTTGCGATGGCTTACCACGCCTATCGCCTGTCGTTGAACGGCGAAGAAGCGCCCGTGATCGACGGACTGACGGGCGATCAGCGATTTTTCCTTGCCTGGGCGCAGGTCTGGAAACGGATCGTGCGCGAAGAACAGCTTAAAAACCAGATCGCAACCGACTCCCATTCGCCTGCCGAATACCGCGTCAATGGCATCGTGCGGAACATGGACGCCTGGTACGCGGCGTTTAGTGTCGAGCCAGGCGATGCGCTCTACCTGCCGCCAGAGGAACGCGTACAGATCTGGTAGGCGCGGGCCAGCAGTCCTTTGCTCAAT
>CAZSBU010000058.1:3516-9276 GCA_964605055.1 uncultured Caulobacterales bacterium | reverse complement strand
ACGGCGGTCGCCGAGAGGCGGCCGCGTTTTCGTTACGACAGGTTAACTCTAAGACAATTCCGCCAGAGGCTCCGAAAGAGTCGCTGGCAAATTGACTTTCCGGCGCATCGGACATACATGTCGCGCCGATCGCCGAGACGCCGCGCGCGCTGCCTTGGGGCCATAATAGCCTCACGTGCTTAAGCCGACGCGCCTTAATGCTCCCTCGATCCCGGCAGGAATGCATCGAAAGACGACGCATCGCTTATCTTCGGCGGAAGGGCGGGGCGTTAAACAAAAACCACGCCTTAACCCAAGCTGCTAGCCTCTCCTCGACGCGCACTGTCGCCCGCGCCGCCGCCTGTCGGTCAGGGAACCTTATGGAGAACTGCGCAGCGGAAGATGAAAGTACTGCATGTCGTTTGCTGACCTTGGCCTTGAAGAGAACATTCTCAAGGCAATTGCCGAATCCGGCTACACTACTCCTACTCCAATTCAGGAGGCTGCCGTCCCCGAGGCCCTCAAGGGACGCGACGTTTTAGGCATCGCCCAGACGGGCACGGGCAAGACCGCTTCGTTCACCCTGCCGATGATCCAGCGCCTCGCGCGCGGACGCGCGCGCGCGCGCATGCCGCGTACGCTGGTTTTATGTCCGACGCGGGAGCTTGCTGCGCAGGTCGCGGACAATTTCGAGAAGTACGGAAAATACTACAAGCTGACGATGGCCCTACTGATCGGCGGCGTGTCGTTCGGCGACCAGGACGCGAAGCTGATGCGCGGGGTCGACGTGCTGATCGCAACGCCCGGCCGGCTGCTCGACCATTTCGAACGCGGACGGCTGTTATTGAACGGCATTGAGATCATGGTCGTCGACGAGGCGGACCGCATGCTCGACATGGGGTTCATTCCCGACATCGAGCGCATTTTCAAGCTGACCCCGGCGACGCGCCAGACGTTGTTCTTCTCAGCGACGATGCCGCCGGAAATCCAGCGCATTACGGATCAATTCCTGCGCAGTCCTGTGCGGATCGAGGTCGCAAAGCCCGCCACAACCGCCGAAACAATCGCGCAGCGGATTGTTCGTCTGCCCTCCAAAGACGACGCCTTGAAGCGCGCCATCCTGCGCCATCTGCTCAGTATGGAAGGCGTCAAGAACGGCATTATTTTCTGCAACCGCAAATCCACGGTAGACGTCGTCGCCAAGTCCTTGCAAAAGCACGGCTTCAACGCTCGCCCGTTGCATGGCGATCTTGCGCAAGCGTTCCGCACCGAGACGCTCGACAAGTTTCGTAATGACGAGGTTCAATTCCTGATCGCGTCCGACGTCGCCGCGCGCGGGCTCGACATTCCGGCGGTCAGCCACGTTTTCAATTTCGACACGCCGATCCATGCCGATGATTACGTCCACCGCATCGGCCGCACTGGCCGCGCTGGCCGTCAGGGTACGACCTATATGATGGTTACGCCGAACGACGGCAAAGCCTACGACGCCATCCTGAAAACCATCGGCTCAAGCAGCATCGAGGAACTCGAGCTCGGCTCCGTCATGACGGATGCAGAGGCCGACGCGAATGCAAGACCCAAGACCCCATCCCGCGGCGGCGATCGCCGTCCGGCGTCGCGTTCCCGCGACGGGCGCGGGCGAGCGCGTGAACCGCGCGAAGACAGCGCGCGTCCGGAACGCGTGGCGTCGCAGCCGGCGGCCCATCAAGCTTTTGAACAGTCGCCCGCGACAACCGAGCGCGATGCAGGCGCGCCGTCGCGGCCACGTCGCTCCCGGGACCGGCGACCCCGCGAAGGCGTCGCTTACGAGGGGTCTCTGCCAGAGCATCGTCCGATTTCGGAAAATCGCCACCCTTCCAATCGCCATCCATCGGAACAGGTATCGCCCGGCCGGGACGCTTCGGTTCGCCCGTCCGGCGACCGGCAACCGCGGGAACGCGCGGACGGCGTTACCGGCTTCGGCTCGGATGTGCCCGCATTCATGAGTCGTTAACCACAACTCGATGCGCCTGCTTAGATGTTCTTTTACGGGGCGGGATTACCGTCATGAAGCAGACCGCCCGCCGGGCGGCGCTTTGGAAGACGCATCGCCCTCATGCCGGCCACCCTCGACGACACATATGAACTCGCCGAGCGCGCGCTCGCCGCGCTTCGATCCGCACGGCTTGCCGCGACGCCCGACAATATTGAATTGTGGACGATTCATCTAAGCGGGAAGAACCCCGCCCTATCGCGCGAGATCGACAAGCGCGAACGTCGCGATGGAGGCCTCGCGCAAGCGGATGCGGATGAAATTTATAACGAATTCGTTCTGCGCGCCGATCTTTCCCAGGACGTCATCGAACTCGTTGAGCGCTTCGAAAAAGAGATGGCGCTGCTGACCGACGCGATCGAGGCGACCGGCGAGAAAACGGCGGTCAATACGGATGAGTTGCAGAAAGTCTCGACTGAACTGAAAAAATCAGCGGCCGACAATCCGACAATCAGCACGCTTGTCGAAAGCGTTATTGCGGTCACAAAATCTGTACGCGAAGCAAATCGCCAGCTCGAAAACCAGCTTGCCAAATCGTCAGACGAGGTAGTGACGCTGCGGCAGAACATCGAGAGTATCAGACAGGAGGCCATGACCGATCCGCTGACGGGCATGCGCAACCGCAAGAGCTTCGATTCGGCGATCGAGGAATTGATCGCGGCGTCGCGCGTCAAAGGCGCACCGCTCGCGCTCGTGATGGCCGACGTCGATCACTTCAAGGATTTCAACGACCGCTGGGGCCACCAGACCGGCGATCAGGTTCTACGCCTTGTGGCGGAAGTCATGAACGCCAACATCAAGGGAAAAGACCTTCTCGCGCGATATGGCGGCGAAGAATTTGCCATACTTCTTCCTGATACGTCGCTTGAGAACGCGGTTATGCTCGCCGACCGCATTCGCCACTCGATAGAGGTCCGCCGACTGAAGAAACGCCGGACCGAAGAAGATCTTGGCGCCATTACGATGTCAATGGGCGTCGCGCTGCTGCGGGCAAAAGACACGTCCGAGACGCTGATCGAGCGCGCCGATACAGCACTGTTTGCAGCCAAGCGCGGCGGCCGCAACGCCGTGTTCGATGAAGCCCGCACGACCTCCGAAAAGCCCGCGACGCGCTCCAGCGCAGCTTAAGGCTTGGGTGATTTAACTTTCGCCGCGCTGAGAAAACGCCACGCGATAGGCTTCCATCACACGCGCCTCGCTGATTTCTGAATCGCCAAGCGCCCCGAGCGCTTGCAACAATTTAAGATGCGCAGCGCCTTCAAATCTGGCGGCAATGCTTGCTTCAAACACTGAAAATCCGTCGACGTCATCTGCCAGAAGATAGGCTGCTCCGGCGCGCAGGATAGCGGTCCTGGCGACGGAGAGGTCGTTTTCGCTAATGGTCGACTGCGGGATCCGCGCATAGGCGGCGGCCGCTTGTGACCACACGCCGGCGGTCCAGAAAAATTCCGCCCGCATCAGGTCGGCCTCGTCTTCCGGCGCGCCCGTGACGAGTTCCAAAGCCTCGTCGATACGCCCAAGCGCTGCGAGGGCCCGCGCCTCCAGCGCGAGGCGGGCTTTGGCGTCGTCGGCATTGAGGCCCGCGATACGTGTCGAACGGATTGCCTCAAGGGCTGACTGCGGGGCCTGCGCCTCAAGGTGCGTTTTCGCCAGATCGATGGCGACGCGAGCCCTCTCCTCGCCGCGCAGTCGGTAGAATACCTGATGTTCAAGGAGCGTTGCGGCCTCAGCGGAAAGTCCAAGCGATGAAAGACGCAACGCCGCTTCGCGAATGAGCGCATCTCCAGCGCGACCGGGCGGGGCCAGATCCAGATTGTCGCGAAAGAGCGCTGCAGCCTCGACAGGTCCGAGGTCTGAATTGTCAGCAAACAATCTTGTCATAGCTTTCGAGAGTATCGCGCGCGCTTCAGCGGCCTCTTCGGACTCGGCGTGATGATCAATAAGCCCGCGCAAAATCATAAATGCGCGCTTCGTCGATTGAGCCTCGATGGCCGCTCCTCCAGCGAAAAGGCGTATGCGCCGTTCGGCCGCCCCGCCGCGCCATTGCAGGAGCAGCTTTTCGGCGTCCGCAAGGCAATTTGCGCGAGCTTGACAATCCAGCTCCAGCAGCGAGATCTGCGCCTCCGCGGCGATCGCTTCCGGCGCCAACGTTGCAAGCCGCCGGTAGTCCTCCCGCGCCGCCGCGACGTCGCCGGACCCGCGTTTTACATGCGCGAGAATGAGCCGACGCTCTGCGTCGCGGGCTGGCGGGAAGCCCGCGACGGTCGCCTGCCCGAAAAGGTCCGCCGCCGTGCCGGCGTCATTCGTGGCAAGCGCGGCCCGGGCCCGCGCAAGGCGCTCATCATGCGCCAGAAAATGATCCGCGGGCAGCGTCGGCGCGAGTTGTCCGAATATTGACGCCGCCGTGCGATCGTCGCCTAACTTCGACAAAGCGATTGCCCGCAACCGCAGCAATTCTATCGTTTCGTATCCGTCGCTAATTTCAATGACACGGCGCCAGCGGGCCATGGCCGCTGATTGTTCTGCGGCGAGAATCAACGCCTCCACGCTTGCCCCTCGCAGGTCAGGCTCGCCGATGGCGGCAAGCGCTTCGGCATGCAGCCCTTCGGAGACATAAAACCGGGCCAGCGCTAGCTGCGCGCCGACTCTATCGCCCAACGGCAGAGGCGTCGCGTGCGCCTCGTTAATCGCGTGCGTCAGCGCTTTTTCGCGAGCAAGGAATTCTCCGGAAGCGCCGAGGCTTTGCCCCAAAGATACCATCTCTACGCTGAGGATTAGCCCTGCAGCGCGGAGTGCAGTCAATGGCGTCGCGCGGCTCACAGAGCAGGCGGCGCGTTGACGGCGCCATTAGTCGCCGGAGCGCGCGCTGCTTCGCGCCGGGCTCGCGCAGCAAGCTTTTCTGTCAGCGCCCTGGCTTTTTCCGGCTGCATTTCGGCAAGAACGCCGGCGAGCGCCTGTGTGCGCATGCCCGCAGCGATGGGCTCAAGAATATCGTCGCCCAGCGTCTCGAATATTGGCGCTGCGTCGCGCGGTTTCATCCGTTCATAGGCGGTTGAAAGCGCACGGAACCGCTCAAGCTCGCTTTGCTCGATTTTCTGTTCGTCCGCAGCCAGCGCGAGCCTGCTCGCGTGAATAGAAGACTCCAGCGCTTCAAGCCGCCGCTCGGTCGCCTGCAGCAGTTTCTCGCGGGTATCGATCTCCGCCTCGCGGCGATCGAGCGCCGCCGCGCGCTCAGCCAGTAGACTGGCCAGTCGTTCGCCGCCGCTTTGTACGGGTGCGTCTTCTTGCAGCCCTGCCTCGTTTCCCTGCGACACGGCTTCAACCGCCAACCCCAAAATGGGCGCACTCGCGGCTGACGAAAAGCCAAAGCCGACCCGGCTCAGCTTTATCGCAGCGACTGCAAGCAGGCATAGGATCAGTACAGGGACGATCCGGGGGAGTGCGACTGCGCTTTTGTTACTCATGCCGCGCGATCCGTTTTGATCGGCTGCGCAGCGTCCAGCGCCTGAGCCGCCTCTCGCGCCGCGGCGATCAGGCGGTCGAGGCGCTCCGCCGTGCGGTCGCCGGCGGCCGCCATTACGGAAAGCTCGGTCGCGAGATCCCCAACACGGCGCATGGCGCGCTCGAACTCGACGTTGCGCATACGTCCGGTCGCCTCAATGCGCTTGAGGCTTTCTTCTACGCGTTGAGCCGCCGCGTCGAACATCGACACCGCCTCCCGCATTTCCGACTGCGCCGTACGAAAC
>CAZSBU010000058.1:0-3506 GCA_964605055.1 uncultured Caulobacterales bacterium | reverse complement strand
GCGAGCCGCCGATTGAACCGCCAGAGCAGTAACGCCGCCCCAATAAGCAGGCCGCTCATCACAAGATCGACCAACAGACTAACGGTCATTTATCGCCTCCGTTACCGAGGCTGCGGCGAGCGTCTCGCCGCCATCCGGCGCTGTCTGCAGACGCACCGCGAGCCAATCGCCGGCCCGTCCGAAACGGCCCCGCGCGATGCGCGCGCCGCTCGCATGCAGTCCAATATCCGCGCCGCCAGACCTTCCCAACGCCAGCGTGCCGCCGATTTCGAGTTGTTGCAGCGCGCGTATGGTCAATACGGGTTCGGCGAGCACCGCTGTCACCTCTATTTCAGTTGACCGGACTTCCGCGGCGAGGTGCGCACGCCAATTGTTGGCGGTTGCCCCGGCCTCATTGACGAAATCGCGTAACAGGATATCCCGAACCGGCTCGATAGAAGAATGCGGAATAAGCAAGGACAGCCTTGTGGAAACGCCGCCAATTCGTATCCGGAACTTCGACAGCGAGCACACGCTTGCGTCCTGTGCGATTGCGGCGAAGCGCGGCGTCGTTTCGATCCGTTCAATAGCGAAGCCTGCCTCCTCGATGGGGCGAAAGGCTTCGTTAAAGTCGGCGACCAGCGCTTGCAGAACGCGCTGTGCAAGCCCGAGCTCAATGGCGGTGAAGGCGCGCCCCTCAACTTCTAACGCGACGCCGCTGCGCCGGGCGCCGAGCAACAGATCAACAACCGCGTGAACGAGTGGACTATCCGCCGCGATGAGGCAGTAGGACTCGAGTTTTTGCGACCGGATAACGCCGATGACAACGCCTGTCTCCTGGCTCTCAAGGAAATCGCCGAGCCGGGTTGAGGAAACGTCATCAAGCGTCACATCGGCCGCCTCATCCGTCATCTGGCGCAGGCTGGTCGACATGCGGCGCGCGGTGCGATCAAAGATTGCCTCAAGGACCGGCAGACGCTGATGGGCGACAAGCGCAGAATTTACGAGCGCGCCCAGTCCGGAGCGGTCAGCGCCGGGCGCGTTGAAATCTATACCGAGGATATCTTCAAAATTGCCGCCTTGCGTTCCTCGAGCCCCCCGCGTTCCGGGTAGCGTCCACGTCACGTCGTCCTCGCCACCCAATGGCTCAGCTGGTCTCTTGGTCGATGCGGCCGTCGAAAGCGGGGGCATGGGCGCTCCTACTGGACTATCAGTTGCCTGACGATGACGTCGCGAATGGCGCCCTCGCCCGCGGCCAGCTCGATGCGCCGGCGCAATTCGGACTTCAATCGCGTTGACGCCTCTGAACCGTCGAGATCTTCAGGCGTCAATTGCCGGAGAAAGAAGCTGACCCGTTCATCGACTGCCGGGCGCTCAGCTTCTATAGCCGCCAGGGCGCCTTGCGACGCCAGCTGAACATCGAGCGAAATTCGCAAATATGCGACGCGGCCGTGAATGTCCGGGGCAAGATCAACGAGATATTCGCCGAGGGGCGCATAGAGTGCGGCGACCGCAGGGGCGCGCGGCGCATCAACGGCGGGTTGCGGCCAGACCGCGGCGGTGACGGCGAATGTCGCTGCTGCGGCGCCGAGAGCCAGCACGACATATTTGCCGGGCACGCGCGTACGCGCCGCGCTTGCTGGCGATGCAACGCGCACAGACTGAGGCGCGCGGTTTCGTTTCATGGCTTTCTGCCTCTGGACTCGCTATCCAAGGTTTTGACCGAACACGGTTAAGGGAGCGTTGCTACGGTGGATCCTGCCGGGCAAAATCTGCCGCGCAAATTGCTACGGGCTCGACTCTCCGTTGTTTTTGTTTGGTTTTTCTTTGGCACACTGCTTGCCGATGTTCCTTTGCCGTCCGTTGCGGCAGTTTCGGAGCGTCCCTTGGAAAACGCCATCACAGCCGGCCTTTCAAAACAGATCGTCCTGGCGCGCGCGCTGGAGACGACCGCCAACAATATCGCCAACCAGTCGACCGCCGGCTTCAAGGCGGACCGGGTTCTGTTTCGTGAATACGTCGCCCGTCTCGACCAATCCTCAGGCGATCCGTCCGTGTCGCTCGTGTTCGATCCAGAGAGTTATGTCGATTTCTCGCCGGGGGCGATTGAGCCGACCTATGCGGATTTCGACTTCGCTATTGACGGCGATGGATTCTTTACCGTCGAGACCGACGCCGGCGTGCGTTACACGCGCGACGGCCGTTTTCAGGTGAATGAGTTTGGCGAACTGACGACGCGATCAGGCGCGCGGGTGCTTGATGCGGGCGGCGCGCCCATCCTGATTGATCCCGATGAGGGTTCAGTCGTCCTGTCGACAGAAGGCGAATTGCAGCAAGCGGGCGCGAACATCGGGTTTTTAAGCGTCGCGCGCTTCAGCGATCAATCAGTCTTGCGCAAGGCGGGCGACAATCTTTTTGCGGCGAGCCAGAACCCCGTCGATGCGCCGCGCGGTCGCATTCGACAAGGGTTTGTCGAGACAGCAAACGTTCAGCCCATCGCAGCAGTGACCGATATGATCGAGATCATGCGCGCCTATGAACAGGCTGCGCGCGTTGTCGAAACCTCCGACGAGCTCGCCCGGCGCGCCATCTCGACGCTGACCGGCCAGAACTGACGCCGACCATTGAGTGACGGATAAAGGATCAGGAACGCCATGAAATCCTTGAGTATCGCCGCGACGGGCATGTTGGCGCAGCAGCGCAATGTCGAGGTAATTTCGAACAACATCGCGAACCTCAATACAATTGGTTACAAACGTCAGAGAGCGGAGTTTCAAGATCTCCTCTATCAGACGCTGGAGCGTCCGGGCGCGCTTTCATCCGCGACCGGCACGACGGTGCCGAACGGTGTGCAAATTGGCGCGGGCGTTAAAACCGGATCGGTTTATCGCATCACCGAGCAAGGCAACGTCACCACGACAGGCAATAATTTCGACCTCGCGATTTCCGGGCGCGGGTTGTTCCGCATCCAGTTGCCGGATGGTCTGGAAGCCTACACGCGCGCCGGGAATTTCGCCGTCTCCGCAGACGGACGGCTGGTCACCGAAGACGGCTATGAAGTCTTGCCGGGCGTCGTTATTCCCGAAGACGCAATCGACGTCTCTGTATCCGAAGACGGCGTCATTGAAGCGCGTATCGCCGGCGACCAGCAATTGCGCGAGCTCGGCCGATTGGAACTCGTTACTTTCTTCAATCAAAGCGGTCTCGAGGCGATAGGCGACAATCTTCTGCTGGAAACGTCAGCCTCTGGACAGCCTCTGATCGGATCGCCGGGAGAACCGGGCTTTGGCCGCATCCTGCAGGGATTTGTTGAAACGTCGAACGTCGATCCCGTGCAGGAGATCACGGCGTTGATCGCCGCCCAGCGCGCCTATGAGATGAATGCGCGCGTTATCGAGACGTCAGACGAAATTCTCGCCACCAACGCCAACCTGCGCCGATAGGAGGCTGCGATGAAACCGATCCGACTGACTGGCGCGCTTTGTTACTTGATGGTCGCCTTGTGGTTTCTCCTACTGGTCGCGCCA
>CAZSBU010000057.1:8444-13464 GCA_964605055.1 uncultured Caulobacterales bacterium | reverse complement strand
GAGGCGGAAATCATTAATGTCAGTGATGACCACATGGCGCGCGCCGCCGAAGCGCGCGACGGCGGCCGCCATAACGCCGATGGGTCCGGCGCCGGTAATGAGGACGTCCTCGCCGACGAGATCATACGCGAGCGCGGTGTGCACCGCATTGCCGAACGGATCGAAGATCGCGCCAAGTTCGTTGGAGATATCGTCGGGCAGGCGAT
Source organism: uncultured Caulobacterales bacterium (assembly GCA_964605055.1). Lineage (GTDB taxonomy): Bacteria > Pseudomonadota > Alphaproteobacteria > Caulobacterales > Parvularculaceae > Amphiplicatus. Next base: position 13,258 of record CAZSBU010000057.1, on the reverse strand, counting down.
AGACGTTGAACGCCGGCGCCGCGATGTACTCGGCAAAGGCGCCCGGCCGGTTGACGCCAATGCCTTGCGTGTTCCGGCAGAGGTGCCGCTGGCCCGCGCGGCAATTGCGGCAATAGCCGCATGTGACGTGTCCTTCCACCGACACGCGGTCGCCGATCTTCATCTTGGAATGTTCGGGGTGAACCTCGGACCCAATCTCGACGATCTCGCCCATGAACTCGTGGCCGACAACCATCGGCACCGGGATCGTTTTTTGCGCCCAGGCGTCCCAGTTATAGATGTGCACATCCGTGCCGCAGATGGCGGTCGTCCGGACCTTGATCAGCACGTCGTTGGGGCCAATCGCGGGGCGCGCGACATCCGCCATCCAGATACCTTCTTCCGGCTTCGCTTTAATGAGGGCGCGCATCAGAGCCTTTCTCCATTAAATTTCACCAGGCGGCCAAATTCGGGGCGCGCACTTGAATTTTGCGAGTTTCTACTCTGTCTGACGGTTGGGGAGAAGAGCAGATTGCGGAAGTACGCCAAGGGGGGCGCATTACGCGCTCAGGAGCCGCGCAGCCCGCGGGGCGAAATAGGTGATGACGCCGTCGGCGCCGGCTCGGCGGATCGCCGTCAGGCTTTCGAGCACCGCCGCGTCGCCCTTTATCCAGCCATTCTGTTCGGCGGCGACGATCATCGCATACTCGCCCGATACCTGAAAGGCGAATGTCGGCATGCGGAACGTATCCTTGACGCGCCGGATTATGTCGAGATAGGCGCCCGCCGGCTTCACCATGACGCTATCGGCGCCTTCGGCGATATCCATCGCCACTTCACGCAGGGCTTCATCCGTATTCGCAGGGTCCATTTGATAGGTGCGTTTATCCCCCTGCAACACGCCGGACGAACCGATGGCGTCGCGATAGGGACCATAAAAGGCCGAGGCGTATTTTGCCGCATACGACATGATCTGCGTGTCGACGAAGCCTTCGGCTTCGAGCCCGCGCCGGATCGCCCCGATGCGCCCATCCATCATGTCGGAGGGGGCGACGATATCGAACCCGGCGCGCGCTTCGACGATCGCCTGCCGGACGAGCATCTCAACGGTCGGATCGTTCAGGATAACGCCGTCGCGCATCAGCCCGTCGTGACCGTGATCGGTATAAGGATCGAGCGCAACGTCGGCCATCAAGCCAATATCGGGAACGGCGTCCTTTATAGCGCGCGCCGCCCGGCACATGAGATTTTCCGGATTGAGGGCAAGCCGGGCGTCTGCGCTGCGATGGGCGGCTGACGTATGCGGAAAAAGAGCAAGCGCCGGAATGCCGAGTGTTTTCGCCTCACGCGCCGCCTTGACTGCCTCGTCGATCGACAAGCGCTCGACGCCCGGCATCGAAGCGACCGGCTCGCGTCGATTCTCGCCCTCGCACAGGACGATCGACCAGATGAGGTTTTGCGGCGCCAAACTCGTCTCGGCGACCAAACCACGAGACCAGGCGTTGGCGCGCAGGCGGCGCAGGCGTGAGGTGGGAAATTCCTGCCGGGTCGTGCTCATGCGGCTTCCTTCGCGGGTCAAAGCTTTCCAAAAGTTTATCGCTCACGCTCGCAATTGATTGCAACTCGAACGTCCGGACTTAACGCCGCTTTTAGAGAGTTTGGGTAGTTTCCTGATTGTTCTTAGACAAATTTAAGGCGGGAGCAGCAGCAGTGGCTGAACGGGCGATGAACGCGGCGATAATAGGGCGGAGCGAAAAATCGCTCCCGACGCCAGAAACCTTGCGGGCGTCCTACCTGCAATTGCTGCATCTGGTGGAGCGTCTGCACCGCCAATTGCTGGACGTCATCAAGGATGAGCTGGAACGCTTGGGGCAGACTGACATCAATTCTGTTCAGGCGCTGCTTCTCTATAACATTGGCGACGCCGAACTGACGCCTGGTGAATTGCGCTCACGAGGCCATTATCTCGGCTCGAACGTGTCGTACAATCTCAAGCAGCTCATTGATAAGGGCTATATTCGCGACCAACGTTCGGACGTCGATCGCCGTTCGAAGCGCGTGTCGCTGACGCCAACCGGCCTGCATGTCCGCGAGAAGATCTCTGACCTGTTCGAGCGTCAGCTCGGTTCCGTTGAACAGGTGGGCGGCGTCGACATCGACTTGATGGCCAGCACAAACAAGACATTGCAGCGGCTCGAACGCTTCTGGGCCGACCAGGTTCGCTACCGGCTATAGATCGAAATAGACGTTATTCATCTTTAGGACATCACAGCGCAGCACTAAATAATTCGGCCGCACAATCATCTGTGCGGCCGAATTATTTGTTCTTGAACAGCCTGGGTCCCTCTCAAGCAGCCTTGCGCGGTCTGCCGCGCGGCTTTGCGCCAGCTTTCTTGGCGGCCGCTCGCGGCGCTGGCGGGCGGCGTTCACCCGCTATGCGCCCGAGACCGATCTGTTTGGCGAATTCCGACCGGCGCTTGGCGTAGTTCGGCGCGACCATCGGGTAGTCAGCGGGCAGGTTCCATTTCCGCCGGTATTCCTCTGGCGAGAGATTGTATTGCGTGCGCAAATAACGCTTCAGCATTTTCAACTTCTTGCCGTCTTCAAGGCAGATCACGTAGTCGGGCGTCACTGATTTTTTGATCGCGACGGCCGGTTCCTGCGCGCCGGCGCTGGCAGTGCCACCTGCCGCGAGGGCTTTCACTGCGTCATGCACTTCCTGAAGCAAAGACGGCAGTCTTTCTGCGCTCACAGTGTTGTTCGTCACGAACGCCGATACAATATCTGTCGCAAGATGCAGCGTATCCGCCGCGCTCATAGAAAATTCCGAATCAGACATGAAACCACCTCCTCAGTAACCTTGGCGCGTCGCACGGCGCTAGCCTGCAACGTTTGCCATTAATCCCCCTCTAGATTTGTCCGAACCAGTATATTTTGCCCAACGGGTTCAGAGTATTCGGGATAGGCTTCTATATTTGAGAAATCAAGCGTGCTTTCCAATTAAGTTAGAGTGATCGCTGGGCTTGGAGCAATTTTTGGTAAGCCTAGCAATGAAAAGACACATCTCAGGTTGTCGTTGCTGCATGCATAACCCCGCTCTTTCATCTTGTCAGCGCGCGCGGGTAGGGGTCGCATTGCCCGGCTGAACCGGCGGGCGTATATCCGATTGCAATATCGGGCTGCGCTGTGGTTGCTGGGTGACCGCTTCTGTTGCGAGGCCACAGACAGCGCAAGCGATCGAAAGGAAAGCCGAAAATGAACGTTCCCGCGATGCAAGTCCGACAGAGCTTTTTCTCCCGCGACCTCGACGACGCCGACCCGGAAGTTGGCGCAATTGTCTCTCGGGAACTCGGGCGGCAGCAGGGGCGGATCGAACTGATTGCCTCGGAAAATATCGTCTCGCGCGCCGTTCTCGAGGCGCAGGGCTCGGTGATGACCAATAAATACGCCGAAGGTTATCCCGGCCGCCGGTACTATGGCGGATGCGAATTCGTCGATCAGGTGGAGACTTTGGCGATTGAGCGCGCCTGCCGTCTATTCGGGTCTGCCGAAGCGATTGTGCAGCCTCATTCGGGCAGTCAGGCGAATCAGGCAGTTTTCATGGCGCTGCTGCAACCGGGCGATTGTTTTCTCGGAATGGATCTGGCGGCTGGCGGCCACCTGACGCATGGCGGCAAAGCGAATCAGTCGGGAAAATGGTTTAAAGCTGTGCATTACGGCGTACGCCGGGATGATCATCTGATCGACTATGACGCCGCCGAGGCGCTCGCGCATGAACACAAGCCCAAGCTGATTATTGCTGGCGGAAGCGCCTATTCGCGCATTATCGACTTTCCGAGATTCAGGAAAATCGCTGATGCAGTTGGCGCCAAGCTGCTTATTGACATGGCTCACTTTGCCGGACTTGTCGCCGCAGGACTTTATCCCTCGCCAATAGGCGTTGCGGACGTCGTCACGACGACTACGCACAAGACGCTGCGCGGCCCGCGCGGCGGCCTCGTTCTGACTAACGATGCCGACCTCGCAAAAAAAATCCGCTCAGCGCTTTTCCCTGGTATCCAAGGCGGTCCGTTGATGCATGTCGTTGCAGCCAAAGCGGTTGCATTCGGCGAAGCGTTGCGCCCGGAATTCCGAACATATGGGCAGGCCGTTATCGCCAACGCGAAGGTGCTCGCAGCAACACTTGTTGACGCAGGGTATGCGGTCGCGTCCGGTGGGACGGACACTCATCTCGCGTTGATTGACTTGCGTCCTAAAGGCGTGAAAGGCGACGCGGCCGAACGCAGCCTCGAAAATGCAGGGATTACTTGCAACAAGAACGGCGTTCCATTTGATCCGGAAAAACCGGCGATAACGTCAGGGATCCGGGTTGGCTCTCCAGCCTCAACGACGCGCGGCTTCGGGGCAGCTGAGTTCCGGGAGGTTGGCGCCCTGATGGCTGAAATCCTTGATGCGCTGGCCGCTGGCGAAGACATGGTTGAACGCGAGCGACTCGTGTTCGATCGCGTAAGAACGCTGACTGCGCGCTTCCCGATTTACGCCTGATCAAGCTGGACCACAGAAGAGTAGATCCATGAGGTGTCCTTTTTGCGGATGCGACGATACGCAGGTAAAGGACTCTCGATCCGCTGAGGACGGCTCATCGATCCGCCGTCGGCGGCAATGCTCAGCTTGCGGCGCCCGTTTTACGACGTTTGAGCGGGTGCAGTTGCGCGAGCTGGTGGTAATAAAAAGCTCTGGCAGGCGCGTGCCCTTCGATCGCGATAAACTCATGCGATCTGTGCAGATCTCGCTGCGCAAGCGAAATGTGGACATTGAGAGAGTCGAGCAGATGG
>CAZSBU010000057.1:7344-8434 GCA_964605055.1 uncultured Caulobacterales bacterium | reverse complement strand
GATGGTCTCGGGCATAATCCGCCGGCTGGAGTCGAGCGGCGAGAGCGAAATCGAGTCGAAGACGATTGGCGAATTCGTCATGGCTGGGCTCGCCGGGCTCGACGAAGTTGCCTATGTCCGCTACGCGTCCGTTTACAAGGATTTCCGCGAAGCAAAGGATTTCGAGCAGTTTCTCGACGCGCTTGATGATCAGGAAAATACGGAGGCAAACTAACGTGGCGGCTCGATCTCAGACATCCGACTGGAGCGAGGCGCGCGGCGAGGCGCGGATGGCCGCCGTTCAGGCGCTCTACCAGATGGACATCTCCGGGGCCGGCGTTGAATCCGTCATCCTCGAGTTCATGACCCACCGATTTGGAACGACTGCCGAAGGCTTCGCTCTCGGCGAACCCGACCGCGACTTGTTCGCACGCATTTTGCGGGGCGTTGTCTCCGGCCAGAAGCGCATAGACCGGATGATCGAGTCGCTGCTGTCGACAAACTGGACGTTGTCCCGCCTCGATTCAACCGCGCGGGCGATTCTGAGGGCGGGGGTTTACGAACTGGTAGACGAACCTATGACGCCGAGCGCTGTTACAATCGATCAGTATGTGGAAGTTGCGAAGGCCTTCTTTGAAGGCGATGAGCCAAGTTTCGTCAACGGCGTTCTCGACGCCGCCGCCCGGTCGCTAAAGAACTTGCCTATTGGCGCGCCAGGTCCGTTGGCAGACTGATGATGTGTTAGAAAACGAATTTGACCTCATTGAGCGTTATTTCGCCCCTCTGACTGCTGGCGTTGAGGGCGCTTATGGTTTGACTGACGACGCTGCGACGCTGGCGGAAAAATCTTACGTTGTATCGAAAGATATTCTAATCGCTGGCGTGCATTTCCTGACCAGCGATCCCATGGAGCGGGTGGCTCGAAAAGCGTTACGGGTCAATCTTTCGGACCTTGCGGCAAAAGGGGCCAAGCCGGTCGGATATTTCCTGGGGCTGGCTTTGCCGCGCTTGATTGATGCAAATCAGATCGCTGCTTTCGCCGAAGGCCTCAAGCTTGATCAACAGGAATTCAAACTTTCCTTGTATGGCGGAGATACAACCCTGCATGCCG
>CAZSBU010000057.1:1403-7334 GCA_964605055.1 uncultured Caulobacterales bacterium | reverse complement strand
GCAGTCAGCGCCGCTGGTAATCTCAGTGACTATCTTTGGCTCAGCCTCGAAATCCGGCGTTGTCTTGCGCAGCGGGGCAGCGGTGGGCGACGATGTTTATGTTACGGGAACGATTGGCGATGGCGGGCTTGGCCTTAAAGCAGCGCAAAAGCAAAAAGGATTTACAACCGCCGACCGCACCTACCTTATTGATCGCTATCAATTGCCCCGTCCGCGACTGGGGATAGGCAGCGCTCTTGGCGGTCTCGCCAGCGCCTCAATCGACGTCTCGGATGGGCTGATCGCAGACCTCAATCACATCGCAAATCTGTCGGGCGTTCAGGTCGAATTGCTGCTTGAGCGGGCGCCGTTATCGGCGGCCGCTGCCGAATGGGTTGGCAGCCAGCCCGATCGGGCAAACGCTTTGCTCTGGCTCGCGAGCGCTGGGGATGATTATGAAATCGCCTTTACCGCGCCGTCCTCGCGTCGGCGAGCGATTGAGCTTGCGTCGCAGCTTACCAAGACGCCGGTCACGCGCGTCGGTTCAGTCGTCCGCGGCGCCGGCGTTATGCTTGTCGACGAGGGCGGAAAGCGAACCGTTGCGCCTAACAAGGGATATGATCATTTCGAAGAGCGTTCGAAAACAGTGTGACGTTGGCTTGCCTATCTGAGCAGACTTAATTCATTTGCGCTGGTCCAGTTCCAGATTTCTAAAATCGGCGCCGCTGCTGTATCTGCAAGAAGTCAAGCGACGCAATGGACTGTATTGCGTTACAATCAATGCTCGCCCATGAAAATATTTTAGGACAATAACGGATGATAGGCAAAGAAGCATCGATAGTCGTGTCTCGGCATCCCGCAGTTTCAGTTGACGTCCCTCGGAGAATACGACCGCGTCAATCCAGCGCGACAATTTCGCAAGCAACGCTTCGTTCACGAAGCATTGCAGAGATTTCCCGAACGTAAACTGGGTTCATAACAATGATGGTATCAGGAGACAGATCCGCCACCTGATCAGGACCTACGATTGGCCTTCCAGATCCAACCATAAATCCACCCTGCCGGTGAGGGTTTATGTCGACAACGGCGGTGATCTGGGACGCCTCTTCCAGCACCCCCAGAAACGAAACGCCTTTGGAGCCGGAACCCCATGTCAGGACGCGCTCACCGCGGGACGCGCGGGAGGAGACGAACTCCTGCCAGTAGCGGATCGTTTGATCTACCTTTGATTTAAACCGCGCCACCTTGTTACGAAGCGCTGGTAGCGTTTCTTCAAAGCTATCGACGGATTGCGCCTCTCCAATATAATCAGCGTAGGCCGCAAGATATTGATTGGAATACTCGAGCGCCAATTCACGAACGGCAAAACCCGACCGGGCAAGCAGGGTGCCTAATGAGGCGGCAGTGAAATAATTGCAATGCTCGTAATAGATATCCCAGAAGGCCTGCGTGTCGAGAATACGCTCGCTCTCAGGAACCTGTAGGTAGAGCCCCATATTTGGACGGGAACGAGCAGCAGCCTCTACAATTAGTCCGATAAAGCCATTGACGTCTGGTACGTGCTCGAGCGTCATCTTGCTGAGAATGCAATCTGCCTCCAATCCTTGAGTTGTCGCCGGACCGAAATAATCAGCGACGAGCGTCACCTTGCCGCCACCCTTTAGCATCGGCGCCGTGCGCACCTCCTCCGCGGCAGGATCAAAGCCGACGACCTCATTTTCGCCAATGGCTGCCAGCAAGTGACAGAACTCTCCATGGCCGCAGCCGATCTCGACAAGCGACTTTTGCCGTAGGCCAAATTTTTCGCCGAGCCGTCGCGCAACATCAGTCTGCCAGCGATTGAATTCGGCGCTGTAAGCCTGCGTCGCTTCATAGCGCCCTGAATATTCTGTCAGCCGGGCGTTGAACGTGCGATTATACATGAAGCCGCAGGCTGAGCAGAAGACGAGATCGATGTCGCCTCTTGGAAAGGCTTTGGCCTCGGCTTCTGATGTTAGAATGAGACAACTGTTTGTCGGTATATTTTCATATCGGAGCACCGGATCAAGTTCAATCGACCCGCACGCCGGACAAGCCGCGTCAGGCGAAGAAAGGCCAAGCGGGTTTTCCTTTGCAAGCAGGCGCCTCATTGAATGATCTCGGGGTTTGGAATGGGAATAACAAATATGCCGCCAGCGTCGCGGAAGGTCGCCAGTTGCTTCATGATCTCAGCTTGATGGTTCCACGCCAGGATCAATATAACATCAGGGTCCGACGCGAGCATTTCTTCAGGAGAAACAATCGGCAGCTTTACGCCTGGTACGTACAATCCCTGTTTGTGCGGATTTTTATCTGCAACAACGGACAAAGTCTCTGGTCCGATACGAAAATGATTGAGGAGAATTGTCCCCTTCGCCGCAGCGCCATAAGCCGCAATACTTTTGCCATCAGTTTTTAGCCCTTTGAGCAGGGTACGCAGCTGCTGGCCAATTGCGTCGACCTTTTTAGCAAAGGCGCGAAATGCTTCCGGACCGGCGAGCCCGCTTGCTTTTTCCTCCGCCAACAACTTTTTGACGCGTGAGCTTTGCGCTTCGCGCTTTTCTATAAACAGGCGAAGTGATCCGCCATGAATGGCAAGCGGTTTCACGTCATTCAGAAATAGCCCGTTCGCGCGAAACAATGCATCAAGCGCCGTTACCGAAAAATAGCACAAGTGCTCGTGGTAAATGGTGTCGAATTCCCCGTGATCGATGAGATCGCGCAGGTAGGGAGCCTCTATGATTGCGACGCCATTTTCAGCGAGAATTGTCCGAAAACCGCGCACAAACCCGGCCGTATCGGTCACATGCGCCAGCACATTATTTCCGAAAACGAGTCGCGCAGAAATACCTTTGTTCGCAAGTTCAACTGCAAGCGCTTCAGTAAAGAAGGCGTGCACCGTCTCAACGCCCGCATGCCTCGCTGCTTCTACCGGCCCCTTTGCCGGGTCAATGCCCAACGCACGCACGCCCCGCTGAAGAACGTGTTTCAGCAAGTAACCGTCATTGCTGGCTATCTCAACGACGAGATCATCGGGGGTGATATCGTAACGATCAAAGGCCTCGGCAACATTAAGAGCCGCGTTGTCAACAACTGTCTTGGTGTAGGACGAAAAATAAGGATAATCGTCCGCAAAGAGAATTTCTGGGGCAACCGTGTGGCGTAGCTGAGCCAAAGAACAGTCCGCGCAGACGATAACTTCGAGTGGAAACATCGGATCGGATTTAGTAGCCTCTTTGGTAAAACCATCCGAAAGCGGCATATCGCCAAGATTGAATTCAGCGGACAGGCTTTTCGAGCCGCATGAACGGCAGGTGGATATTACCTTCACCGCGTCTTGTTCGGGGAGAGTAAGGGCCACGATTGTCAGCTTGCCCAGCGCAGGTCGGCGCCCATGGCACCGGAGCCGAGGAGTGACCTTAAATGAGCTACGCGTTGATACCGTTCCCCCTCGTAACCGTTCTTGTCGAGGCCGTTAAGTTTAAACGCCGCATGGAGTTCTCGCACGCCATCACGCGCACTCCAGCGAGGCTTGGCGTCAGGGAATGCGCGTACAAGTTTGTCGCAGGCGACGCGGTAATTTCGAAGGTCTGGACCAGCTTCGGCCGTGAACGTGATTTTTGCTTCGGGCAACTCATCTTCGACCATCCGCGCCAGTTCTATGACCTGATAATTTTGATCGGTCGAGCCGACATTGAACGCTTCGGCATGAACTTTTTCTCGCGGCGCTTCGGCGGCGGCAAGAAACGCTCTCGAGATGTCCTCAATGTGGACGAGCGGTCGCCAGGGGGTGCCATCGCTCTTCAACATGACTTGTCCGGTCGTGTACGCCCACGCCGTGAGATTATTCACGACGAGGTCGAAACGTATCCGCGGCGACGCGCCAAAGGCTGTGGCTGACCTCATCAATACGGGAGAAAAGTCTGCATCAGCGAGCTTGAGCAGTCCCTCCTCGGCCATGACTTTTGATCGGCCATAGGGCGTGACCGGATTAAATGCGGCCTGCTCGTCGATTATGTTGTCGCCGGCAGCGCCGTAATTGCTGCACGATGAGGAAAATATAAATCGAGGTACCCCAGCTTCTTTGGCGAGACTCGCAAGACGAACGGTCGCTCGAAAGTTGATGTCGTAGGTGAGTTCGGGATCGAGATTTCCTAATGGATCATTCGATAGGCCTGCGAAGTGCGCGACAGCGTCAAAACCCCGCAACATCTCAATAGTTGCGTCTCTAATGTCGCAATCGATCGACTCAATGTCGCCTGCGGGGCCGAGCGCGCCACCATATGTGCAGCGCTGATAAAGATCGCTATCGAGGCCGACGACTTCGTGACCGGCTTCAAGAAAAAGCGGAACCGCCACAGCGCCGATATATCCACGGTGCCCGGTCATCAGAATACGCATGATCAAACTCCTGGATACTGGCGCGTTGATTGTTGGCGCTAACGTTTCGGGAAAGTTCGCGAGCTACCAGATCTTCCATGGAGCGTCTCCAGAGGCCCATAGTTTTTCCAGAAGAGCCTTGTCTCGAATTGTATCCATGCACTGCCAGAAACCTGTGTGACGGTAGGCCATCAGTTGCCCATCCTTGGCTAGGTTCTGGAGCGGTTCTTTCTCAAATTGAGTATCATCCCCATCTATATAATCGAACACCTCAGGTTCGAGCACGAAGAACGCGCCGTTTATCCATCCTTCGCCAGTCTGCGGCTTTTCATCGAAAACCTTGATCGCGTCGTCTTCGAGCTCGAGGTGGCCAAATCGCGCAGGCGGCCTGACCGCGGTCAGCGTCGCAAGACGGCCATGGCTTTTATGAAAGTCGAGGAGGGCGTTGAGGTCTACCGTGGACAAACCATCGCCCCAAGTCAGGAAAAAGCGTTCATGACCGATAGCGTCCTTTAGCCGCTTAATCCGCCCGCCCGTATTTGTCATCCGACCCGTCTCGCGCATGTCGATGCGCCAACCCTCCATCGATGTTCGCTTGTCGAAATCGATTGAACGGCGTGAGTAATCGACGGCGACATCACCCCATAGCGCCGGAAAATCAGTCGCGTAACGTTTGATAACCTCGCCTTTATACCCCAGGGCGATCGCAAAGTTCTTGAACCCGAATGCAGCGTAGTAGCGCATAATGTGCCACAAGATCGGTTCTCCACCGATCTCAACCATCGGCTTCGGCCGAATTTCGGTTTCTTCGGCTAACCGCGAACCTAGGCCACCTGCTAATATTGCCGTTTTCATGCTACCCCCGACATGTGCAGGTGCTCCAATCCGGGACCACCGCACGTTATGAAAAGCAATTTTCGATCCGGCCAGGTTCGGTCTCCTACGCGCGATCAGCAACGGCGACCACGCGGTCCGCCAATCAGGGTTGGATAAAGCAGTGACGGCGGAAAACGGCGGGAATTACCGTCTGTGCGCAACCACCTGATCAGCCCTTTTCCGCTTGTCGCAAGCGCATTGGCTCCGTTAAATGGCAATCTGCGAAAAAGGCTTGTTGTTTACGAGGAAAAAGGCAAATCGAACGATTAGTCATGCTATTTATCGCACAGCTGGCTAGAAATGTAGCCGATGCATCACCGAAACAAACCCGGTCCGACATCGATACGCCGCCATCTCCTATTGGTAATTGACCGAGATCAAAGGTAACGAAGTCGAACAGTTAGAGAATTTGGCGAAATACCGAACTACGGGAGGCGAAATCACCCGCGGGCCCGCTTATTGCATTTCCTGAACTTGAAGTTTTTTGGCGCGTCACGCAAAGCTGCGGCTGCGTCTGGCGCGTTGGGACGCCTCAATATATGTCAGGCGCGCAGGTGTATCCTGCTTACTTTTACTGAACCGTCGCGGCCCAAAATGTCGCTTGTCCGGAATGAGCAATGCTAGATAATGCGTCATGGGGTTAATTAGCGTCGGGATCCCGGTCTTTAACGGCGAGCG